>DATJRE010000496.1:0-17061 GCA_035505095.1 Bryobacteraceae bacterium | reverse complement strand
TCCTGCATCGCCAGGCGGCAGGCGTTGATGGCCTTCACCGCGCCCAGCGCGTTGCGCTCGATGCAGGGGATCTGCACCAGGCCGGCAATCGGGTCGCAGGTCATGCCGAGGTGGTGCTCCATGGCGATTTCCGCGGCGTGCTCGATTTCGGCGTTGCTGCCATCGAGCGCGGCCACCAGTCCGGCAGCGGCCATCGAGGCGGCCACGCCCACCTCGCCCTGGCAGCCCACCTCGGCGCCCGATATCGAGGCGTTCTCCTTGAACAGCACGCCCACCGCCGCCGCGGTGAGGAAGAACCGCGCCAGGCCGTGATCCGGCCAGGTCTCCAGGCCGTCCGCCAGATACTGCATGTAGTAGCGTAGCACCGCCGGAATCACGCCGGCCGCGCCGTTGGTGGGCGCCGTCACCACGCGTCCGCCGGCGGCATTCTCCTCGTTCACGGCCATGGCGAAAGCGTTGACGAAATCCATGCCGCGGAATGGGTCGCGCCCGTTGGAGTCGCTCATGCGCGCATAGAGCGCGGGCGCGCGCCGCCGCACATTCAGCCCGCCCGGCAGAATGCCGCGCGTCGAAAGGCCGCGGTCGATGGCGCCATCCATGGCGGTCCAGATTTTGCGGATGTAGGCCAGGACCGCCTCGCGACCGTGCAGCGCGGCTTCGTTTTCCAGCATGAGCTGCCACACCGCCAGGTCGGCGCGCTCGGCAGTCTCCAGCAGCTCCGCGGCGCTCGAGAAAGGGTAGGGAACCGCGGTCCGCGGCGCCTGGTCGGCCGGCCGCTCGCCTTCGCGCTGGATGAATCCGCCGCCGATCGAAAAATAAACCTCGCGCGCCGCCAGCGACCCATCCGCGCGCTCGGCCGAAAAGCGCATGCCGTTGGGGTGCCCGGCGAGCACCAGGTCTTTATGAAACAGCAGGTGCCGTGACTCTTCGAAGGGGATCGCGTGGGTGCCCAGGAGCGCCAGGCGGCCGCTGGCGCGGATTTCGTCCACCCGCGCGGCCGCCGCTTCCGGGTCCAGTTCCTCGGGCCGTTCGCCCGCCAGGCCCAGCAGCACCGCGCGATCGGTGCCGTGTCCGATGCCGGTCAGCGCCAGCGAGCCGTATAGCTCCGCGGTCACCGCGGCGGTCGCATCCAGAAGGCCGGCAGCCGACAGGCGCTCCGCGAAGGCCCGCGCGGCTCGCATGGGACCCATGGTGTGAGAGCTGGAGGGACCGATGCCGATCTTGAACAGGTCGAAGAGGCTGGTGCGCACGGGGTCCGGTTACGCCTTGCGGCTTAGGATGCCGCCTTCGCGTTTGACGAGCTGGTCCACCACGCTGCGCGGCACGCCGAAGTTGTCCTCCACCAGCGAGGCCGGGTTGGCGCCCAGCCAGCCGGCCAGCGAAATCTCCTGGTATTCGGGATGATTGAAGAGAACCAGCAGTTCGGTCGGCTCGTCGCCCACCTGTTCGATGTAATGCCCGTGGCCCTGCTGGATGAAGGCGATCTGCCCCGGCCCGAATTCCTCGATTTTATGCCGCGCGTGCGAGCCGAACACCCCGACGCGCGCCCGGCCGCGCACGTAATACTGCCACTCGTCGGCGTGCGGGTGCCAGTGCATCTCCCGCAGAGCGCCCGGCTGCAGCTCCATCTTCACCGCCGTAAGGGTGGTCTGGATGGGAAACTCTTTGGCCGACACGACGTACTCCCGCCCGCCCGGAAAGACTCTGGGCGGTTGCATGTCGAGGCGGTATTTGTGCGACATCTGCGCCGGCTGGAGCGCGCCGTTGCGCAGATTTTCCAGCGGCGTCTCGGGGACCTTCCCCGTGCCGATATAGACTTCCTTGCGCGGAAACCGCGCGAACGCGGACGCCGGCAGCCCCAGATTGCGGCTGAGGATGTCGGGCGGCGTTCCGGCGATCCAGTCGGTGATGCTGAAAGTTCCGTACTCCGAAAAATGGCCGTTATCGAAGCCCAGCAGGAAGTGGCATTCGCCGGGTCCCAGGCCCTGCAAGGCATGGCCGTGCCCGCGCGGGAAATACCAGGTGTCGCCGGGCCCGAAATCGTCGATCTCGGCCTGGCCGTTAGGCGCAATCACCGTCGTGCGGCAGCGGCCCTCAATCACGTAGGCCCACTCGGCCGCCAGAGCGTGCCAGTGCAGTTCGCGAATGGCCCCCGGCTTCAGGCGCATGGAGACGCCCGCGATGCTCTGCGAAACCGGGAACTCCTCCGCCGTAGCTTCCTTGGCCGATCCGCCTTCGCCTACCCAGCCACTGGTTTTTTCAATATCGTATTTGAAATCCGGGAGCGGTTCGATGGGGGCAGCCTCGGCCGCCGGAGCCAGCGGGCCCGCCGCCGCCAGCGGCGCCAGAGCCACTGCACTAAACATACCGCGCCGGCTGATTCCTCCCGAATGAGCCTTCGGCGTATCCGACTTCGGCGAATCCGACATGAAAAACCCTCCCCTCCGGAGTGATGGACTGCCACAGCATACACCGGGCGGCGGCGGAAAGACAACGGCGGCGCGGCGAAGCGGCCGTTTCAGAAGGTCTGCGGAGTGAACGCCCGGGCGGCCGGAGTGGATTGGAACCCCGGGGCAGGGAAGCCGGAAGAGAAACGCGGCCGCAAAGAGACGCTTCACCCGCAGGCCCTACCTCGTTCCCTCGCAGCCGCCGCCGAAACCGAATTTTTTTAGGGACCCGGCCCACGCGGCCAGGACTGAAGTTGTATCATTACTCTCATGCGCGTTTTGATTGCACTCGTGATCCTGCTGCCTATCTGTGCCCAACCGCCCCAGGACGGTCAGAAAAAGGGGATGCCAGCCCCCAAGAACCTCAAAATTTTGAAGCCGGATGAAGTCATGCCCGCCATGCGGTCGTTCACCGTGGCGTTGGGCGTCCGGTGCGACTACTGTCATGTGCAGGGAGACCGGGCCAGCGACGCCAATCCCAAGAAAAACGTGGCCCGCATGATGCTCACCATGGTGCATGACATCAACTCTAAGTTTCCGGATGGCGCGGAGAAGACCTACGTGACCTGCTACACCTGCCATCGCGGGAAAGAAGAACCGGAGACGGCACCGCCCGCGGCGCAGTAACCGGCTGAACCGATAACCCCAGTCTTCCAGGCGCCGGGACGCGGCGGAGTTCGCCCGCGCCCTCACCGCGTTCCGGCGGAATCCCTCATTGTTTAGCCCCCTCGGATGGATCGCCTTCGAAGCGAATACTGGAATCCACCCGGTAGATTTTAATATCCGCGTCCAGCGGCCGGAGCATCTCCAGCACGATCGCCTGGCCGGCCGTCCGCAGCGAAAAATAAGAGCTGCCGTCGCGCTCCACCGGAAACTGGCGCGCCCCGAATGGCGGAATGAGCAGATCGGACGCCTGGCTGCAAATCGGCATCCAATCGCCCGCGCGCCCATCGCGTCTGGGCACGGAGTACAAATTCCCCATCGAGTAGCACAGCCGGACCAAGGCCCCCGCGGGCGAGGTGTTGATCAGCGACACCACCCCACCCGGCAGAGCCGCCACCTCCCCATCGAACCAGGGATTGCGCTGCGGAAAGGCCACGTCGCGGCGCACACTGCGCAGTTGGTCGCCCGAGAGGCATTCGCTTTGGGCGCTGACGGCAACCGCCGGCGCTATTCCCGGCGGGCTGCGTTCGCGGACTTTCACCCAGGCATCGGTGGTTTCCTCGGGAATCGCCAGCTTGTATTTCCCCTGCTGGTGTGGCGCCAGGCGCAAAGTATTGCCCGGCAGTCCTTCCAGCCCGACCAGCGCCCCACTCGCCCGGTGGCCTTCCACCTCCACGGTCACCTGCCGGTCGCTGAGATTGTGCAGTTTGATTTCCGAGGAACAGGAGGCCCCATATGCCAGGGCCGGTAATACGCTCTCGACCGTCCGCCAGGACTCCACGGGACCCACTTGGGCGGCCGCCGGGGCCCCCAAGCCCATACGCAGACCAAGAATCAGCCCTGCCAGGCCAGCCGTCCGGACGGCCGCGAAGACCATGGCGCCGATCGGGAACCCGGCTGGGCGGGATGGTGAAAGTCGCATCACTACTTGTACTTATCGGCGGGAACACGAAAAACTTTAGGGTAGCCCTTTGGGCCTGCGCCGCCCCCCGCACACCTGTGCCGCCGGTTCACGGGATTGACCACCCCAAATTGTTCGATCTAAAATAGATGTCAGCCATTTTTTAGGAATTGTCGAAGGAAGCAGTGCGCCGTATGAAAGCTACACGCGTCTCGATTCTCTGCGTATCGCTGGCCGCTGCGATTTGTTTTTTTGCCGCAGCCCAGGACCAAAGCTCCAGTCAGAATTCCAACAAGATCGAAGTCCGGAAGCCCAAAGAGACGGTCGCCAAGCCGCTGACCCCCAAGGAGCAAAAGAAGCGGGAGGAGAAGCTCAAAAAAGAGCTGGAAACCCCTTACCGCAAGTGGCTCAATGAAGATGTCGCCTATATCATCACAGATGAAGAACGGGCGGCCTTCAAACGCTTACAGACTGACGACGAGCGGGAACAGTTCATCGAGCAGTTCTGGCTGCGCCGCGACCCCACCCCGGACACCGTAGAGAACGAGTTCAAAGAAGAGCACTACCGCCGCATCGCCTACGCCAACGAGCATTTCGCTTCCGGCATTCCCGGCTGGAAGACCGACCGCGGCCGCATTTACATCACCTTCGGACCGCCCGACGAAATCGATTCGCACCCCTCCGGCGGCACCTACGAGCGGCCTCCCGAAGAGGGCGGCGGCGAAACTTCAACCTACCCCTTCGAGCAGTGGCGCTACCGCTACATCGATGGCATCGGCAACAACATTATTATCGAGTTCGTCGATACCACCATGTCGGGCGAATACCGCATGACCAGCGACCCCTCCGAAAAGGACGCCCTGCTGTACGTTCCCGGCGCCGGCCTCACCCTGATGGAGCAGATGGGCCTTTCCGACAAGAGCCAGCGCTTCAACAACACCGACGGCACCCACCTGGGCACCCCATTCGGCGGCCTGCCCGAGAGCATGAACGAGTTCAACCGCATCGAGCAGTTCGCCAAGTTGCAGCAAGCCCCCAAAATCAAGTTCCCGGACCTCGAAGCGGCGGTCACCTCGCGCATCAGCTACAACATTCTGCCGATGAGCGTGCGGGTGGATTATTTCCCGGTGACGGATGCCTCGGTGCTCACCTTCATCACCCTGCAGTTCAATAATAAGGATCTGCAATTCACCTCCAAGGAAGGCGTGCAAAAGGCTATCGTCAACATCTACGGCCGGATCACCACCCTGACCCGGCGCATGGCGGTGAGTCCCTTTGAGGACACCGTCACGGTGGATAGCCCGCCCAGCATGCTGCAGGATTACGCCAAGATGAAGTCCATCTATCAGAAACAGTTGCCGCTTAAGCCCGGCATGTACCGTCTGAATGTGGTGGCGAAAGACCTGGTGGGCGGCAACATGAACAACTACGAGATGGCCATCACGGTTCCCCAGATGGATCCCGAAAAACTGAGCTCCAGCTCGCTGATTCTGGCCGACGTGCTGGAAAATGTGCCCGACCGCTCCATCGGCTCCGGCATGTTCGTGATCGGCTCGAATAAAGTGCGGCCGCGCGTCGATGACATCTTCAAGCGCGACGAAAAGCTCGGAATTTACATGAAGGTGTACAACTTCGGGAGCGACGATACCAGCCGGAAGCCCTCCGGACAGGTGGAATACACACTAACGCGGGATGGGAGCAACCAGCAGATCTTCGATTTTTCGGAGGACCTCTCCCAAATTCCGGATGCCTCGCCGGCCCAGGTAACCATCGCCAAACTCTATCCGCTGAAGGGCTTAGAGCCAGGTAAGTACACGATAAGGCTGAAAATTACCGACCGTAACCGGAAACAGACCCTTACCCCATCTGCTCAATTTACGGTAACCTAGTAGCTGGCGGAACTGATCCGCCCGTTGAGACGCGTTCGGATGTTGAACCTCACGACGCACAAAACGGTAGCCGCTCTGGCATTCGGGGCGGCGCTTTTTCTGCTTCCCGATGGGGCTCGGGCAGCCAACGCCCTCAAATTGTCCGGCGCCATCGCGGGCACCGTCAGCAATGGTCTGGGTGTGCCGCAGATGGGCGCCACGGTGCTGCTCTATACGCGTCTCGACCGCGTCCTTGGCAAAGCGGTTACCGACGATCATGGCAGTTTCCAGTTCAAGGGCCTGACGCCCGATACCTACTGCGTGCGCGTGATGCTGCTGACCTTCGTTCCGGCGCTGCGCCGCGATATCCTGGTCCAGCCCGGTATGCGCAGCGTGCTGCACGTCAGCCTGAGCAGCCTCTTCAGCACCATCCAGCTTTCCTATCCGACACTCGAAAATCCCACTCCCATGACCGACGACTGGAAGTGGATGCTGCGCAGCGCTTCGGTCACCCGGCCGGTGCTGCGTTTCACCGATCCGCCCGGATCGCCCGGAACCAGCCGCACCACCGAATCGGCGGTTTTCTCCGATACCCGCGGCATTTTGCAGGTTTCGGCGGGTGAAGGCACTCTGAGCACCGCGGTGGGAACCCAAGCCGACCTGGGCACAGCCTTCGCCATGGCGACCTCACTTTCCGGCAATGGGTCGTTGCAGGTCAGCGGCAACATGGGCTACGGTCCGCAGACCGGGGCGCCGGCTGCCGCCTTCCGCACCAGCTACAGCCGGAACATGGCGGGCGGCGATCCCGAAGTCTCGCTCACCATGCACCAGTTGATGCTGCCGCTGCGCTTGGGCGCCGCGCTGGCGGGCAACGAATCCGCGATGCCCATCATGCGCACCATGGCGGTGGGGTTCGCCGACCACACCCAGCTTTCCGACAATGTTTCCGTGCAGTACGGCTTCACCATGGATAGCGTGGCGTTTGTCGATCACCTCAATTATTTGAGTCCCTACGTGCGCCTGGTGACTGCCACCGGCCGCGATGGGGAAATCGACTTCGCTTACACTTCCGGGAACGCCCGGCCGGATCTGGGCGCGGCCCAGTCGCAGGAGAATGCCGATTTGCAGGGCGACCTGAATGCGCTGGCGCTGTTTCCACGCGTGGCCCTGCGCGACGGGCACTCCACGGTGCAGCGCGGCCAGGAATTCGAAGCCGGTTATTCGCGTAAAGCCGGATCGCGCAATTTCCGCGTGTCGGCTTATCGCGAAGCGGTCAGCAACGCCGCGATTACCATGGTGGCCCCGGCCGGAATGTTCTCCGGCGCCGACGTGCTGCCCGACCTGTTCTCGAATAGCTCCACCTTCAACGCCGGCAATTTCGCCAGCGCCGGGTTCAGCGCCGCGGCTACCCAGAATGTGGGTGACCGGCTCAGCGCCACGGTGATCTACGGGTCCACCGGCGGCCTTGCCGTCCGCGATGGCGATCTTTCCGGCGGTAGCGCCGACGATTTGCGCTCCATGATCCATTCCCGGCGGCGGCAAACCGCTACCACGCGTCTGTCGGCCACTTTGCCCAAGACCGGCACTCGCATGATCGCCAGCTACCAGTGGACCACCGACCGCCGTTTTGTCATGCCGGGCAACATCTACAGCACCGAAGATATACAGCCGCAGCCGGGATTGAACGTCTACATCCGGCAGCCCATTCCGGGCCCCTCCGTGCTGCCCTGGCGCATGGAAGCCACCGCCGATCTCCGCAACCTGCTGGCGGAAGGCTATCTTCCCATCGGCGCCGCCGGTGGGCAGCAGGTGCTTCTGGTGGAGACGCCTCGCGGTTTCCGCGGCGGCCTTTCCTTCATCTTCTGATTTGCGCCTGGACGCTCACCATTCCTTCTCTCCCCGCTATCCGCTTCCCACGCTGGATACCATTCTGAGCCGCAACCGCTTCGATGGCTCCATCCTGGTGACCGGCCCGCCCGGCGGACCGTCCGTGGAGCCGCCGGAAGTGCGCGGGCTGCCCAGTTTCGTGCGCGGCGTGGTGATTGAGGCGGATGCCATCGATCCGCTGCTGCTCGAACAGTATCAGCGCGACGCGCGGTTCCTGGGTCTGTGCTGGCGCCCCTCCGGCCCGGCCGCCGGCCTGCCCGAATACCTGGGCGAATTGCAGCGGCGCAACCTCACGCTGGATGTTTGGAAAGGTCTGGCCCTGGTGCCGCGGATCGCCGAACGCTTCCCGTCGCTGCGCATGGCCATCGTGCATTTGGGCAGCCCTGTGATCGATGGCGAAGGCGATTGGGGCGCCTGGGCCCTCGCCATGAAAGCGGCTGCGCAGATTCCGCACGTCTGCTGCAAATTGAGCGGGCTGATCGGCATCGCGCCGGCTCCCTGGCGTGCCCAGGACCTGCGCCCCTATGTCCAATACGCCCTCACGGTGTTCGGCCCCGAGCGCCTGATGTTCGGCAGCGGATGGCCCGCCTGCCTTCCCGAGCACACCTGGAAAGAGACCCTGGCCGCCTTCACGCAATCCATCGGCGCGCGCCCCATGGAGGTTCGCGAGCAACTGCTGGGTGAGACCGCCGCGCGCTTCTACGGCGTCACGCGATGAAGGTTCCGCAAGCCGCCCGCACGGCAGCCGGGGCCGCGGCCCTGTTCGCCATCAACGCGCTGCTCACCCTGCCGCTGTTCTTCATCCCCTACACCCGCGAGATGGGGTCCATCGAAGCCGCCTTCATCGGCCTGGCCCGCTACATCGGCGAGCACTTCGGCGATTTGAACTGGTTCCCCTTGTGGTATGGCGGCATCCCGTTCCCGGATAGCTATCCGCCGCTGCTGCATTTTACGGTGGCGGCGGTGGCCGCAATCGGCCGCATTTCGCCCGCGCTTGCGTATCACGCAGTCACGGCCTTGGTCTACGCGCTGGCTCCGGTGACGCTCTTCTGGGCTGCCTGGCGATTGGGCGCCGGGCGCGTCACGGCGTGGCTGGCGGGCCTGGGCTATTCGCTGCTTTCGCCCTCCTGCTGGTTGATTCGCGTGGTTCGCGCGGATGCCGGCGGCTGGTTCGCGCCGCGCCGCCTGGGCACCCTGGTGAAATACGGTGAGGGTCCGCACCTCACCGCGCTGCTGTTTCTGCCGTTAGCCGTGGGCATGGTCCACGTGGCGCTCGAAAAGCGCCGGCCCATCTATTATGTGGGCGCTTCGCTGGCGGTGGCGGCGGTGGTGCTCAGCAATTGGATCGGCGCCTTCGCCCTGTCGCTGGCGCTCTCGGCCTATCTCCTGGCCGGTTTCGGCAAGCAGCGCTGGCCGGTGCGCTGGCTGTCCGCCGCCGCGATCGGCGTTTACGCCTACGCCCTTGCCATGCCGTGGATGACGCCCTCCACCATCGCCACCATCCGCGCCAACGCTCCCCTGGTGGGCGGGCGCTTCGTCGCCAACCTGGTGATGGATGCGGCCTTCGCAGCGGGCCTGCTGCTGGCAGCCTGGGGATTGGCGCGCCTTCACCTTCCGCCCGCCGCCCGCTTCGGCCTGCTCTTCCTCTATAGCACCGCCTTCATCACCCTGGCGGCCTTTTATTTCCACGCGGCCGTCCTGCCGCAGCCGGAGCGCTACCACCTGGAAATGGACTTGGCCTTCTGGCTGGCCGTGGCGGGAGTTGCCGCAGCCATCCCGCTTCCCGCACCCATGCGCCCGCGCGCCGCCTTCGCCGCCCTCCTGGTGGCCGCCGTGCCCCTCTGGCTGCACCAGCACCGCATGGCCCGCGAGATGGAGAAGCCCATCGCCATCCAATCCACCGTGGAGTACGAAATCTCCCACTGGCTCGCCAGCCACCCGCAGGGACGCGTCTTCGCTCCCGGCTCCATCGGTTTCTGGATGAACGCCTTCAGCGACACCCCCATGCTGACCGGCGGCTTCGACAACGGCGAGCGCAACAACTTTCTGCAGGACGTGATTTTCCAGATTTACGCCGGCGATAAGCAGCAGACCGCCCTCGATTGGCTGAATGCTTTCGGATGCGATGCCGTCGTGGGCGGCGCCAAAGACAGCCGCGAGGTCTACCACCCCTACGCGCATCCCGAGAAATTCTCCGGCCTGCCCGAGTTGTGGCGCGAAGGCGGCGACGTCCTCTACCAGGTGCCGCGCGCCCGCCCCGGCCTGGCGCACGTAGTCCGCGCCACGGACTTGCCCGCGGTGCGCCCGCCGGGTTACGACACTCAGCCCCTGAAGCCCTATCTGGCGGCCCTGGGCGACCCCACGCTGCCGCCCGCCGCCTTGGTGTGGCGCGGCCAGAGCGCAGCCGCCATTACCGCCGACCTGCGCCCCGAGTACCTGCTCTCCGTGCAGGTGACTTACGATGAGGGCTGGCACGCCAGTGTAAATGGCGTGCCGCGGCGCGTGTGGGGCGATAAACTGGGTCAACTGGTAGTGGAGCCGCGTTGCGCCGGTCCCTGCACGGTGGATCTGACGTGGGATAGCCTCGAAATGCGCGCTGCCCGATGGGTGAGCCGTGCCGCAATGGCCCTCGGGCTGTTATGGATTTTGCTATGGCGAAAGCGTTCGGTTTCAACGACGACGAATTGAAGCTCCTGCTGGTGGCGGTGCGCCAGATGCGCCGCACCTTCGCCGAGCCACGCAGGAAAGACCCCGGCATCGAGGCCTATGCCGCCCTCTACGACGCCCTGTACGAGAAGCTGCGGGACATGACCGGCCCGCTCCCCGAGCAGGTGGAAGACGTCCTCTAAGAGGGCCCCGCTCCATGCACTGGAAACGTCTCTTCTCCCCACCCGCCGCGCAGCAGCTCACTCCCGAGCTGCGCGCCCGCATTCAGGCCTCCTTCGACCAGGCAGCCGCGGATGAAGAGCATTTCCCTTCCACCATCGACCCCCGCATCTACCACGTCAAGCTCATCCGCGAGCATCTGGGCAACCTCGCCGGCAAGCGCGTGCTCGATATCGGCTGCGGCAAGGGCCGCTTCCTGCGCGTGCTGCGCGAGCAGGAGCCGGCCGCGGAATACTGGGGGCTGGATCTTTCCGCGGAGATGCTGCGGTTCGTCCCGCCGGAAATCCACACCCGCCGCGGCAGCATGACCGAGCTGCCCTTCGAAGATGCCTTCTTCGACGCCGCTTATGCCACCGAATCGCTGGAGCACGCCGTCGCAATCGGCCAGGCCGTTGCCGAGATGTGCCGCGTGGTAAAGCCCGGCGGGCGCATCGCCGTCATCGATAAGAACGCCGCCGCATGGGGCCGCCTCGAAACCCCCGAATGGGAAAAATGGTTCGGCCGCAAAGAGCTGGAACGGCTGCTGGCGCGCCATTGCGAACAAGTCTCCAGCCGCCCGATTTCCTATTGGGAGGATGTCGCGCCGGACGGGCTGTTTCTGGCTTGGCTGGCGGTCCGCTAAGCCCTACTCCTGGTCCATGGTCACGTACATCAGCCGGCTGTCGCGCTCCACCTGAAGCACCAGGGGGTCGGTCTCCTTCAGCGCGTCGATGGCCTTGTTCAACGCATCCACGGTGGTCACGGCCACCCCGTTCACCGAGTAGATCACGTCCCCCAGCGAGAGCGTGTCGCCGCCGTAGATCGAATCGCCTCCGCGCGCCGCCACCACCACGCCGTAGGAATTGCGCAGGTCCGGCAACATCGCGGCGAGGTTCTTATCGATACCAATTCCCAGGATGCCCAGCTTGGGCACCAGGTTTTTTCGCGGATCCACCATATCGGCGAAGCGCTGCGGGTCGTCGTCGCGTTTCGCCACCGTTACCGCCATGCTCAGCGTCTGGGCGCCCCGCAGCACGTCCACGTTCACCTTCTGGCCTACCGAGTAGCGAAACAGGTTGGTCTCGAGCTGGCGTGCATTTTCCATCGGCTTGCCGTTCAGGCTGAGCAGGATATCGCCCACTTCCAGGCCGGCCTTATCGGCGGGACCGTCGGGGGTCACGTCGGAGAGCACCACGCCCCAGTCGCGCGGCAGGTGCAGGCCGCCGGCCAGATCGGGGGTGATGGTCTGGGCGAATACGCCAATCTGGGTGCGATGCACGTGCCCTTCCGTGCGCAACTGGTGGTAGATGTTCCTCACCAGGTTGCTGGGGATGGCGAATCCCAGCCCTTCACTGCCGCCCGATTGCGTGAGGATGAAGGTGTTCAGGCCCATCACTTCGCCATCGGTATCCACCAGCGGCCCGCCGCTGTTGCCAGGGTTGATGGGCGCGTCGGTCTGAATGTAGATCTGGCTGTCGTCAGGCTTGATCTGCCGCGCCACCGAACTGACCACCCCCATGCTGACGGAGTTCTCCAGGCCCAGCGGGTTGCCGAAGGCCATCACCAGTTGCCCCTGGCGCAGCAGGTCGGAATCGCCCAGGGGGAGGAAGGGCAGGTTGTTGGCGTCGATTTTGAGCAACGCCAAGTCGGTGTCGCGGTCAATGCCCACAATCTTGGCGTCCAGGATTTTGCCTTCGGGCTGCATAAAGGCGCTGGCGCCGGGTTGGCCGGGCACCCGCACGCGCACGCGCCGCGCATTTTCCACCACGTGCGCATTAGTAATGATATAGCCGTCTTCGCTCAGAATCGCGCCCGACCCGGTCGCGCGCTGGCGGGTGATGACGGCGGCGTTGGAGCCGTTCTGGCCCTGGTCGCTCAGGGCGAAGCCGTAAGAGAAGATCTGCACTACCGACTGGCTCACGCGGCGTGCCAGGGCCTCCAGTTGGTCGCTGAAATTGTGCAGGGAATCCCGTTGCGCCATCGACACCGCGCGGGTCCGCGCCGGTTGTGCCGGCAAAGTACTGGAGAGTACAAGCAGAAGACCCAGAGCAGCTTTCATATTCCTACCATGATAGATGCGCGCTACCCCGGCGGGGCTCCGCGTTTCCCGCCCGCAGCCCGCCGGCGGTCAACTCTTTGGAGCGGTACCGGTCCGGAAGGGCTATCGGCGGTGGATTTCCGGTCCGGCTGTAGTGGTTTCGGCCCACCGCGGTCTTAGAAACGGCATGGCTCGATTTCCGATGAAGACCGCATGGGCTTGGGCGCTCCTGCTCACGGGCGCCGCCCTGCTCCGCCTTCTGTCCGAGTAGCGCGTAACTCGCCCACCGACGTCGGCGGCGAGGGACCATTGCGAGTTTCGGAAATTGCGCTCAGTGTGCATATTTTTGTACACTGAATGGTGGCCGTCGTTTGGGATCCTGAAAAATGGGAGAGCAATATCGGCAAGCACGGCGTTGGTTTTGCCGAGGCGGCTCTAGTGCTCGAAGATCCGGCGGCCATCACCGTCGTTGATGACGAATCGGATCCCATGGAGCGGCGTTTTGTAACGGTGGGCGCCGACGCCGCGGGGCGAATTCTGGTGGTGGTCTATACTTGGCGCGGCGACGACATCCGGCTGATCTCCGCGCGACGGGCCGAACCTCACGAACGGAAGGAATACGAAAAACAATGAAGACTTACGACTTCAGTAATGGCAAACGTGGCGCGGTACTCCCACTGCCGCCAGGGAAGGAGCGTATCACGATCCGGCTGGACTGCGACATCCTGAATTACTTCCGCGAACAAGTGGAGCGCGCGGGCGGGGGCAACTACCAGACTGTCATCAACAATGTGTTGCGCGACTATATCGAGGGAAAGAAGTCAGCGCCCGGATTGGAAGATACCTTGCGGCGTGTCATCCGAGAGGAGTTGCGGAAGGTTTCCTGAGATCGCCGTTCCCGGAAACCTTGACAATCAATGTCACCCGGAAGCGCACGGAGGTTCGGCCGACGCTCCTTGGGTGTCCCTCTGATGGGGTGGGTTAGACGACGGGTGGAGTTTTGCAGCCATGGTCAGCGGACTGAGGCCGACTTATGGGTCCCAATGCTTACTTCGCGGGTGTGACGGTGAATCGCGCCAATCCAAAGCGCGCGTTGGTACTATATTGTTGCCATGTTCACGCTGAAACACGTTGAGATTGCCGGCTTATGGGGAGAGAGAACAGCGAGGTTCGATCTCAATCCTGACGTGAATTTCCTTATTGGAGCCAACGGTTCTGGTAAGACAACCGTGGTCAATGTGTTGGCGAGCGCGCTCTCTGCGAACCGCCCATAACTCCAACGACTTCCGTTCGACCTCACCAGTATTGTTCTAGGAGAGGAGGCGGGACATGGAGAGGCAGTGCTTGAAATCCAGCGCCAACCGACAGAATCAGGCATTAGAATACGATATTGTGTAACGGAACCGGGATCGCCAGAAGTGATCCATGTGTTGGCGCCCCGGACTCGTGTACTGCGCCCCTCCGAGGGTGATCCCAACCGCGAGAACGCCATTCAGCAGATAGCGAGGTTGGTGAATATGCGGTGGCTCTCGGTTCACCGGGCGCCGGTGAAGGTTGAGGAGGGAGAAAGCGCATCCTACGAATCAACGGTCGACATCAAGCTCGCCAAACTCAGCGCAGAGCTTGTCAAGTACGCGTCGGTCATATCAAATAAGCTGAATAGAAGGCTCTGGCAGTTTTTCGACACGGTATTTCTGTCCCTGCTTGATCAGCCGAGTTTCGTTTCAGTTTCTGGGGCCGCGGAAGATTTGAACTTCATCGATGAGCGGCAGACGATGGGCGAGATGTTTCAGACGATGTGGCTGGAGCGTGAGCAGTACGAAGGAAAGATGGACGGCTTCCTGCAGATGCTGGAGCGGGCGGTCCTAAAGCAGAAGGATGGCCAGGAGTTGTTGCTTGACGAAGTTGGGCTATGTTCGCCATGTCGCGGCTGCGAATGCTCGAGCAGGAGTGGCGCGTGATGAAACTGGATCAGGAGAAAATAGAAAAACCGATCGAGGATTTTCTGGGTATTGTGAACAGGCTGTTCAAGCGGAAATCTCTGGAATTTAATTCCAGGAACGAGCTAACCGCGAAATTGGAGAATGGCGAGCCCTTCGATCTGAGATATCTATCCTCGGGCGAGAAGCAGATAATCATTATACTCGGCGAAGCTCTCCTGCAGCTCGGAACAGCGTCGGTCTACCTTGCCGATGAGCCTGAGTTGTCCCTGCACGTGGAATGGCAGGAGAAACTGGTTTCAAGCATCCGAGAGCTTAACAGCGGCGCGCAGCTCGTTTTTGCGACGCACTCACCGGATATTGTCAGCGAGTACGGGGACCGTGTAATCGATATGGAGAGGGTGCTCCAATGAGCGTAACGAGGACTCCCGCTGGAATCTCTAACGAGCATCTCTTTCATAGGTCGGAAACGGTCTTGTACGTGGAAGGAGGCGCGAACCCAGGAGGGTCACTGCCCAAGGCCTCAACGGACGTGCTCTTCTGGCGAAGCCTTTTCGACAAACTCGCGGCGAGACACAGCTTTCATTTCAAGCCTCGTTGCGAGGAAGCAGGAACTTCTTAAGTTTGTCGACTTGATAGAGAACGGAGCGATCAGCGCTGTCATTGTTTGCAATTGTTTGCCTGGATCGGGATCACGACCATGTTCGGGGTCTTCGATCAACGCCGAGAGTCTTGTACACATACGGCTACAGCTGGGAAAATGATGTCTGGTCCATCGACGTCGTGGAGGAGTGTTTTTTCACGCTATGCGGCGTCGATCGCCGCGCCATTGCCGTACGACCGTCTATCGCCGAAGGCTTGGCGCAGTTTGCGAGGCAGATGAGGTGGGTTGTCCACGCGGATGTTCTGCTCGCGTTGCGCGGCGACTCTGTTATTCCGAGAGGTAATCTGAGATGTATAAAGCCGCCTGGCAGAGGATGGCCCTCAATTGACAGAGTATTTCTTCTGCAGTGTGTGCGAGAGGCGCGTGCCAGGACTTCCAAGAAATCGACTAAGCTTGACCCTGCGTTCCGCGTTTCGGTACTGCGAGATGTGTGCGGGCATGTTCTAGATTATTTTTGTTATCGCATGCTTGCGGCCCTTCTAAGAACCCACTCTGGCCAAACCATCCGCAGGGACCTTGCGGATGCCGTCGCGATAAAGTGCGGTGGGGACCTGATGAACCCGGACGTTTTGCAACACCACAGAACCCAGTTCACGAGCCTGACGGAACAACTCATGTGATTAGAGCACGCAAACCCGCCTGAACGCCCAAACGGGGCGGCTTGGTGGAATGAAGCTCAGGATCGAGAATTACTCCCCATAAACGCCCAGCGTCCGCCAACGGCTGCTCTGAGCGGAACCTCGGCCACTCGGAGAAAGCACGGATTTGCATTACGCTCGGTGACGTTGCTCCGATACCCCGAGATTGCGTCATATCAGGCAACGCAGAATCTTCGCGGCCGCGAGTCCCACAGATCAGACGCCCTGCTTGCCGGGCCAGGATAGCCGCCGTTGCGCCAGAGTTTTGCCCCGCCGGGCAAAAGCCCGGGCCCAGAAGCAAAAGCCCTTCGGCCGGGCCGGCAGGAGTAGCGGCTGGGGGACCTCCCTAGCGGCGCAAGCCGCTCCGTTACAATGAAACTTCTATGCCATTTCAGGAAGTGGTCGAAGCGCAGGGCCACCTGATCGACTCCCACATCATGGAGAACATCTTCGATAAGGTCGTGGAATACCACGGCCGGTTCGAAGTGGAGCAGTTCCGCGTCGGCCGCACCAATACCGAAGCCTCCTACCTGCGGCTGAAAGTGGAGGCTCCCGATCACGACTCCATCGAGCGCCTGCTGGCCAGCCTTCTGGAACTGGGCTGCGCGCCCGTGGACACCGGTGAAGCGACGCTCGCCGAAGTGGAGCGCGACTGCTGCGCGCCGGAGGATTTCTACTCCACCACCAACCACCGCACCTACGTGCGCATGGGCGCGGAATGGATTGAAGTGCGGAACCAGCGCATGGACGCCATGATCGTGGTCCGCGAGGGCCAGGCCTTCTGCCGCCGCCTGCGCGACCTGCGCGCTGGAGACCGCATCGTGGTGGGGCTGCGCGGCATCCGCGTGGCGCCCGAATCCAAAGAGCGCGACCGCCTTTCGTTCGCCTTCATGTCCAACGGCATCTCTTCGGAGCGGCAGGTGGAGACCGCCGTGCGCCAGACCGCCGCGCTGGTGCGCCAGACGCTGGAACACCACCAGAAGGTGATCGTGGTGGCCGGTCCGGTGGTGGTGCACACCGGCGGAGTGGCGGGGCTGGCGGCGCTGGTCCGCCGCGGCTGCGTGCAGGCGGTGCTCAGCGGCAATGCCCTGGGCGTTCACGATGTGGAGGCGGCGCTGTTCGGCACGTCGCTGGGGGTGCGCATGAGCGA
>DATJRE010000495.1:0-4360 GCA_035505095.1 Bryobacteraceae bacterium | reverse complement strand
GCAGCCAGCTTCTCGATCGGCACGTGCTCGATATCGGAGCGGTTGCCGATGGGCATTTTGCCGTAATTATGGTAGGTGTAGGCGGCCTCCAGGGTCCGCTGGAAGACCATGCGGAAGGGGTTATTCTCGCCCATCTCGAATTCGTTGCGGACCACCGTCATTTCGGTGTCGAGGATGGCCTTCTCCATTCGGATGTTGACCATGCGGTCGGCTTCCAGGCCCAGGGCCCACTTGAGATTGTCGTCCGAGGCGTTGATGATTTCGAAGTAGTTGGTGCGGTCCCAGGAGGTGGTGCCGTTCCATTGGGCGCCATGGTCGGTGAGGTCCTTCTTCACGTCGCGGCCGCCCTTGGTGAGCTTGAACAGCATGTGTTCGAGCAGGTGGGCCATCCCGGTTTCGCCGTAGCCTTCGTGGCGGGAGCCGACCAGGTAGGTCATGTTGACCGTGAGCTTGGGTTTGGAGGGGTCGGGAAACAGCAGGACGTGGAGGCCGTCAGGCAGCGAGTACTCGCTGATGCCTTCGACCGAGGTGATTTTCTGGACTCCGGGAGGGAGGGTTTGGGAGTACGCCGCCAGGGTGAGGAGGAGGGCGGCGGAAACAAGAGAGATTTTCACGTTACGAAACATAAATCGCCTTTTGGCTGCTTTGCCGGATTATAGCAACTGACGCTTGCGACCGATAAGGGTACCGGGAGGCGTGCATGATCGAGTTTTCGACCCCCTTTCAGGGGATGGGATACGCCGAAAGCCGGCTGAACCGGGTGGCCCAGCGGGTGGCGCAGGATCCGGCGGAGGCGGCGGATCCGAATACGGCGGTAGATGCCATTGAGGCGCGAAATCAGTTTGCGGCCAACCTGGACACGGTCAAAGTGGGCGATGAGATGACGCAGGCGACGCTGAACCTGCTGGCGTAGGGCGAGGGCGCCAGTAGACTTCCGGGCTGATGCTGGTTCGCAGATTGCCCACGCGATTCGGACGCAGCGTGCCGCCGTTGAGGTTCAGGAACGTAGGTGAGGGAGACGTTGAGCGGCAGGCAACCCGAACCGTGGACTTCGTTGCCGCCGGATTTGAGGACTACGTTGACCACCGCGCCCGCGGAGCGCCCGACCCCGGCCGAGCAACTGTTGGTCTGCACTTTGAATTCGGCGAAGGGTTCGGGCGATGCCGACACCACCTTGGCGGACAGCGACTGCGTTATTGGTGCCTTGATTATTGTCAAGGCCTGTCCACTCCATCCAGGATGAAGTTATTCTGCGTCTGATAGTTTCCGTTGGCCACAAACCAGCCCACGCCGCGGGTGGTGGAGTTATCGAGGGTGCTATCGGCCACTCCCAGAACCAGCAGGGCAACCTGAAACATCCACGGCGGCATTGACGGCGGCGATTTCCAGACTCACACGCATGAGCTTGTGCTCGTCCACGCCGAGTATGAGGTCGGTAACATGCGTTTTGCCGAAGCCAGGTTTCTCCTCATCCACAATGTAATTGCCATGAGGCACGGGTAGAGAAAGACGCGTAACCGCCGTTTCGCTGATGCGCGATATAGCAACGCCCGTGGCTACATTGGGGCTTTGACCGTGGCGGCTTCGATGGGCGCCTGGCTCTTATCTTCCACCAGAACGCGAATCGCTCCGGAATCGGTTGGCGCCAGGGCCGCCGGGCAAAGCGCCGGCAGAGCCGGGAGGACGGAGACGAAGAGGCTCGTTATCGGTAGTGGTGCTCCTTCCTGAAGGTTGCGAGGTCTTCATATTGATCGGTGGCGATGAAGAGGACACCGGCATCGGGGCCGCTTTCCAACGCATTTCGGCACGCGCGAGGGAACCGAAGTTGTAGCCCGCGCTCCAGCCGCGGTTCTGCTGGGGGCTGAAGCCGTCGAGGGTGTAGAAGCGGATCCAGTAAGCGAGATGGTGCGCGCGATCGACGAGGGCCTGGAGCCGGCGGCATCGGCGGGGGTGCAATTGCCGCCCTTGGTTTGGCCGCCTTCTTCCACTTCGTCCCACGAGTGGTTCCACAACCGGCGGTAGTTAGTGGGCGGGCCGGTGAGTAACTGGTCGGGCGGAAGGGTCGCGGCGAGCCGCTGGCGTTTGGCGCAGGTGGCGCCGGCGATTTTGGCGGTCTGCGCCGAACCGAAGAGGAAGAAGACCTGCTCCTGGACATCGGCGTCTTCGGTGATTACGAGCAGGGGCTTGGGATCGAAGGGCGCGAGCTCGCGCGGGTCTGAGGTTTGGGGCGCGGTGGTGATCCAGGGTTGGTACCCGCCGAGAAGATCCCAGACGGCGAGGAGTAAGTTGGGATCGAGCGATCTGAAATCGAAAGGGAGGATGATCAGCGGCCAGTGCCCGCGGTCATTTTGGGCGGGCGCCTTTTCGACGCTAGGACGGACACGTTCGAAGAAATGGTTACGCAGGGACGGCTCGGAGCCGGTGGTTTTAGGTGCGTGGGTGACGACGGGGCGCCTGAGAGCACGGCCGATGCGGTCGGCCCATTGGCCCTCGTAGGGGTAACAGTTGTGAGCATTGAGGACGGGCCGGCCGTGATTCAGGAAATCGACTGGACTGGCTTGTGGCTGCGCGGACACAAGGGCCGCGCCGGCCGCCAACAGCATCGGGATTTTCATGTGGAGTTTTAAGTTTACGGAACCGGCGTAAAGATATCGTGACGCCCGAATGACTTTATCCGGCGGCGTGGCGCGGCGCGGTTCGCCTGCGCGCCAGCCGGGTGAGCCAATACCAGCCGATGGCGCTTCCGATGAAATAGTATGGAAAATCCATCCAGTCAAAGGAGGTGCCTAAGATCGTCCGGCCCAGGAAGTAACTTCGCAGGAACTCCAGAAAGGGAGGGTGCCAGAGTTGCAGGAATTCCAGTAGGCAGGTGGCGAACAAGACGCCAACGGCGATCCATCGCGGCTTCCACCGGGGGCACACCAGAAACACCACCAGGCACCAGAAGACCACGTAGAAGAGTCCCCCCAACGAATCGTTCACCCAAGCGGCGGCAGGTCCGCGGTAGAACTTGCTGTAGAAGCCGACGGGCACGATGATGAGGAGCGATACCGCGGTGGGAAGGGAGTCCATCAGGAAGCGGCGCACGGCGATTCGGAGCAGGACCGCTCCGGGTTGCGAAGCCGGTGCGGTCCCTAAACACTGTTTCGTAGGAGCGAACACAATGTTCACACAAGACTATAGCGCAATACGCCGCCTCTCCGGCGCGAGGGACCAACAGCGGGCACGGGAATTTGTCCGCGGCAACTGCCGGACCACGCGATTGTCTGGGTACCACATGTGCTTGCCAGACGCCGAAGGAACCGGGATATTCCTAGGAATTGTGGACCCGCAAGTTATTGGTCGGTCAGGTACGCCAGCGCTGCGTTGCGGCCGGAAATCCGGCGCCAAAGCTCGTGAAAGCTGAGTCGAGGCCAACTGCGAAGAATGACCGGCCTGGCGTCCTGCCGTTGTCGTTCGATCTGAATGGCCATATTGAGCTGAAGGACGTGACGCTAGTCCGTTTCTGCAATGAACTTCGTCACCTTCATACCGAGAAATGCCAACATAATAATGACTATAAAGGTTCCAAAAACCGGTTCCCCAAAAACCATGGTTTCCAACTACCTCTCCACCGCGTAAGTGGTTGATTCTTTGAGATCGGTATTGCGGAGGCGTTTTTGAATTTGGTTCCCAAGACGACGGTTTCAAGCTGCGTTCCCCAACAGGTCTCAAAGGTAAGGCTACCGATTAACGAGCTGACAGTACCTATATGTTTGGATTCTGTCGTTTTCTGGCAGAAAATTTTGCTGCGTTTTGGCCCAATGTTGACGGGCACTCGGATTAGGTCCGAAATTGGCTCCAACTTTTTGGATTCCGGCCTGTTTGGTTCCGGCTACGCCCGGGTTAGGTAAGGGGGCTGCGGTCTGAGCCGAAGACATCCGACCAGCGGGCTTCGGTTCAAGATCTCGGGACCTTTGCGGCGGACTCAGCGTGGCGATCAACTTGCGGGCGCGTTGAAACTCTGCATAAGAGTTCTGGGAGTCCCTTCACGGTTCCAGACGGCCTTCCGCTCTGTCGTCCTTGCACAGGCATAAGTGACGCTGAACACCCACTTGATCTGGATAACCTCCGAATGAGAAATTGTCGCAGTTCGAGTTAGCGGGCGGGAGGAAATTTCGAGAGTTTCCGTTGCAGCGAGCGGCGGTGAATTCCGAGCAGGCGCGCCGCTTGGGAGATGTTCCCCTTGCAGTCGGCGATAACCCGCTGCATGTGCTCCCATTCGACGCGCGCCAGCGTTGGCACGGTCTGCGGCGCTGCCGAATCGACCCCGCCGGAGCGCAGATTCTCATAGACCGCCAGAATCTGATCGGCATCGGCT
>DATJRE010000494.1:0-11336 GCA_035505095.1 Bryobacteraceae bacterium | reverse complement strand
CCGTATCGGCATCTTCATCCTGCTGGAAGCGGTGCGCCTGATGCAGGAAGAAGACCTCAGCATCGAAGAGGTGGACGCCCTCACCGGTCCCGCCATCGGCTGGCCGCCAACTGCTACGTTCCGGCTGGCGGACCTGGTGGGTATCGATGTGCTCGCCCACGTGGCCGCCAACTTCGCCGGCTCGGCCGCGCTGCCGCCGTTCCTCGCCACCATGCTCGAGCGCCGCTGGCTGGGCGACAAAACCGGCCAGGGCTTTTACCGCCGCCAGAAGGACGCCGAAGGCAAGGAAATCCGCTATGTGCTGGATTGGAAAACCGTCGAGTATGTTCCCGCCACGCGGCCCAAATTTCCCTTGCTCGAAATGGCCCGCAACGCCGAGACTCTGCCCGGCCGCCTGGCGCAATTGCTCACCGGCGACGTGCGCAAGGATAAAGCCGCGCGCTTCCACTGGCGCCTGTTGAGCGCGCTATGGAACTACGCGGCGGATTGCCTGCCCGAGATTGCCGACGATGCCGCCAGCGTGGACCGCGCCATGCGCTCCGGCTTCAACTGGGAAATGGGGCCGTTCCAGCTCTGGGATGCCGCCGGCCTTCCCGGAACCGCCGCGCGAATGCAGCTTGCCGGGGAGCGCATCAGCCCCATCGCCGAACGCCTTTCGGAAGCGGGCGCCCAAACCTGGTACCGCCATGGCGGCCACGAGTGCTTCGATGTCAACACCCGCGCTTACCGGCCGGTTGCCGAGCCAGAGGGCGTCGCGCGCATCGCCACCTTCCGTGCCTCCCACGGTGTGGTGAAGCACAACCCTGGCGCCTCGCTGGTAGACCTCGGCGATGGCGTGGCCTGCCTGGAGCTGCACTCGAAGAAGAACGCGGTGGGCGAAGATATCGTGCGGCTGGTGACCGAAACCTGCTCCCCCGCGAGCGACGCCGTGCGCAACTTCGAGGCCTTCGTGATCGGCGGCGATGCCGAGCACTTCTCGGTGGGCGCCAACATCATGCAGCTTCTGTTGAGCGCCCAGGAGGGCGAGTGGGACGAAATCGATTTCGCCGTACGCGCCTTCCAGCGCATGACCGCGGCCATCAAATTTTGTCCGCGCCCGGTGGTGGTGGCGCCCTACTCCTTCTGCCTGGGCGGCGGCGCGGAAATTGCCCTTCATGGCGCCCTGCGCCACGCGCACGCCGAGCTGTACATGGGCCTGGTGGAGACCGGCGTCGGCCTGATTCCCGGCGGCGGCGGCTGCAAAGAGATGCTGCTGCGCGCGCTGGATGTGGCGGCCGCGGTGCACCAGACCGCCCGCAACGAATCGGTGGAGCTGATGGGCGCCCTGCGCCGCACCTTCGAAACCATCGCCATGGCGAAGGTATCCACCTCGGCCGTGGAGGCGCGCCACCTGGCCCTGCTGCTGCCCGCCGACCGCGTCACCATGAACCGCGGCCGCCTCCTGACCGATGCCAAGCAATCCGCCCGCGAACTGGCCTCCCGCGGCTACACCGCGCCCCTCCCGCGCACGGATATTCCGGCGCCCGGCGAAAACCTGCTGGCCTCCCTGCGGCTCGGTGTCCACATCATGCGCGAGGGCGACTTCATCAGCGACCACGATGTGAAGGTGGCCAATTGGGTAGCCCACATCTTGTGCGGCGGCCCGGTCACCCCCGGCACCCTGGTCAGCGAGCAATATTTATTGGATCTGGAGCGCGAGGCCTTCCTCTCGCTGTGCGGCGAAAAGAAAACCCAGGAGCGCATCGCGCATACCTTGAAAACGGGGAAGCCGTTGAGGAACTGAGGCAAAGAAATGACGCGGAGGCGCAGAGACGCGGAGGAAGAGGCCGAGAGAAACAAATTGTCTTCTCCGCGTTTTGCTCCGCGTCTCCGCGCCTCCGCGTCAAAGCTTTTAGGAGACAGCATGACAGACGCAGTCATCGTAAGCGCCGTCCGGACGGCTGTGGGCAAGGCCCCCAAGGGAACCCTGCGCGCCACCCGCCCCGACGACCTGGCAGCCGTCGCCATTCGCGGCGCGCTGGCCCAGGTGCCCGCCCTGAATCAGCAGGAAGTCGAGGATGTCATCATCGGCTGCGCCATGCCCGAGGGTGAGCAGGGCATGAACGTGGCGCGCATCGCCGCGCTGCGGGCCGGCCTGCCCATCGAATCCGCGGCCATGACCGTCAACCGCTATTGCGCCTCCGGCTTGCAGGCCATCGCGCTGGCGGCCGAGCGCATCCGCAGCGGCGGCGCCCAGGTCATCGTGGCCGGCGGCACCGAATCCATGTCCATGATTCCCTTCGGCGGTAATAAAATCTCCATCAACCCATGGCTGGAGCAGCACTACCCGGATTCCTACCTCTCCATGGGGCTGACCGCCGAGCGCGTGGCCCGTCACTACGGCATCTCGCGCCAGCAGGCCGATGAGTTCGCCCTCGCCAGCCACACCAAGGCCCTGGCCGCGCAGGCCGCCGCGAAATTCCAGGAAGAGATCGTCCCCGTGCCGGTCGCCTTTTCCGCGCCCGATGGCAAGTCCAAAATCCGCCGCACCGAGGTGGCCTTCACGGTGGACGAGGGGCCGCGCGCCGATACCTCACTCGAAGCCCTCGCCAAGCTTAAGCCCGCCTTCCACGCCAAAGGCACCGTCACCGCGGGCAACTCCTCGCAAACCTCCGATGGCGCCGCCGCCGCCGTGGTCATGTCCGCCGAACGCGCGCGCGAGCTCGGCCTGACGCCCCTGGCGCGCTTCGTCTCGTTTTCTTACGCCGGCTGCCTGCCCGAGGAAATGGGCATCGGCCCGGTGTACGCCGTCCCCAAAGCGCTCAAGCTGGCGGGACTCACCCTGGACCAGATCGACCTGATCGAATTGAACGAAGCCTTCGCCAGCCAGGCGCTCGCGGTCATTAAAACCCTGGGCCTGGCGCTGGATCGTGTCAACGTCAACGGCGGCGCCATCGCTCTGGGCCATCCGCTGGGCTGCACCGGTGCTAAACTCACCGCCGGCCTGCTCCACGAACTCAAGCGGCGCAAAGCACGGCATGGGATCGTCACAATGTGTGTAGGCGGCGGCATGGGCGCCGCGGGCGTCTTCGAGAATCTCAACTAGCATCCAACAGAGGAACAAATCATATGGCAGCGACGAACATTCCAGTGATGGCCAAAGCGGCCAAGGGTGGCAGCTTCCTCCTTGAGGATCGCCAACCGCAAGACGTATTCACCCCCGAAGACCTCTCTGAGGAGCATCGCCAGATTGCCAAAACGGCCATCGAATTCACCGAAAACGAGGTGATGCCGGCGGCCGCCGAGATCGAGGCCAAGAATTTTCCGGTCACCCGCGCGCTGCTCGAAAAGGCCGGCGAGCTGGGCCTCATGAGCGTGGATATCCCCGAAGACTACGGCGGCCTGGAGATGGACAAAATCACCTCCGCGCTGATTGCCGAATCCATCAGCAAGCTGGCCAGTTTCTCAGTAGCTTTCAGCGCGCACGTGGGCATCGGCACGCTGCCCATCGTCTGGTACGGCACCGCGGAACAGAAGCGCAAGTACCTGCCCAAGCTGGCCACCGGCGAGTGGATCGGCGCCTACGCGCTTTCCGAATCCTCTTCCGCCAGCGACGCCATGAACTGCCGCACGCGCGCGGTGCTCTCGGCCGATGGCCGCCACTACATCCTCAACGGCGAGAAGATGTGGATCACCAACAGCGGCTTTGCCGATCTGTTCACGGTGTTCGCCAAGGTGGATGGGGAAAAGTTTTCGGCCTTCCTGATCGAACGGAATACGCCCGGCTTTTCGGTGGGCGCCGAAGAGCACAAGCTGGGCATCCGCGGTTCCTCCACCTGCCCGCTGATTCTGGCCGATTGCCAGGTGCCCGTGGAAAACCTGCTGGGCGAAATCGGCAAAGGCCATCACATCGCCTTCAACATTCTCAACATCGGCCGCTTCAAGCTGGCCGCGGCCTGCGTCGGCGGCGCTCGCAACAGCCTGCAGGACGCCATCCGCTACGCCAAAGACCGCAAGGCCTTCGGCAAAACCATCGCCGAATTCGGCTTGATCCAGGAGAAGCTGGCCGAAGCCGCCGCCGGAATCTACGCCGGCGAAGCCATGGTTTACCGGACCATCGGGATGATCGATGCCGCCCTCGCCGGTGTGGATACGGCCGCGGCGAACGCCTCGCGCGAAATCCAGAAGCGCATCGAAGAGTACGCCGTGGAGTGCTCCATCCTCAAGGTGTGGGGCTCCGAGATGCTCGACATGGTGGTGGACCACGTGGTGCAAATCTACGGCGGATACGGCTACGTGGAAGAGTATCCCGCCGAACGCGCCTACCGCGATTCGCGCATCAACCGGATCTTCGAAGGCACCAACGAAATCAACCGCCTGATCATCACCGGCTTCCTGATGAAGCGCGCCGCCGCCGGGCAGTTGCCGCTGCTGGCGGCCATCAAGGGCCTGATGGACGAAGTGATGGCCGGCCCCACAGCCGCCGAAGAGCACGAAGGCCCCTTGAGCGCCGAGCGCCATTTGCTGGCCAACGCCAAAAAGCTCAACCTGTTCGCCGCCGGCGCCGCCTCCCAGAAATACATGATGGCCCTGGTTGACCAGCAGGAAGTGATGGCGGCCCTGGCCGATTGCACCATGGAAGTCTTCGCCCTGGAATCGTGCATCCTGCGCGCCGAAAAACTGCTCGCCGCGCGGGGCGAAGCGGCTGCCCGCCAGGCCATCGCTCTGACCCGCTATTACGCCGTCAAAGCCTTCCAGACGGTGGAGCTTTCCGCCCGCAAAGTAGTCGCCGCCGCCGCCGAAGGCGACCTGCTGCGCACCCAGGCCGCCATCCTGCGCCGCCTCTCCAAACACGAGCCCGCCGACACCATCGGCTTGGGCCGCCAGATCGCCAGGCACGTGCTGGCCGCCGGGAAGTACGCCCTGTAACAGCCGCCCGACGGATTTCTATTCAACCTCAAACGACGATCTCGGGATCTCGGACTGCCGAATGACGCTCAACAGCGTCCCGCGCGCAGTCTGGTCGTGAAGACGCGGTGGCTGCCTCGTTGGCGGACTACCACGAACCCGTTTGTTCGAGAATCCGGCAAACCTCCAAGCCCGAAAGAACCCGGAGTTTACCCAACGGGGACCTCAACCTGCGTCAGGGCACAATGCCACAAAAGCGTCGTCCTCACGCTCGATAATTGCGGTTACGCGTCATGCTGACTGCATGACCCGAGTCTACTCCAGTTGGCCGCCGCGTCCTCTTCCCCCTGCCGGATCCACCGCCGCATATTCTCCGCGCTCCAGATCGCCGAGTCCCGCAGCGTGCCAAGCGGGGCGCGTGGACAGATCTCCACCACTTCGATCCCCGAAACCCTGGCCGGCCTCTGCCCCACCACCCGCACCACCTCAGCCGCCGCCCGCAGCGCCAGCGACGGCAGCCGCGGCAGCGCATTCACCGCCAGCACCCGGGTCGCGCCCATCTCCACCGCCGCCCAGACCGGCAGGATGTCCAGCACCCCGCCATCCACATACCACCTGCCTCCGATCCGCACCGGCGGGTAGCCCAGCGGCACCGCGCAGGACGCCATCAGGTGCTCCGGCGCGATCCGGTCCTGCCCGACGCGCACCAGGCGCATCCAGGGCACTTCCACGATCGTGGCCGAATACGGCACGCGCGGACGGAACCGCTGGTACAGGTCCCGCACGCGCTTCTCCAGCGGCGCCGGATCGATGCAGCCCTTCCACGGCAAAAACGGAAAGTGCGGACGCGTCACCGCCGTCATGGCGGGGTCGAGCCACATAGCCAGGATCTCGGCGGCCGAGCACCCGCCGGCGATGGCCCATCCGTTGATCGCCCCCACCGACGCGCCCACCACCATCTCCGGTCGAAACCGGCCCGACAGCGCATTCCACGCACCCGCCTGATAGGCGCCGAACAACCCGCCTGCCGAAAGCACCAGTGCGCAGGGCATCCGTCACCACCGGTCAATGTAAATCGGATTCGCCGGAGGCCGCCCCTCGCACCAGTAACGGTCGAAATTGGTGATGCCGGCCAGCACGGTGAGCGCCTCCTCGTCGATCCATTGCCGCCCCGTCGCACTGCGCGGCTCCTGCGCGAAAATCGCCATCGCGGCATCGCAGACAATCTCGGTGGTCCGCCACTGCGAGCGGTCGGCCATCTTCCAGTGGATCGAGGCCTGGGTCTCGATGATCGTCCGCGGCCACAGCGTGTTGCCTGCAATGTTGTCCCGTGCGTGCTCCGCGGCCACCCCCAGGGCCACCCGCGCCATCCCCAGTTTAGAGATCATGTACGCCACCTTCCCTGGCGACGCTTCTCCGGTCAGCAACGGGCACATGTTGAGGATGTGCCCCCACTGCTGCTTCACCATCTGCGGCAAAGCGTAGTAACACGCCACATAGGCGGCGCGCGCGTTGACCCCCATCATCAGGTCGAACCGCTTGGGCGGCGTCTGCAGGATCGGCTGGGTCCAAATCGCGCCGGCGTTGTTCACCAGAATGTCCAGGCGTCCGAATTCGGCGATGGTGCGCTCCATGAGGTTGCGAATGGCATCTTCCTCGCGGACATCCGTCGGGACCGCCAGCGCCCGCCGTCCCATTCCGCGGATGGCCTCCGCCGTCTCGTGGATGCTGCCGGGCAGCCGCTCGGTGGAGTGCTCGCTCTTGGCCGCCACCGCCACATCGGCGCCTTCGCGCGCCAGCCGGATCGCCAGGTCGCGCCCAATCCCGCGGCTGGCGCCCGTAACCACCGCCACGCGCCCCGCCAGGTCGGGATGCAACACCGATTGTTCACTCATACTCCCTTAGCCTAATCCCGCTGCGCCCCCGCCAACACGATTCCGCCTCGGTTTCCGGCCCCCCTCTTTTTCGCTATTGCTTTTATCATATTCAGAGCTTATAATCCCAATTGGAGGCGTCTATGTGGAACCCGGATATTCCGGAAATCCTTATTCTGCTGGGCGTGGTCGCCTGCATTGCCTGGGCGATCTATAACCGTTCTCACTACCGCGAGGGGATTCGCAAGTAACCGGTTTCACGGGAACGTGCCGGGGCCGGCAGGGGCAAGTGCGGGGCGGGCGTACCGCAGGCAGGGTAAAATTAACCTTTGCCATGTCCCGTTCCCATACTCCCGTCACCACCGAATTGGCCGATTATATCGCGGCGGTCACCTTGCGCGAGCCTGAATCCTTGCAGCGTCTCCGCCTGGAAACCGAGGACCATCCCCAGGCCTCCCTGCAAATTTCCCCCGAACAGGGTCAGTTCCTGCAACTGCTGGCGCGGCTCGCCGGCGCCCGCAAAACTCTCGAAATCGGCGTCTTCATGGGCTACAGCTCCACCTGGGTGGCCCTCGCCCTGCCGCCCGGCGGCAAAGTGGTGGCCTGCGATCTCAGCGAAGAGTACACCACGCGTGCCCGCCAGACATGGCGCGAAGCGGGCGTCGCGGACCGCGTCGAACTCCACCTCGCCCCCGCCCTCGAAACCCTCGACCGCCTGCTCGCCGAAGGCCAGGCCGGTACCTTCGATTTCGCTTTCATCGACGCCGACAAGGCCAACTACCTCCCCTACTACGAACGCGCCCTCACCCTGCTGCGCCCCGGCGGGGTGCTGGCCGCCGATAACGTGCTCCGCCGCGGCCTGGTAGCCGACTCCGCCAATCACGAACCCGACACCGAGGCCATCCGCGAATTCAATCGCCGGCTCCATGCCGACCCGCGCATCGCCCTGGCCATGGTGCCCCTCGGCGACGGTCTTACGGTGGCGTGCAAGCTCTGATCCAAACCGTCTTCCCGTGCTACGCGGAGGCCGATATGGAAATCGCCGCCGGCCTGGCCACTTTCCTGGAGCGCGGCGCCGACGTTCGCGTCTTCCTCGAAGAAGGCTGCCTCGTGCCTGGCCAGAACCTCGCCGATAAGGCCCGCGAAGCCCGCACCGCCGACACCGTGCTGGTGCTCTTCTCCCGCCAGTCTATGCCCCCGCGCTGGCCGCGCGCCCAATGGGAAGACGCCCTGGTGAAGGAGCCTGCCGCCGAAGGCGTCCGCATCGCCTTCCTGCGCCTCGACGATTGCGTGCCGCCGCGCGTCCTGGAGCCGCGTTTTGAGGTCGCCGAGTTGTCCCTGGCCGGCCTGCGCGCCGTCAAACGCTGGGTCCGCCGAGCGCCCCGCAGCCTCGACGCTTCCCCCGCGCCGCGCCTTCCCGGCTGCGAACTCGACCTCGAACTGCTCGGCATCGCCCTGGCCGATCACCCCGGCTCCGATGTCGCCCCCAACCTCGAACTGGCCCTGGATTTCGCCGACGCCTTCCGCGCCGATTTCGACGCCGTCCTCCGCCTGGAATGCGCGGGCCGCTCCCTGGCCGCCCTGGCCGGCGATCTGGCGGCCCAGCTTGACCTGCGCCTGGAGGGACCGCTCGACAGCAACCTGGCCCGCCTCCGCGAGTTCTGCACCGCGCACCGCTTCCTCCTCCTCCTCACCGGAACCGCTACCGAAGGACCCGCCTGGGACCTCCTGTTCGGCGGACGCTGTTCCACCCTCCTGGTCGAAGCCCCCTCCCCCGCCCCGGCTGCCGATGAGCTAGCCGCCGCGCAGGCTGCCCTGGCCTGCGGTCCCTCCGCCACCGAAGCCGAGTGGCTCGAACTGTGCCGCTGGGCCCGCCTGGGCCGCAGGCTCACCCGCGACGCCGGCCGCTTCGCTGAGTGCTATGAAATGATGCAGCAATGGTACACCGCCGCCCACAGCCGCGCCGACCTCCACGCCCTGGACGAGGCCGCCCGCGAGATGGTCTGGATCCTGGAAGCCTGGGGCGACCACGCCGAAGCCGCGCGCCTGGACTACCGCCGCGCCTCCGAATCCGGCGAGCAGATGCTGCTGCCCTTCGCTTGATCCGCCCCTACTGCTTCGGCAGGAAGGAAACCGTGACCGAACGGCTCCACGTCGCCCCGCTGGTGTCGCGGCCGGTGAAGCCGATAGCCTCCGTGGCCGGCGGCACGATGGTGGCCGATTGCAGACTGGCCGTCAGCGTGCCATGCGCCGCCAGTGTGGTGCTGCCGAAGAACTTATCGATCGACGCCGCGTAGCTCACCCCGCCGAAGGTGAATCCGGTGATGGTGGTGGCCACCCCCGCCGTCTCCTGGAGCTGGATGCTGAACGAGAACGTCGCGCCATTGGCCGCTGGGGCCTGCTGGTAGACCGGATTCGGAGTCACCGTCACGGTCACCGCGGAAGCCGCCGTGGGCGTCCCCAGGTTCAGCGTCGTGCTGGCCGAAGAGGAAGTCGAGGTGGGGCTGCCCGCGTAAGACGCCTGCAACGTATTCGCCGCCGTCGGCAACTGGCTTCCGAAAACCGTCACCGACGCGGTGGCCGTTCCTCCCGAGCCCGAAAGCGGCGCCGCCCCCAGCGTGCTCCCGTTAAGGGTGAAGGAAACCATTCCCATGGGGGAGGCTGTTCCGCTGGCCGCCTTGACCGTGGCGGTAACCACCGCCGACCCGGTGGCCAGGATGGTGGCCGGGTTCGCCGCCAGCGTCATGGTGGTGCCGGTGACCGGAAGTCCGGCCCAGGTCGTGACCAGGTTGTAGGCGTCTACCGAACCCAGGCCCGTCACCAGGTCGTAACCCGGGCCGGCCGAGTAGCCGAACGAGCCCGTGGTGCAGTCCTGCGTCCCCACCTGGCATGGAACGATGTTGTTGCCCACCGTGATGTCGTGAAATGCGGCGCCCTTCCCGCTGGAAGCCAGGCTGTACAGCTTCGGGTTGATGTTCCCCAAGCCCGGCTTGCTCTGCACGTTGTTTTGCACCAGATACTGGTTGAGGAGCGCCAGGATTCCGGCGAACGACGGCGAAGAGGCCGACGTGCCGCCCACCCCGATGGCTTCCCCCTCGGAAACCACAAGATACGGGTCGTGGGCGTCCGAGGCGTTGAGCGCGATATCGGGCACATCGCGGGCGCCATCGTTGGGAACCCCCGTGCCGGTCTGCCACGCGGGCTTGGTGTAGACCACGCTTACCCCGCCGCCCGAAGACGCCAGCGATCCGTTGGCCGCAGTATCGTTCCAGGCCATCTCGGGGATGTAGGATAGCGCCGAGCCGCCGTACGGACCATTGGTGGTGCTCCAATACGTGAGGCTGCCTTCGTTGAATTCCGTGCCGCCCACCGCGGTCACTTCCGGAACACTGGCGGGAATCCCAACGGCCAGTCCCTGGGTCGCGATCGGGGCATCGTAATCGCACCCCGCCGCCCCCGAATCGCCCGACGAGGCCAGCCAGGTGATCCCCAGGGCATTGCCTTTTTGCGCCTGGATCTCAAAGCTGGACAGGCCCAGCCGTTCGGTGGCCACCTGGTATTCGCACAGCCCGAAGCTCTCGCTGATTACCGGCCCCAGGTCGTTGTCAATGGCAAAGTTCACCGCGTCGTTCACGTCCACGCTGTAGACGTAGGTGAGGCCGGCAAAGCGAGCCACCGCGCCGGACCATTCCAGGTCCAGGTCCGCCTCGACTTCGTCCCCGGTCACGCCCGGATAGTCGCCGATCGAGACCATCTGAACCTGCAATCCCGGCAGGTCCCAGGTGGAGCGGAAGGAGGCAATATCGTCTGGGTCGATGTCGCTCTGCCCCACGATGGTAATGTTCTGCCCCGCGCCCGTGTATCCATATCCGTATAGCGGCTCCACATCGTAGATGGTCGCGAAATCGTCCGGCACCAGAAAGTGGGTCCCATCGGTGTCGCTGTAGTTGGGCTGGAAACGCTGATGCGGCGCCCTGGGATGAAAATCATGCAGCCCCCGCACGCTCGCTACCAGCGGCGCAATGGCCTCCGGCAGGCTGACGTTGGTGGCGTTGGCAAAGTGCGTCCGGCCGCCTACCCGGTAGCGGTGGATCTGGGTGTGGAGCGCCGCCTCCACCTGCCCCGCCGTGCCGCTAAAACTAAGGTAATCGCGGCCGCGCGCCGTGTATTTCACGGTGAAACCTTCCGAGCGCAGCCAGGTGGCGATCTGGTCCAGGTCCCCCGCGCTCATTCCGAAGCGGTCGGCATAGCTCTCCGGCGTTAACCAGTGGTGATAATTGGGCGATGCCGGATCCTGCTGCTCGGCCAGCAATTGTTCCAGCGCGGCCTGCTGCGCCGGCGAACGCCCCAGCATCAGGCTGATGTTGCCCAGCCGGAAATCCGCTTCCACGGATCCCTGGTCGTACCGCGTCTGCGCCTGCGGAGGCACGCTGCCCCGCAGCACCACCGAACGGCGGCCATCGATCGGGGCCGTGATGCGATCCTGCTGTGCCGGCAGCAGAAAGGCCAAGAGGCAGACAAATGCTGCGGTGCGTACACCGGTGCGCAATACCATGACTCCTTCTACCGTGCGCC
>DATJRE010000493.1:0-7479 GCA_035505095.1 Bryobacteraceae bacterium | reverse complement strand
CGCTCCTGCGTCCAATCTGTGGCGGCAGACCGCGGATCTGCTCTATCTTCTCGAAAATCCCGTAGTGCGGGAAGCCTTTTTCCCCAGCAGCGGACACGAATACGCGGTCGAGCCGGCGCGCATCGAAGACGCGGGGGCAATTCTCGATATTATCGACCGCCACGAGAATTTGGTTACCGCCCCTTATCTCAAGACGTGGTGGAGTGAGGCGCCGGAGACCTTTGCCGTGGCGCGCGACCGGAACGGTTTCGTTGCAGGCTTTTATTGTGTCTTCGATCCCGTCAACGTGTCCAGCCGGCTGTGCGGCGAAGATCCGGTCACGCGGGCATGGTTGAACCACCTGGACAGTCAGCCCTTGCCACGTCAGCAGCGAGTCTTGTTCCTAAGGCGTTGGCTGTCTGCCCAGGATGGCGAGGCGCCGTCTCCTGCTCAGGCGGCGTGCTGGGTCGATGTCAAGCGCAAATACCTGGAACTTCGCCCGAATCTGAGGCGCGTATACCTCACCGTTCGCGAGCTGGAGCCTTATGCGGCAGCAGCAGTGAGGCTCGGCTTTCGCGTACTTGCCGAAGCCGGTGGCGATGGCTACCATTCGGCGATGCTCGACTTCGGACCTTCGTCGGTGGATGGATGGCTTGCTCGACTGGTGGCTGCTGAGCTCGGTGTCGAAGAGGACAGTCTGCTCGATTGCGCCGCGCGAGAACTAGTATTGAATGGCCGTCGAGTCGGCTTGACCAAACTCGAGTTCGGCGTAATGGAATTCCTTCAGCGTCGCGCCGGGGAGGCCGTTCCCCGCAGCTCGTTGCTGGCCAGCGTCTGGGAGCAAAACTATGACGGCGGCGGAAACGTGGTGGATGTCGTGATACGCGGCCTCAGGAAGAAGTTAGGCGAAAAGGCGTCTTTGATTCAAACCGTTCATGGTGTTGGCTATCGCCTCCGTCGAGAGGATACGTCAACAAAGGCCTCGTAGTATTCGCTAAGGCGGCCAGCTTCTTTGTGGTCGCCGCTGCAGAACGGTTCGACCCAATCCGATCGACCGAAGGTCACTAGTTGGCCGTATCACTGAAAAAACCTGCCACTCGGCGGGAGACCCCGTATTAGCGGAAGGGCCAACCAATTCACCCGAACTCCCCCGGCAATCCCTCCCCTACTGCGCCGCCGGCCGCACCGTTGTCGGATAAGTGATCCCTAACTGCTGCAGATAAGTGTCGTATTTCGCCGGATCGTAATAAAGCTGCTTCATGCGCGGCCGGTATTCCTCCATAATCTTCTGGTTGAGCCAGATGGCCGGCTTGTCGCCATCACGGATGAAGCTCTTGTACTTCATCTCCTTGGTCTGCACGTTGTTGAAGTAATCCCACGCCTTCGCTACTAAGTCGGGATGCACCAGGATATCCAGCATGGTTATCGCCTGCACCTTGGCGCCCGCAATCACGCCCTTATGGGCAATCGGCGTCGCCATGGCCACGCCGTTCGCCCAGTTATGCCCCGGTCCGCCCGGAATGTTCGCCGGGTACCGCAGCGTCACCGTCGGCACATTCCAGGAAACGTCGCCGATATCGTCCGAACCGCCGCCGGTGGGCATGTTGGCCCCGCCCTCGCCGTCGCCCGCATCCGCCGTCTGCACCCGCGGCGCCCGCATCTCCGGAATCCGCGTGGGCAGGCCGTTCACCCGCACTTTCAACTCGGTTTGCAGCGCGCGGGCCAGTTTCTGGTCGTCATCCGACCACTGCGGCAACCCCACCTTCTTGATATTCTCGTTCATGTCCTCGGCAATCGCCTTGTTGAAGTGGCCCGGCCAGGCACTGCCCAGCAGGCGCTCGGTGTAAGTGGTGTCGGTCATCAGCGTAGCGCCCTTGGCCATGTTATTCCCGATGCGCCACATATCCATAATGTGGTCGTAATCGGCTTCGCGGAAATAATACCAGACCGCGGCGGTCGGCGGCACCACGTTCGGCTGGTCACCGCCATTGGTGATGACATAATGCGACCGCTGCGCCAGCCGCAGGTGCTCGCGGCGGAAGTTCCAGCCCACATCCATCAACTCGACGGCGTCCAGCGCGCTCCGCCCGCGCCACGGAGCGCCGGCCGCGTGCGCGCTCTCGCCCTTGAACATATACTCGATCGAGACCAGCCCGTTCTGGTTCATTACCGGCCCCCAGTTCACGCCGAAGTTAGCCGCCACGTGTACGAACAGGCAGACATCCACATTCTTGAACATCCCCGCCCTCACAAAATAGGCCTTGGCGCCGACATCTTCTTCGGCCACGCCCGGCCAAAGCTGCAGGGTCCCTTGCAGGTGCTCCCGCTCCATCACTCTCTTCACAGCCAGGGCCGCGATGATGTTCAGCGGCACGCCCGAATTGTGGCCCTCGCCGTGCCCCGGCGCGCCCTCAATCATCGGGTCGTGCCACGCCACCCCCGGCTTCTGCGAGGCCTGCGGGATGTCGTCAATATCCGACCCCAGCGAAATCACCGGCTTCCCCGACCCCCACGTCGCCACCCACGCCGTCGGAACGCCGGCGAAGCCGTGCTCCACGTGGAAGCCTTCTTTTTCCAGCATGCCGCTCAGATATTTGCTGGTCTCGAACTCCTGGAAGCCCAGCTCGCCGAAGCTGTAGACGCTGTCCACCATGACTTGCGCCTGCTTCTTCATGGCATCGATCTGGCCCACCAGGTCGGCTTTGATGGCGGCCTCTTTTTCCGCGGTCATCTTCGGTTGCGCCAGCGCCGCGGCGGCGGCCACCAGCGCGATCAGGGCGGCTCTTCGCATGGTTCTTCTCCTGTCCTGCACAGTGACTGGGATGCGTATCCGAATAGTGTACGCCGGAACCGCTGGCGATGGGGGAGGATTTACGCCGCAGCCGCTTGGGCATCTCGTCGGGAAGGAAGATGGTAGTCCGCTTCATTCCCGGAGCACAGCGTATATATAAGTTATGCTCGCTCCCCCAATCGCGGCTCCGAAGCCCCGTCAGGCGCGGGCCAATCGGCCTCAACTCCCACCTTGTACCCTTCCCACCGCGCCACAATCGCGCTGGCCAGGCAGTTGCCCAGCACGTTGATCGACGTGCGAGCCATGTCCAGCAGCGCATCCACTCCCAGCAGCACCGCGATTCCTTCCATCGGCAGATGGAACGTGGCCAGCGTGCCGGCCAGGATCACCAGCGCCGCCCGCGGCACACCCGCCACGCCCTTGCTGGTCAGCATCAGGGTCAGCATCATCAGAAGCTGGTCGCCAATCGATAAGTTCATTCCCGCCGCCTGCGCTACGAAAACCGAGGCCAGCGAGAGATACAGCGCCGTCCCCACCAGGTTGAAGCTGTAGCCTGCGGGAATCACAAATCCCACAATATGTTTCGGCACGCCGAACTGCTCCATGTTCTCCAGGGCAATCGGCAGCGCGGCCTCGCTGGAGGCGGTCGAAAATCCGATCAGGAACGGCTCCCGCACCGCGCGGTAGAACCGGCCCGCGGGAATGCGGAACAGCACCAGCCCCGGCAACAGCACCAGCAGGATGCACAGCAGCGCGGCGGCGTACATGGTCGCCACCAGCTTGCTCAATCCGAAAAGCACCCCCACGCCTTTGCTGCCCACCGTCACGGCAATCGCCGCGCCCACCCCCAGCGGCGCCATGTACATCACGTACCGGGTGAAGCGGAACATCACCTCCGCCAGCGACGAGCAAAAAGCGATCACCGGCCCGGCCTTGGCGCCAATCGCCGCGCACGCCGCCCCGAACAGGAAGGCGAAAACCACGATCTGCAGCGCGTCGTTGCGCGCCAGCGCGTCCAGGATGCTGGTGGGGAAGATGTGCTCCACGATGGTGCTGAACGTGTTCGGGTTCGGCGGCAGGGCGGCCTCCGCGGCGGTCCGTTGGATGGCTACGCCCGCGCCTGGCCGCACCAGGTTGACGGCCGCCAGCCCCAGAAACAGCGCCAGCGTGGTCACGATTTCGAAGTACAGAATGGCCTTGCCGCCAATGCGGCCCATCTGCTTCATATCGCCGCCGCCCGCAATCCCCACCACCAGCGTGCTGAACAGCAGCGGCGCGATAATCGAGCGGATCAGCCGCAGAAAAATGCCGCTCACCGGCGCCATCTGCCGCGCCACGCCCGGCGCCGCCAAGCCCAGCGCCACACCCGCGGCCATCCCGATAAAGATCCAGCTCGTCAGCGAAATGCGCTTCATCGTTCTCCCCATTTGAGCTTCTGGCGCAGCACGTCGAAGAACATCATATGCGGCGGCCGCACCAGGTGCAGCGAATAGCGCGAGCTGCGGCACACCACCGTGTCGTGTTCGCGAAGCGGCGCTCCAATCTGCCCATCGATGGTCAGAAAGACGCTCTCGTCGGGACCCCGCGACACCACCCGGATGACGCTGGTCTCGGGCACCAGCACCGGCCGGTTGGTGAGCATGTGCGGGCAGATCGGGGTGATACAGATGGCCGGCACCGAGGGGAAAATGATCGGGCCGCCGGCCGAAAGCGAGTAGGCCGTGGACCCCGTGGGCGTCGAGATGATCAGGCCGTCCGCCTTGTAGGCGCACACAAACTGCTCATCCACGTGCGCATCCAGGTCGATCATGCGGGCGATCGAGGACTTCGTCAGCACCGCGTCGTTGAGCGCATCGTAAGAGGCGATCACCTGCTCTTCGCGCGTCACCTCCACATTCAGCAGCTTGCGTTTGGCCACCCGATGCTCGCCGCGGAAGGCGCGCTGCAGCTCCGGATACAGCTCGTCCACGGTGATAGCCGTGAGAAAGCCGAGGCCGCCCAGGTTGACGGCGAACAGTGTGACTTCCCGCCGTCCGATAGCGCGCGCCGCGGAAAGCAGGGTGCCATCCCCACCCAGCACGATAATCAGGTCGCAGCCCTCCGGCACTTCCTCGCGGGGAAGGCCGCCCCCGGCCGCGTATTCCGCGGTCTGCTCGTCCAGCCGCACCTGCACGTTGCGCGCCCGCAACCACTCCAGCAGCTTGGGAACGATGGATGCCGCCGCGGCGGAGTTCGGCTTGGAACAGATTCCGACGGTCTCAATGATGGGCATAGAGCAGAAACTCCCGATTTCCCTCGGCGCCGGCGATGGGGCTCTCGATCATCTCCGTCTGAAATCCAAATTCATGCACGGCCTCGGTCACCCGCTCGCAGGCGGCCCGGTGGAGTTCCGGCTGGCGCACGATGCCGCCCTTTCCCACCTGGCCCTTACCGACTTCAAACTGCGGTTTGATTAGTATAACCATTTGCCCCTCCGCGCGTAACAGGGGGACGATGGCGGGCAGCACCAGGGTGACCGAAATGAAGCTTACGTCGCAGGTGGCCAGGTCCACCGGCTCGCCGATCTCGTCCGCGGTGAGCCCGCGCGCGTTGATGCCTTCGTGCAGCCGCACCCGCGAATCGGTCCGCAGGCTCCAGGCAAGCTGGCCCGCGCCCACATCCACCGCGTGTACGCGCAGCGCGCCCGCCTGCAGCAGGGCGTCCGTGAATCCGCCCGTGGAAGAGCCGATATCCATGCACACCTTGCCCGCGGTGTCGATGGCGAAATGGCGCAGAGCCGCCGCCAGTTTGACTCCGCCGCGGCTCACGAAGGGAGGCCGTGCCAACACTTCCAGCGCGGCGTCTTCGGCCACCGGCTGGCCCGGCTTGGAAGCCTTCTGGCCGTTCACCATCACCTCGCCGGCCATGATCAGGGCTTGGGCTTTTTCGCGCGAATCGGCCAGACCGCGTTCCACCAGCAGCCGGTCGAGCCGGTTTTTCATGACTTGCGTTGCACGATATGGTCGGCCAGCTCGTCCAGGCGAGCCGCGCGTTCGCCGAAGGGCTTCAGCGCCTGGTGCGCGAAGGCACACTGCTCTTCCGCCATGCGGTGCGAACGCTCCAGGCCATACACCGCAGGAAAGGTGATTTTCTGCTGCTGCGCATCCTTGCCGGCCGTCTTGCCGAGGGCTTCGGAGGATTCCTCCACGTCCAGCAGGTCATCCACAATTTGAAACGCCAGGCCCATGTGCTCGCCGTAACACGAGAGGTGCGCGTACTGCTCCTCGGTGGCCCCGGCGTAAATCGCGCCCATGCGCAGGCTGGCCCGCAGCAGCGCGCCGGTTTTGGCCCGATGGATGGATTCGAGCAGCGGCGCCGTGGGCGTCTTGCCCTCGCCCTCCAGGTCCGCCACTTGCCCGCCGATCATGCCGCCCACCGTGCCCGAGGCGGTGGCCAGTTCGGCCATCAGCCGCACCTTGCGATCGGCCGGAGCATCCAGCTCCGCCAGCACCTGAAAGGCGCGGGTCAGCAGCGAATCGCCCGCCAGTATGGCCATGGCTTCGCCGAAGACTTTGTGGTTGGTCAGCTTGCCGCGCCGGTAATCGTCGTTATCGAGCGCCGGCAGGTCGTCGTGGATCAGCGAGTAGGTGTGGATCAGCTCCAGCGCGCACGCCGCCGAAATGGCCGCGCCCCCGTCCTCGCCCGCCACCGCCCGAGCCGCCTCCAGGCAGAGGATCGGCCGGATGCGCTTACCGCCCGCAAACAAGCTGTAGCGCATGGCGCGGTGGATGGTTTCCGGCACCGCGCTTTCGGGAGGGACCAGCCGGTCCAGTTCGGCATCCACCAGGCTTTGCTGCCCGGCCAGGTATTCACGCAGGTTCATGGTCAGGATTTTTCGAGCCGCAGCGGTTCGGCCACGATTTTGCCTTCCTTGCGGATGAGCATTTCGACGCGCGTTTCGGCCTCTTCCAACTGTTTGCGGCAGGCATCGCTCAGCTCCATGCCGCGCTCGAAAAGCTGCAGCGACCGCTCCAGCGGCAGGTCTCCGGCCTCCAGTTCCTTGACCACTTTCTCCAGCTCGTCCAGGCAGGATTCGAAGGACTGCACGGGCTGCGCGGGCGTGGGATTCTCTGCCATCGCCTCATTCTAACAAGGGGCGCGGAGCAGATCTCGTTCTGGTGCTCAGTTCGGCCGCCTGGCGACCAGCGGCCCCCGCCGGCTCCGGAAACCTGGCTGGAGACACCCTGCGCCGGGCGCATCCGGCCTCCATCAACCCACACCGCCGGCAGCTTGCCGGTACCGCGTCACCACGCCCATCGCCACAGGCATAGACTGAAGCAGACGCCCTATGAGCCTGCGACATCTCTCTCTTCTGGCCCCCTTCCTGGTGGGGATCTCGTTTGCCCAGACCATGTCGCTGGATGTTTCCGGCGTGAAGGCTGGGCCGATTACCGTGGATTCAACTCCAGCCGCATTCACGGTGCACTGGAAGGACGAAAGCTCGCGCCCGTGGGAGGCCGTCTTCTCCCTGGACCCGAAACAACCCCTGCTTTCGGCGGTTTCGATTGAGGGCCGCAACGTCATCGAGCGGGCCCAGCCTTTTTACCGCTGCGAAACCGGCAAACGGCGCGGAGGCTGGGACGCCTTCTTCGATTTTCCGCCCGGCGCACCCGAGGGTACGCGGGCGTTTTTCGCGGATTTCCATCCGAAGAATGCACGCGTCCGTTCCA
>DATJRE010000492.1:0-6064 GCA_035505095.1 Bryobacteraceae bacterium | reverse complement strand
GCGGCCTTTACTGGATAGTGCTCACATAATCTTATTATCAGCACTGTATATTCCTAACACTAAACAAACGAAATACAGCCATTAAGGAGGCTTTTGGGCAAAATTAGGTGGTCAGCGTGGTGACGTGGAAATCGAGGCTAGATTGCTTCTGGCCTAGAGCACCTCCCCAGTTGGATATCCATAATGTTGGGCATAACATCTATTTCCATTGCGGTGTCCTATCTGTTCGCGTATTTTTATTTATTGGTGAACGATAGAGATGCCCTTCGTTCAGAGCGGTTTCACCTGTCAAAATTGGCTATTGAACATAGCGCTTATGGCGACAATATAGCAGGATTCCTAGAGACAGATCAGAAACCCTCGGAGATCCCCGCCGTAAAGACCGAACCGGAGGGGGCGAAATGAAAAAATTTATTGTATGCACAAGTTCTGCCACGGGGGCGCCGTCTGGAGCGAATGTCATACAAAGAAATATCATTACTGCTTACTTAAAGCGTAAAGAATGGCCTGTCTGGCATTGGTTTGAAAATATTTGGCTCACAGTAGATGAATCTGGAGAGGGCACGCCATCTGGATTAAGGGATGAGTTGAGAAGACTTATTGGGCAGGGAACATTTATTTTGGTAATGGAAGTAGAGCCGACCGCCTTTTCTGGCTTTGGAAGTAAAGATGGGTGGCCTTGGATGATGCAACATTGGGGTAAATCTGAATAGGATTGTGCTAGCAACTCCGACACCTTCCAAGCATGGTCCGCAATCCCCGATTCCATTGCAGGAGTAACGATCAGAAGGCCGATGACTTCTGTGCCAAGGATGGCCTGGAAATACTCAGGTTCAATCCTCGGCAGCGAGCGCAACGTGTCCGGGCTTCACTAGACGGTAAGAGCGGCCTTGTTTGATGAGGTCTCCAGTAGCCCGAATGCGTCGCTGCTCGCCGTGTGCGCGAAGCGCCAGAGCATAGTCATTCTCGGCAAGATCGATGGAAATCTTGCGGAGATTCTCATCAATCAGGGCGCTCACGGCAACCCGGCCCGACGGAGCGCCCTCGTCGCGATGGAGATCGATGACGAAGCCTTCTATTTCGACATCCTCTCTTGGCTCCGTCTCCTTAAACAGCCTGGACGCTTCCGCGAAGACCGGAACCATGTCCGGGGAAAACCGATACTGGCTTTGCGCCGACTGATCAAGCGGCCGGTTGCGAGACCACGAAATGGCGACCTCGATTCCTTCGGCCGAGCTCACCTGTCCGAGCCCAACCAGAGCATCGCAGAGGTTAGCGCTGACGCCGCGCGGGACGGCTTCGCGAAATGGCTGTACATCGCCCGAGACGGTTGCGCGCTGGGCGGCCAACCGGGCGGCCGACAGCCCGGATGCGAGAGTCTGGCTAACTTTCCTCTCGAAGGGCTCAGGAAGAACCCCGTCAAGCGGCTCGGGAGGGCGCAAACCCGGCGGTACGGGGGAGAGGATTGTCAGGACGAAGCTCCCACGCTCGGTTTGTCCCATGCGAACACGGCTTAAGTATTCATTGGCTTGAACCGGCTTTCGCCTGGCAAAATAGGGCCGCGGATCGATTGCCGAACAGGCGGCCGCGAGCATCATCTCGCGGGCCTCTTCGACGAATCGGACTCCCAAATCCAATGGAATGGAACCGGCTGTGGTTTGGCTGGCAGAAGCCCGGATTCGAATCAAGTCGGAAGAGGACGTCAGCAGATCGCGCAGGATTTCCAATTGAGAACGCTGCTCGACGTGCTCCAAAGTTCTCAAGACCTCGCTCACGCGGAGAGCGAAATCTCCAATCTCTTGCCGTAGAGGCACGACGACCTCTTCGTCCTCATGACCGTGGTCCCGGCAGGGACCTCCCCACAACGAGGACCTTTCATCGATTTCCGAAATCTGCCGCCAGCCCTGTGCCCGCAGGTAGCCGACCAACTCCAAGGGCCGAATAGTCTTCAGCGTCTCCTGATCCCGGATGGTCGCTCTCATAAAAGTTGCCTATCGTCGATTCGTTGCATCATTCGGCTGAGCGCGTCAACGGTGAAGAGATTGGCGCGCGGCACGTCAACCGTTACCGTATTCTCATTGTCGCTCTCCGCAAGCCCCAAAAGGGAAACCCAGTAAGCGCAGCGCCGGAGAGTCAGGCGTTCGGGCGTTTGTTCCATCCATCCTTCGATTTCCTCGGGCACGACGACAACAACCAGGATCCGCGGATTGGAGAGATCCGGCAGGATGAGATCGCGATAATTCTTGATGGGGAGTGGAAAGCGGATGTTTTCCTGAGGGCCGCCGGCGTTGCACGTGCACTTCAGTTGGATGTCGAGTTTTGGACGGCGGGGAAGGCGGTTCGACAGCGTCCAGTCGATGCTGTCGTTGTCAACCGAGTTTTGCGCAGCGGAACAGCCGGCGACGGCGGCGACGGCCTCGATAAAGGCATTGGAGAACTGCTCCTGGCGGTGGGTCAGGTGCATGGGTGCGACTTGGGCAGAAGTCGTGTGTTGTTTTGGTTCAGGGCTGCCAATGGCTCATCATGCCAGAAAACGGAAGTCCGCACAAATGCTTTCTCGGGCACCCGCCGGGATTCCGACTGCGGTACGCCTCGGATGGGGCGTGAGTTGGTCGCTGGGGACCCAAGGCACTCAGGCGGCCTGGTTGCCCATCCTTTCCAGCGTGTCCCAGAACTCCGGAAACGAAACCGAGGCGGCTTCGGCGTCCCGAATCACCGACTCACCTTCCGCGGCCAGAGCTGCCACCGCGAAGGCCATGGCGATCCGGTGGTCGCCGAAGGAATCCAGTTCGGCGCCGTGGAACTTCTGCCGGCCGGGGATGGCCATGCCATCCGGAAGCTCCTCCGCGGCCACGCCCATGCGGCGCAGGTTCTCCACCACCGTGCGGATGCGGTCGGTTTCCTTGATGCGGAGTTCGGAGGCGTCGCGCACGGTCAGGCCGTGCTCGCTCGCGGCTCCCAGCACCGCCAGCACGGGGATCTCATCAATCAGCGCGGCGGTGAGCGCGCCCTCGATCGTGCCGCCGGCGAGTTCCGAGAATTCCACCTCGATCTCGCCCACCAGTTCGCCATGGCGGCTTTCGAGATCGGGAATCCGCAGGCGCGCGCCCATGCCGCGCAGAAAATCGAGCAGCGCGGCGCGGGTGGGGTTCATGCCTACGCCGCGGACGGCCAGCCGCGATCCGGGCACCAGCAGCGCCGCCGCCAGGAAGAAGGCCGCGGAGGAAAGATCCGAGGGTACGTCCAGATCCAGCGGGGACAGCTTGGCGCGGCCCTCGATGGCAATGCGGTGCGGCGCGACCGTGATCTCCGCGCCGAACTCCCGCAGGGCCACTTCGGTGTGATCCCGCGAGGCCACCGGGCCGGTGACCGCCGTTTCGCCCTCCGCATACAGGCCGGCCAGCAGCACGCACGTCTTCACCTGGGCGCTGGCCACCGGCAAGGCATACTCGATGGCCGTAAGCGGGCCGCCGTGGATTTCGAGCGGCGGAAAGCGGCCCTCGCGGGCGCGGATACGCGCGCCCATCTGCTCCAGCGGCTGGATGATGCGCTGCATGGGGCGGCGGGAAAGCGATTCGTCGCCGAAGATGCGGCTGGTGAAGAACTGCGCGGCCAGAATTCCCGAAAGCATGCGGATGGTCGAGCCGGAGTTGCCGGCGTCCAGATCGGCGGCGGGCGCGCGCAATCCATCCAGTCCGCGGCCGTGGATGACGAACTCCGTGCCCGTGCCTTCCACCGGGATGCCCAGCGCGCGCACGCATCCCAGCGTGGAATGGCAATCGGCGCCGGTCGAATAATTGCGGATACGCGTGGCGCCCTCGGCAATCGAGGCAATCAGGGCGTAACGGTGGGAGATGGATTTATCGCCCGGCAGGGACAGGGAGCCGCGCAGAGGGCCGGCGGCGGAGATGCGCTTTTGCATGGAACTCTTATGCTACCGTGGCACGGCGAAGGCGCGGGCATTGGCGGACCACGGCGGCGCCGACCGCAGAACGTTGGCCACTTCCTCCACCTCGCGGACCATCGACCACATGGCGCCGTGCTTCTCGTCCATGAACCGCTCGGTGATGGAGCGCGCCAGCAACTCCGCTAGGGGATCGTAGAAGCCGTTCACGTTGACAATGGCGATGGGTCCCAGAAAGAGGCCCAGCCGTTTCCAGGTGATGGCTTCCAGCAATTCCTCGAAAGTGCCGCAGCCGCCGGGCAAGGCCACCACGGCGTCGGAAAGCTCCAGCATCAGGCGTTTGCGCTGGTGCATATCGTCCACCAGGCGGAGTTCGCTCAACGAGCGGTGGCCCCATTCCAGTTCGTCCATGAAATGGGGCAGAACGCCGGTAACGCGGCCGCCGGCATCCAGGGCGGCGCAGGCCAGCCGGCCCATGGAACCGGTGGCGCCTCCGCCGTAGACAATGCGGAAGCCTTCGCCGGCCAGATGGCGGCCCAGCCGCGCGGCGGCCTCGTGGTAGACCGCTGGGGTCCGGTCGCTGGAGGCGCAGTAGACGCAAACCGTGCGCAGGGAATCGGGCATCGAACTTACAGCATGCCACAATCGGGCGCCGGGGGTTAAACCGGGGGAGCGGCCGGCTCTGCTACACTATGTCTGTATGGCAATCCCGAATGTGAAGCGGTTCCGGCCCTTCTGCCCGACCTGCAACGACAACTTCACCCTGATGTCGGTCCTGCCCAAGGATGCCGACGTCGATAAGTACCTGGCGGATGCGGTGGCGCGCCACGATCACAAGGCGTTCCAGGAAAGCAAAGTGCTGCACTTTAAGGTGCGCGTCGGCCAGCAAAAACAGAAGAAGGCCAAGTAGAGGCGCGCGGCTCTGCCGCATGGGGAGACCCGGTGCGCCGGGTCTCAGAACCTCGCCTGCAAGGTCCGCACTGTTCGCAAGGCTTCCTGGTCCACATCGTTATCGGGGTCGTTGGTCAGTTTCTGCGCCTCCGCGATGCTGGACTGGTCTCCGCTCCGCGCGAGCACCTGCAGCAGCCCGATCTTCTCGAACTTGGTGCCGTTCTCCATGGGTTTATAGAGGGAATGGAGCACGTTCTCGTTGCGTGCCGATTCCACCAGGAACGGCAAAGCGATGCCCTTGTACGAGGACGAATCGAACGTGTTGATCAGATATTGCAGGGGGCTGAACTCGCTCAGCTCGGTCTTCCCCAGCATCACCATGGCGAAGGCCAGGGAAAGGCGCGGCGAGGTTTTGCCCTCGTTCTGCCAGGCTGTCTGGATAGTCGGTAGGTCCGACGGGTTCTTTAGCCGCGCGAAGCCCTCCGCGGCTGCCGCGCGCATGTTCTCGTCCTTGTCGTTCAAATACTGAGCGTAAATCGGCCGGCTCGACTCGAGCGGTAACATGGAGATCGCCTCGAGGGCGGCGCGGCGCACGTGCGCGTCGCGGGTGTGGTTCATGACGCCGATCAGCTCCGGCACAGCCGATTTATTCAGCAGCAGGCCGGTGGTTTCGATGGCCGCCACCTGCACTTTGGGGTCGAGATCGTGGAGCAGGAAGGTGATCCGCGGAGCGGCCGATTCGTCGCGGATTTTCTGAAGCGCGGTGAGGGACTCGTAGATGACTTCGGTGCTCTTGGAATGGGCCGCTTGAATGAGGTCGTCCACCGCCGCTTTGGCCCGCAGAATGCCGAGCGCGCGGGCGGCGTTGGCCTGCACATCGACCGAGCCATTACCCCGCGCGAGGGTGCCCAGCGCTGCGATGACCTCGGGCCGCACCACCACGAACGGAGGAATCACCTGGTCGTTGGTATCGGTGAAGTGGCCTTTGATGCCGGTTCCCACGCGCTTCAAACTCGCCCCGATTCCGGTTTGCACGTAGCCCGGAAGATAGAAATTCACCAGCCCGTCGGTAGCGCGGATCTCAACTTCCGCATCGGCGTCCCTGGTGGCCTCGATGAGCGGATCGAGGCTGCGCTGCGTGCCGATGGAGGTGATCTGTTTGACAGCTTCGACGCGCACGTCCACATTCGGATTCTTCAGAAGATCCTGGAGCTTGGGAATGGCCGCCGGACCAGCTTTGGCAATATCGCGGACGTCCTTCGGGCGGAC
>DATJRE010000491.1:0-7532 GCA_035505095.1 Bryobacteraceae bacterium | reverse complement strand
GCAATCGATGGTCGGAAGCATTGGTGACCGTAATGAGCGATTCCCCGGAGGGAACGACGTCCCCAGCAACTGCGGGGGTCGGTAGGGCGATATAGGCCCCAGACCTCAGGATTTGTTTAATCTCCGATTCGACATTCACTTGTGCGGGTGAAATGATGAGGGTTGTCGGATTCCTGAATATCTGCACTCTCGGGGTTCGGTCTTCGAGGTTCCTGAAACGGAAAAGCACTGCTGAGCGAAGTGTATCTACTGTCCAGTCCTGCCGTGAATTCCGAACCAGACGGACGAGGTTCTCGAAGATACGGGCCTGCTCTTCTGCGGTTCCGTCCATCACACATTGGTACCGCCAACCGGAGCCGAATTCATGTTCGATCCGGCATTCCGAACTCGAAGCGCCGGGCAGAATACGAGTCGGTCTTGCGACACCATCCGAATCAACTTGTCCCCGAATGGATTCGAATGCGCTATGCTCGTCACTTGCCGCCAGAATCGCCCGCAATTCTGTCGAAAAGACCCGTTCAGGAGGGGGATTTAGTTTCCAATCGTAACGAACATCCTGTTGCGCCGACAGGATGCTTCCAAGCGCAACCATAACCGCGAGTCGCCATATTCCGCTTGCTGTTGGATAATGCATGGTCCCTCGAACGAATTATAAATCTGGGCCACGCGCCCAAAGGGCGGGAAGACGGGCTTATCGCCGAAGTGGACCGACGCGGTCCACCGTGGCGGGCCAAATGGAAGTTTCACATATCGCAATTCGGACCAGCGCGCGGCACACCTCTAGTTTCTAGTCCGAACGCCGCCGGCACAACTGACTGACCAAGGCGCGGTGCCCGTCCAGACCGAACAATTCCGAGGCCGGATTCGGACAGGCTGGTTCTCGGCTCAATTCGCGGTCGGGGTACGCTCCGCGCGATCGACCACCACCACGTCTACCAGGGCTTTTTTTCGCTCCAGCTTCAATCCAAGCTGCTGGACGGCATGACCAAATCGGGCCCGCTGTCGGCTGCGGACGCCGGCCGCGTGTCCCAGAACAAATCGAAGTCGTACTTGCCGGTCAATCCAGTGTCGTCGATTACGGGGGAGTGCAGTTGTCCCTGCAGCATGTTGGCTATGGTGTTCATCCCTGCATTGGGAAACTTCCCGCGGGCGCGCCCGTCGATGAAAGCCACTCCTGCGCTTCGAATTTTGGACCACCCTTTGCCACCGTCAGCGAGTAGCGATCCATCTCCTTCTGATCGCGGTGTAGCTGCACCTTGAACCGGTCCGCCAGCAGATTTCGGAACATCAGCTGGAGCTGGTCCTTGGTGCTCCCCGGTGCCACCGTGGCGCCAATCTGATAGCGCTGGGCCCGGAGCCAATCCGGCCCAACGATCTGGTAATACTCGACGCCGTATGCCTTCGAAATTAAATCACTCAGTGAGACGTTGTGGTAATCGATGCGCGTCGGGTCGTTAGTTCCTGGCCCACCCTTAAGCCACATAGTAAACCCGCCACCTATCCTCGTGGCGGATCGTCCGTTCAGCCTCTCGCCCAGCATAGCCACCATCGCGCCACAGTTGGCCCACGTTCGCGCGTCGCAAGGCGGCTGGCGGTATTGGCCAACTGCCGGAAAAAATGGTCCACGAACAAGAAAAAGCCCGCCGCGGCCGGAGCCGGGCGGGCGGAAGGGCGGGCGGGGCGATGCTACTTGGCGTTAATTCGATAAGTTCGCTCTCCCCCTTCGGGTTTAAAGGACTCGACGGCGTACCCGGCCTTTTTCATCGCACCAGCCATGAACCCGCGCACGGTGTGTCGCTGCCAGCCCATCTTTTCCATGATCTCGACCAGAGTGGCCCCGTTCTTCCGTTGGAGCAGGGTCACCACCTGGGCCGTCTTGGTGCCCTCGCGGGGCGCGCTGGTTTCCGGCGCCTTGGCGGTTTTCTTGCCCTTGGGCGCGTTCTTGGCGGGGCTGGCCTTCTTCCCCGACTTGCCCTTCGCGGGCGCGCCCTTGGCCGCCTGTGCGCGCCCCTTGGCCTTCGTGGTGGCCTTCGGCTCCGCCGGTTCCGCTGCCGGTTTGGCCGCTTCGCCCAGGCTCTGGATGCGCTCCCAGATCCGGCGAATGGCCGTCTTTGGGTTCTTGAACTTCTTTACCGGGACGACGCCCGCCAGACTGTTCCAGATGGCCACAAAACGCTCCGCCGGCCAAGTGGCGGCCAATTCCGCCAGCTCCTGCTGGCTGCTGAAGCTGTCGAAGGGGATGGTAGTGGTAGCGGCGGCCTCCTCCTGGGAAGCAAACGCCACGATTTCGTTCTCGTTGTTGATCGTAAAAGTCGTCATGATCCGTTCTCCTTTCCGCGTTTGCGCGGTCATGACATCGATCACTCTTATCTGCTTGAAAAGCAAGGCCAAATTAGCGCTTAGGCGGCACTTTTTTGGAGGGCAGAAAACGCGCGCTGGAATCGCCTGGCCGGGCGTGCAGGTAGGCGCTGGTGGTGGCCACCGAACGGTGGCCGAGGGTGGCCTGGACCAAATGAATCGGCGCGCCGTTGTCGAGGGCGTGGGAGGCGTGGGCGTGGCGCAGCCAGTGCGGACTGATCTGCGGGGTTTTGTCCGCCACTCCCGCCTTTTTGGCGGCCTTCCGCAAAATCACCCTAACCCTTCCCCGATCAAGAGGTTTACCGCTTCTCGAAGCGAACACCGGAGCCTCATTTCCGGCACTTTTCCGCAGTTCACGTAGAGCCGTCCAGAGTTCCCGCGGCAACGGGATCGCGCGGGTGTGCCCACCTTTCCCGAACACGGTGATCTGGCCGGCTTCGCCCCTGGCGCTCAGGTTGCGCCACCGCAGCCCGCAGGCCTCGGAAACACGCAGGCCGGCCGTGTAGACGAGTCGCAGCAGGATCTTGTCTCGCGGCGCCAGATCGACCGCCAGGAGGGCCTGCACGTCCTCCTCGCAGACGATCCGTTCGGCCAGCCGGCTCTCGTAGGCCGGCAGCGCCAGTTCCGCGGCCGGATTCGCCGCGAGGTACTTCATCCGGCAGCAGAATCCGAACAGGCTCTTCACGGCCGCCAGCGTGCGCAGGCGGGAGACCGGAGCCAGCCCGGCTTCCACCAGGGATTCCGCGAAGTCCTGGAGGTCGCCAAGGTCGATGTCGTTCAGGGGTTTGCTCACGTGCGCCAGGAGGCGATCGGCGTCGCGCCGGTAGCAGGAGCGTGTGTGGGGGCTGGTCTGGCTATTCAGCCAGAGCTTCAAAATCGTTGAATCGGAAGGAGATACCATAACCGTCCTTATGACATGTTGATACCTCAAATCGGCCCGGAGAAGGTGATGTAAAAGCTGCGTGGCTCGGCGGCCCCGACAAAGATCGCGGGGTGCGCCGGGCGACTACTTTCTTCGGCCGCGGCCTTCGGGATTATTGTGAGCCACCTGCGGCGCCGGGTGATTGGCCTCGGCGTGGTGATTGGCCTCGGCGTGGTGATTGGCCGGCGCGGGATGGTTGGCCGCAATGTGGTGACTGACTGGCGCCGGATGGTTTGCCGCAACGTGGTGATTGGCCAGCGCCTGGTGATTGGCCGTCGTATGCGTGTTCGAGAATTGCGGCCGGGCAGCGGTCTGCGGAGCGTTGGGGTGACGGGCAGAGCGAGCGGCGATGGCCTCGTGCGACACCTGGTGCGCCGTGGGGGCCACATGATGCTCACCCATGGCTACCCGCTCCTCCTGCGTGGGGCGGGCGCTCAATCCGCCCGGACCGTTGAAGCTGGCGCGGCTGGCGACGGTGTTGTGGATGACCGTTCGGTCCACGTAGACGTTGTGCACTACGGTGCGGTTCACATTGACCACCGCGGTGTTGTAGCGGAAGACGCGGCCCGCCCAAACGCCGCCGGTGAATCCGTGACCGGGATATCCGAAGCCGTAGTTGACGCCGCCGTAGAAGCCGACGTGGGGACCCCAGTAGCCGGCATGCCAGATGTAGAAACCGCCCCCAAATCCCCAATAGCCCGGCGTCCATAGCAGGCCGACGGTGGGCGGGGCCAGCCAGACTCCGGGAACCCAGTAATAGCCGGCGGGTCCCCAAGCCCAGTAGCCGGGAGTCCAGATGTAGCCTTCGGCCGGGCATGGGGGTTGGACGTAGACGGGCAGGAGCGGCGGTGCGATGGTGATGGAGATGGCGACGGCCGCAAACGAAGAGGCCGGGATGGCCAGAGCCAACAATGCCAAAAGAAGAGTTCGGGTACCGAACAGGCGTTTCATCACATCCTCCTCGCGGCTGGCGCGCTTTTCTCAGTTTCTTGGGTCAGCGCCACGCGACTAAGCGCAGGGCAACCGGAGCACCAAACGGACGACGGGTTGCGGCAGAGCGGAAACCTCGTTGAAAACATGGGGCGATTGGCGGAGGGGGCCGGTGGCGGGGCGGCGCGGGAAGGGCTGGGCGGCCGGTTGAAAACCACCGCAGGAGGTCCAATTGGAACAACTCGGCAGGCCGAACAGGGAGTTTATTTACGGCGTGGTCCCCTTGACCGTCTCAACTCTTTTGCCCGGAGCTTCGTCATACTATCGATCACCCGAGGAGTTGCGGCTTATGAATCGGGAATTTACCGGGGCCCTCGTCGCCCTTAGCGCCGGCTGTCTGTGTCTGGCGCAGTCTTCCGAAGCGCCGGCCAAGTTCGAAGCGGCCGATGTCCACCCCAGCGCCAAAGCCGCCGGCCAGCAGTTCGTTCGCACATCGACCCGCAACGGCCGATACGAAGTGAAGGCCGGCACGATGGTCGATCTGATCCATATTGCTTACGGCTTTGACACGGACAAAATTCTCGGCGGCCCGAACTGGCTCGAACTGGACCGCTTCGATATATCCGCCAAGGTTCCGCCCGAAACCGGCAACGACGTGCAGAAAAAGATGCTGCGGTCGCTGCTTGAGGAGCGCTTTAAGCTGGTCACTCACAAGGACACCCAACCGCTCGTGACCCACGTCCTTACCGTCGGCAAGAAACCACAGCTCAAGGAAGCCGCCGGCTCGGGCGAAACCGGCTGCAAGCCGAAAGCCGCTTCGGGAGCGCCCACCGAGGGCGGCATGCGGATCATGACCTCGAACCCGGACGGGCAATCCACGGTCATCAATCTCGGTCCCGGCATGACCATCGAGTATCGGTGCCGCAACATGACCATGGAAGCCTTCGCCGCCGGCCTGCGGGGCATGATGGGGGCGAACCTCGGTCCCAACCCGGTGGTGGATGAGACCGGCCTGAAGGGCAGATGGGATTTCGACCTCAGCTTTTCCATGACTCTCTTCGGCCCCATGCTCTCCGATACCGGCGAGCACGTCACCATTTTCTCGGCGGTGGAGAAGCAACTCGGGCTGAAACTGGAAGAGAAGCCGATTCCCACGCCCGTCCTGGTGGTGGACAGCGTCGAGCGCCAGCCAACCGCTAATCCGCCTGGCACGGCGGATGTCCTGCCGCCCGCTCCCGCCGTGACCGAGTTTGAAGTCGGAGCCATCAAGCCGACCGACGCCAATACCCGCATGTTCCGATTCATGATCCAGCCCGGCGGCCGCGTCATGTTCGAAGGCGTGCCCCTGCAGTTCATCATCAACCGCGCCTTCAACACCAACAACAACCAGGCGGTCGTCGGCCTGCCGTCTTCCATGGCGATGGATCGCTACGATGTGGTTGCCAAGTTGCCGGCGGATGTAGCGCCCTTCGTCGGCCCGGGCGATATGGATGTCGTGGCGAAACCACTGCTCGCGCTCGTGACCGATCGCTTCCAAATGAAGTACCACACCGAAGACCGGCCGGTGACGGCCTATTCGCTCGCTGCGGGGAAGCCGAAAATGAAGAGAGCCGATCCCCCCAGCCGCATCTTCTGCCGCAACACCAATGCTCCGGCTCCCGCGCCGCCGGGTACGCGCGAAATCAAATGCCAGAACGTGACCATGGCGCAATTCGCCGAGCGGCTGCAGTTTCAGACCCAGGAGTTGAGTTGGCCGGTAGAGGACGCCACCGGGCTGGAAGGCACGTGGGACCTCGACCTGACCTTCAACATACGCGCCGGTATGTCTTTCGGCGGCCGCGGCGGCGATGCCGGCGGCGGCAGCAACGCGGTCCCTTCGGCATCCGACCCGACCGGCGGATTGACCCTCTTCGAAGCGCTCGAAAAGGAGCTCGGGCTGAAGCTGGAAAAGCAGAAGCGCACTCTGCCGGTCGTTGTAATCGACCACATCGACCCGAAGCCCACCGACAATTAGCTCGGGATCGCCGCCAGCTTCTGCCATGCCGAGAACTGGTTCGCAATCAGAAGTTCGCCGGCCCGGATGCGATTTTGGGGGCCAGATCAACTTGGGCGTGGGCACCGGCGCCATCGTGCTCGGGATGGCGCGCTCGATTACGATGGCGCGCTCCACGCCCGCAATCGTCGTAGGGGCGGCCTTTTTTATGGGGCGACATAACGCGGCGGCCGCCGGCCATCTGCAGTCAACCGATCCGCCGCGGACGGCTCAAAGGTGGTGTCAACCACGCTCGACTCCGTCCTCGCCCGGCCGCTGTTCGACCTGCATCGAAAATGGGAGGCCACCCCTAACTACCAGAGTGCGGATCTCTCCGACTTCGACGCTTCGGACATATTCGAAAAACTCAACTACCTGCTGCTTCAGCACGAAATCCTCGGCGGGGGCTTCACGTTGGTTCCCCGGAGTGCAGAACTTCACGTCGCGTACCGTCATGGGCCAAGGATCAAGGACCAACTGGCTGTGTTCGATACGCAGTAACTCAAAATGCCCGTAACCGAGCTGCTGAAGGGCGGCTACGAAGCGGAGCTCCGAAGGGCGCAGATCGCCCGTCGATTTTGGGGATGGGTTGCTCACGGTGTTGTCTCCACGACTATGCGACGATCCCACCTGGAAAAGAAATAAGTTGGCAGAACACGCCCCGCTTCTAAAAGCGGCGTGTTCCCTTTAGAGATACTTAAAGATACTTCTCCAGAAGAATCTCTTCCAAGTGGCTTTCTATCAGTGGCTTGCGGAGAAGGCATGCGTCAAACATGGGGGTTATTTGCGTCAAATATGGTGGCAGATTGCGTCATATATGGGGGCTATTTGCGTCAAACGTGGTGGCGGATTGCGTCGGCTCGGCCGTACCGGAACCTATGAGACCCCTTATTCGCTGGCACTTCACGGGGTTCAGGAAGAGGGATAACAGCCCGAAGTCGTCAAACTCGTGACGTTCCAGGAGGCCCAGTTCCTTCGCGGTCCAGTACGCGCAGTCGAGAATCTCGCGGATCCTCTTCGGTTGCCTCTGTCGGCGGTATCGGTCGAGCCAGAGTTTGCCTTCGAGAGCCCGTTCAGCTATTCGGAATGGCGTTCGGTTGAGGGTCAGAAGGAAATCGCAGAATGCATACACGGCCTGGCTGATCCGTCTGCCATGGTGAAGAGCACGGATCTGCTTGTAAAGGCTTATCGGCTTAAGAAGATAGAAGCTGCTGATCCCGTCCACCCATAGCGGCGAGAATTCAACTAAGACACTTGTGACCCGACGGTCGAGGTCGTTGCCATCTCGCA
>DATJRE010000490.1:0-8039 GCA_035505095.1 Bryobacteraceae bacterium | reverse complement strand
TAGTTCCGGGGACCGTGTCAATGGTCTCGGCCGAACTATTTGGGGCTAGTAGACTACTAATTCTACACCCGTTACCCGAAATTGTGGGAAAGCGCGGTAGAGCCTTCGGCGGGCGGGGTATGACAGGTCACCGAATCCGGTCTGGGGCCGCGGGGAAAAGCCTCTCGTGCGGAAAACCGGCCACTGCGGTCCATTTCCGCGGCGCGGCTAATGGCCAGCTTTGGGCCTCGGCGCGGCCGACCACCGCCTGGGGGCTGTGGCGTGCGGTTTTGCCCCTGGCGGGGAGCTGTAAGAAAGGTTACACTGGGGGCAAGGAGCCCCTCAGTGTCCCAGTTTTCGTTCCTGGATCCCGCTTCGTCTTTTGCCCTCCCCGGGAATTTCAATTTCGAAGATTACATCGATACCGAGCGTGAGATGTGGGCGCTGTTTCCGGAAACCCAGGGAAAGCGCGTCAATTTCTGCCAGCTTGGACTGACCGCCCAGATTTTCATCGAATCGGCGGAGCGGAACGAATTGGCCTCGGACGAAACCTACTTTCTGATGCCTTGCCCCGACCGGACCCTGCGTCCCATCCGGATGAAGGCCGTGCGGCGTCTGACGCTGGACGAATTCCGCCTGAGCCACATCACCGCTATCCGCCTGGCGGAAAAGCTGGACGGCACCCGGAAGGTCATGGAAGCCGTCCATTTGCAGATTCTGGGACCGGAAATTCTGGGGGTTTAGGACAGTCCCGCGCGGTCGCGGCGCACGCGCCGGGGACTGGTGAGGGGCGGCACTGTCCACAAAAAGGAATTCTGCGACGATAAGGGGATGCCGTGTCTCCTGCTGATTATCGTACTGGCCTTCCCGCGGGTGGTGCTCCTGCTCATGTTCCTGCTCTCGAACTACCTGCAACGCGCCTATCACGGTCTGCTAATACCGCTGCTGGGCTTTTTCTTCCTGCCGATCACCACCATTGTGTATGCCTGGCTGACGAACGCGCACATGCCGATGGAAGGGGTCAACCTGCTGATTCTGATTATAGCCGTGCTGATCGACGTGGGCGGGTTGGGCGGCGGCGAATGGCACCGACGCAGCCGCTGGTGAAGCCGCGGCCGGGTGAAATCGCTTACTATACATTTCATGAGATCTCCCCGTTGGATCGCGGGCGCCCTGGCTGGCGCCGTCGCATTGGTCTGCCTGGCGCAGGCGGCCTCCAGGAAAGGAAGCGCGGAAGTGCAGAAGACGGCTTTTGGTAAGACGTCCGCTGGAGCGCCGGTCGAGCTATACACGCTCTCCAACGTCCACGGCATGAAGGTCGAGATTATGACTTACGGCGGCGCCGTGGTCTCGCTGATGGCCCCCGACCGGCACGGCCAGTTTGCCGACGTGGTGCTGGGGATGGACAGCGTGGCGGGCTACCAGAAGCAGACCGCGTTTTTCGGAGCCCTCATCGGGCGGTACGGCAACCGCATCGGTCACGGGCAATTCCAACTCGACGGCCAGACCTACAAACTGCCCAAGAACGATGGCGACAACACCCTGCATGGCGGGCCGCAGGGCTTCGACAAGCGCATCTGGAAGGTCCACAAAGCGCAGGGGACGGCCATCGAATTGACCTACGTCAGCCATGACGGCGAGGAGGGTTTTCCGGGAACCCTGACCGCCACGGTGATCTACACTTTGACGGCCCGCAACGAGCTGAAGCTCGACTACAGCGCCACCACCGACAAAGACACCGTGGTGAACCTGACGAACCACTCCTATTTCAACCTGGCCGGCGCGGGTGAGGGCAACATCCTGCAGGATCAGTTGACGTTGTACGCCGACCGCTTCACGCCCGTGGATGCCGGGCTGATTCCCACCGGCGAACTGCGCGCAGTGGCAGGGACGCCGTTCGATTTCACCAAGCCCACGGCGATCGGCGCGCGCATCGGCGAGAATGATCCGCAGCTTCAGTACGCCAAGGGTTACGACCACAACTGGGTGATCAACAAAGGCAACCAGGCCGATGGTCCGCTGACTAAGGCGGCGGAGGTCTACGATCCGGCCAGCGGCCGCGTGCTGGAAGTGTTTACCACCGAGCCGGGCGTGCAGTTCTACACCGGCAATTTCCTGGACGGTACGATTCACGGGAAGGGCGGCAAGGTGTATCCGTTCCGCGGCGCTGTGTGCCTGGAGACGCAGCATTTTCCGGACTCGCCCAACAAGCCGGAATTTCCCTCCACGGAACTCAAGGCGGGCCAGACTTACCACAGCACCACGGTGTACCGGTTCTCGGCGAGGTGAGGCCGCGGGAGTGGGCGGCGCGGCCGGGCGGTTGAAACCTTAGCCTGCGGCCTTGGCGGCGGCCAGGCGGCGTTCGCCGGCGGCGCGCAGAGCTTCCCGCCGCCGCGCCAGGATGGCCTCCGCGCCGGGAGCACCCATCACCACGGCCTCCATGTGTTTGCAAATGGTGGTCTCGCCGCGGGAGGCGCGCAGTTCGGCGAAAAACGGGTGAACCTTCGAGAAGGCGCCGAAAATCTCGCCGTGCGCGGCGCGGAAGGCATCGCCGTCGATGGCGCCGGTGGTGACCAGCGAACAGGCCATGTCCCAGTAGCCGATCACCATGCGGAACCATGCGTTGCGCTCGCCCATCGCCAAGGCGGCAAACTCGGGGAAGCTCTGCGGATTGAATTCAAACAGGAACCAATCGCGCGCCTGCCGCAGCACCGGATCGCGGCGCAGCTCGAAGAGCTTGAGGTTCAACTGGGCGCTTTCGAATGGAGTAGGCATAGGTGAAGTCCATTCTACCGCTGCCGGGTTGCACTTCGGCTCTGGCGCCTGCCGCGAGCCTACCTGTGTCCGAGCCCAAAGACCTTCTTGAACGGGGAGAAGCCGGTGGTCCCGGTAAAGAGCCCGGTGAAGGCTGCAAAAGCCAGCAGACCCTTCCATTTGTATCGCAGCGGTGCAAAGATCGCGGTCGCCGCGGCGGCGGATCCGACCGCCATCCGAATCTTCTGTTCCGTTGGTCCCATGTTCTCTCTCATCTGATGTCCTCCACTGAGTTGGAATGAAAAACTCTGCCGTTAGAGTAGCGCTTATCTTTCCTGGATTGCAGTATCTTGGCGAACAGACGGCGAGCGGGTGTACGGAACGGACCGCTTCGATTCGCGGTGCGCCAGGACCCGGCGCGGAAACCATTAACCGCCGATTCCGGCCAACACCAGGCCGGCCACGATTAAGCCGGTGGCGATGCTTTTGCCGATCAGGATGCCGCCGTGGAAATCCTCGCGCAGCCACTCCGGCTTCCAGGTGGTGACGACATACGCTCCAACGAAAATGACGGTATAGCGTACGCCGGCGATGGCCGAGACGATGGCGGGATCGCTTCTGCTGATGGCGAAGAAGATCAGAAACGATCCGACTCCCGACAGGAAGCGATTGACGAAATACCATAGCCGGCTTTTGGGCGGGGCCTTTTCGGAGTGCCGAAGAATCTGCCGGCGCCAAAGAGGACGGATCAAGAGCGCCAGCGCGCCGAGAAATGTCCCCATGGTGAAAAGAACGTAACCGGTGACGAAGCCGGTGGCGTTGAACACGATTTTCTGCAAAACGTTGGTGAGTCCGAACAGGCCGGCGGATAAGAGCACGCTGGGCAGAAGTCTGCGCCAGTTCAATCTCTCGGACGCGAACATGACGAACCCGCCCGCCACCATCAGGGCAAAGGCTGGCAGACTCTCTCCACCCAGCGGTTTCGCCAGCAAGGCGATGGCGATCAGGGCGGTGGCCAGCGGAGCGAATCCGCCCATCACGGCGAGGGCTTCCGATGCTTCGCCCTGTTTCAGCGCGGCATAGTAAAACCAGATTGCCGAAAGGTGGACCACACCCGTGGCGACTGCCAGGCAGGCCATTCGCGCCGAGGGCAATCGAAAGCCGAAGGGAATCAGCAGCACGCCCAGCACGCTCATGGCGCCCATCCAGAATACGTAATTGGCCAGATTTTTGGTGGCGGGGCGTTGCAGCAGAATCTTATCCCAGATGAGCGTGATGCCGATCAAGCCGTGGGCAATCGCGGCGATCAGGATACCGTTTGTCAAAAAGCCCATGGTGTGTCACCGGCTTAAGAGCGATTGCGGCCTACTAAGCGGTGATGCGGCGGGGTTTGGTGCAGGTGCAGGGAGTCGTGAGCGCCAGCCGAAGAGCCGGGCTGCAATTCGCAAAGCGGATCACGAACCGGTCTGTGCCCGCACCCTGCAAGTGTATCTAAGGTGTTCTAACGCCCACTGCTCCCTTGGTGAATGGGCCTCCGGGCCACGAGCGACGCTGGGATGGACGGGCGTCCTGAATTCGTCGATCCCGTTGGTTCGGAGCGATTGCTGCAATTCCTCTTCCGGCACGGGATGAATGGTCCGCGAAAGCAGATTCCGCAAAACAACCTGAACGAGATGTTCGTGGGATGGCTCATCCCCCGTGTTGAGATCGGTGATCAACAGGCGCACCCCGCGATCCACTCCCAATACTAAACGGTTTAGTTTTTCGTCAACGGATCGGGACGGGGGGAGGCGATGCGGTGGGGCACGCCATTCCGGAGGCAAAGGTCTTACTGGGCAGAGCCAGCTTGAGGGCTAGCCGATAGCTGGCGGGCCTGCGATCAGCGCGGGCATAAAGGCGCAGGTCATAAGCTGTGGTCTGGCCCAGCGGCCCGCGAATGTTGAGCCTGGCGGATGAGACAGCGGACAGCTCAGGTCTTATAGTCTGGTGCAGGCAGCCGGCTGCCGGCAGGCCATGCCGGCCCCCGCCCCGGCCATGGTGGTTTGGCCGAGCATCCGGCCCAGGCGCGCGAGTTCGCCCTCCAGGCGGCGGCGCTCCACAGTGGCCCCGGTCCGCAGACAGGGCAACAGCCGGCACGCTTCGGCATAGGACTTCCGGGCGCGCGCAAATAACTCCGGCGCGCCGGTTTGAGCAGCTTCCATCGCCACGCGCAGGCCGCCGGCCAAGGTCTTATCGAGGAAGGCGGTTAGTTGGCGGTCGGTCTTCGCGCGCAACTCCATCCATTTTGCAAATTCCGGTCCGTGATTCATAATCGCCTGCTCTTACAAACAATAGACGTTGCAAGCCGCGATTTTGATCGGAAGAATGCGAAAAAATCGGTGGAAAGCTGCCGCGCCGGCGCCAGCCTCAGAGGGCTGCCCGGGGCCAGGCAGCCCTCCGGTTCTACGGCATGTTACTGCACGTCAATGGTTTGAACGGCGATGGTATTGCCCTCCAGCTTGCCGGTGACCTTGGCGGTTACCGCCGCATTGGTGGCATTGTTGGGATCGGTGGAACGGTCGGCCCGCTCTTTCATGGCCGCGGCGGCCTTGGTGTTTCCATTATCGTCCAATTGGTAAACCTTCCCGGAGACAGCGATCATGAAGGCCGAGGTGGAGCTGGTGGCAATGCAGGTCTGAGCGCTCTTTTGCTGGTTGTAACAGGAGGCGTCCACGAGTGTTCCGCTGAAAGATGCCGCGGATGTCAAGCCAGCACACCCGGTGGCAATCGCTAACAGAGTCAGAAATTGTCGCATGTTTCTTTCCCTCTCAGGTTCGGAAATTCGTCGAATTGGCGCTGGCGCTACAGGTGCATGCCAACGGCCAATCTCCTGTTTCCATAGGATTGACTACTAGAACTAACTGGGCCCCGGTAATTTATTCGCGGTCTTACTCCGCCCGGTAAACCTCGACGCCGCCAATATACACACTCCGCGCCGTGTCGCGTCCGAAAAAGTACGGCAGCTCACGATAATCGGCCGCATCGTGGATGGCGAAATCGGCAAATTTACCCGGCTCCAGCGAGCCGATCTCATGCCCCTGCCGCAAACTGTGGGCCGCATTCACGGTGGCTGCGGTGAGCGCCTCGGCGGGCGTCATCTTCATTTGTGTGCAGGCCAGCGAGAGCACCAGCGGCATGGAAGTGGTAGGAGAAGACCCCGGGTTGAAATCCGTGGCCAATACCACCGGCAGCCCCGCCTCGATCATCTGGCGCGCCGCGGGGTAGCGCGTAGAGCCGAGATTGTAAACCGAAGCAGGCAGCAGCACGGGCTGCACTCCCGCATCGCGAAGCGCCTGCAGGCCCACCGGCCCGGTGGCTTCCAGGTGATCGGCTGTGGCCGCGCCCATCTCAGCCGCCAGCAGGGCGCCTTCGTCGGCGGAGAACTGGTCGGCGTGCAAGCGCAATCCGAAGCCCAGCGCTTTGGCCGCACCCAGAATGGCGCGCGCCTTCGGGGCAGGGAAGACCGTGGGTTCGCAGAACACGTCGCAATACTCGGCGAGGTGTTCTTCGGCGATCTGCGGGAGCATCTCGTGGATCAGGAGGGCGATGTAATCATCCATCCGGCCACGATATTCGTCCGGTACCTCATGCGCGCCAAGAAACGTGGGGACATAGCGCAGGCTGCCCTCCTGCCCCAAAAGGTGGATGACGCGCAGGATTTTTTCTTCGGCTTCAAGCGAAAGCCCGTATCCGGATTTGGCTTCCACGGTAGTGGTGCCGCCGCGCAGGAACCATTGGCGATAGCGCCGCGCCGAATCCGCCAGTTCTTCTTCGGTGGCCGCGCGGGTGCGCCGCACGGTGGAGCGGATGCCGCCGCCACGCGCGGCAATCTGGGCATAAGTAGCGCCGGCGGTACGCTGCTCGTACTCATCGGCGCGCGTGCCGGCAAACACGGGATGGGTGTGCGCATCCACGAATCCGGGCAACACCACGCGGCCACCCGCATCCACTACTTCGGTTTGGGGCGAAAGCAGCGCTTCGATTTCCGCCCGGCTGCCGGTGGCCTGGATGCGGCCCTGGCGCACCAGCATGGCGCCTTGAGGGATGATCGCCAGCTCGCGCATCTCCAGGCCGGTGCGAGGGCGTTCCGGTCCCGCCAGCGTGACCAATTGGCTGGTATTCCAAACGGCGAATTCGTTCACGCCGATTCCATAGGCCGGCGAATGCCATGCTCGCGGGCGAACCGGATGGCCTCTTCGTAGCCCGCATCGGCGTGGCGGATCACGCCCAGGCCCGGGTCGCTGGTGAGCACGCGGCCCAGGCGGCGCTCGGATTCGTCGGTGCCATCGGCCACCACCACCATGCCGGCATGCTGCGAATAGCCAATGCCCACGCCGCCGCCGTTATGAATCGAGACCCAGGAAGCGCCCGCGGCGGTGTTCACCAGGGCATTCAGGAGGGGCCAATCGGCAATCGCGTCGCTGCCGTCGCGCATGGCTTCGGTTTCGCGATAGGGCGATGCCACCGAGCCGGCGTCCAGGTGGTCACGGCCGATAACAATAGGGGCCTTGATTTCGCCGCGGCGCACCAGGCGGTTGATGGCGATCCCGAATTCGGCGCGCTCGCCGTAACCCAGCCAGCAGATGCGCGCCGGCAGGCCCTGAAAATGAATTCGCTGGCGGGCCATGGGAATCCAGCGGGCCAGCGTTTCATTGGCCGGAAACATATCCAGCGCCAGGCGATCGGTCCGATAAATGTCTTCGGGATCGCCCGAAAGCGCCACCCAGCGGAAGGGGCCGCGGCCTTCGCAAAACAACGGGCGGATGTATTCGGGCACGAAGCCGGGAATGTCGTAGGCGTGCTCCACGCCGGCCTTTTTGGCCTGCGTGCGGATGTTGTTGCCGTAATCGAAGGTCACCGCGCCGGCGCGCTGCAAGGCCAGCATGGCTTCGACGTGCACACCCATGGCGGCGATGGAGCGGGCCTGATATTCGCGCGGATTTTCGGCGCGCAGGGCCCGCGCGGCTTCGAGCGTCATGCCGTTGGGCACGTAGCCGTTGAGCGGATCGTGCGCGCTGGTCTGATCGGTAAGAACGTCGGGCACTGCGCCGCGGCGGGCCAGCTCCGGGATCACATCGGCGCAGTTGCCCACCAGGCCCACCGACAGCGCCTCGCGGCCCTTCACTAGCGCCAGCGCCTCATCCAGGCTGTAGACCATGCGGTCGCAGTAGCCGGTATCCAGCCGGCGCTGGATGCGCTGCGGGTCGACGTCCACGCCCAGGAAGCAGGCGCCGTTCATGGTGGCGGCCAGCGGCTGCGCGCCGCCC
>DATJRE010000489.1:0-9099 GCA_035505095.1 Bryobacteraceae bacterium | reverse complement strand
ACAAATACCTGCCGGGGACCAGCCGCTTCGCGGCCGCCTGAGGCGGCATCCAAAGCTCATGCCTAGTAATCGGCTGGAACACGAAAAAAGTCCATACCTGCTGCAACATTCTCATAATCCGGTGGACTGGTACGCCTGGGGTGAGGAGGCTTTCGCCAAAGCCCGCGCCGAGAATAAGCCGATCTTCCTTTCGATCGGCTATTCCACGTGCCATTGGTGCCACGTGATGGAGCGTGAGTCGTTTGAGAGCGACCGCATCGCCGCGCTGCTGAACCGCGATTACGTCTCCATCAAGGTAGATCGCGAAGAGCGCCCCGACGTAGACCGCATCTACATGACGTTTGTGCAGGCCACCAGCGGCAGCGGCGGATGGCCCATGTCGGTGTGGCTGACGCCCGAGCTGCAGCCCTTCTACGGCGGCACCTATTTTCCGCCGGAGAACCGCTACGGCCATCCGGGGTTCGCCTCGATCCTGACGCAGATCGCCGACGCCTGGCACAACAGCCGCGAGCGGATCGAGGAATCGGCCCGCGACGTGATCGCCCAACTGGAGCAGCACGCCGCCGTCGAGCCGGGGTACGGCCCGGTGGATCGGGATCTGCTGGAGCACGGCTACCTGATGTTCCGCCGCACCTTCGATACGCAGCTTGGCGGCTTCGGTGGCGCGCCCAAGTTTCCGCGCGCCACGGTCTTCAACTTTCTGCTGCGCTACTGGGACCGCACGCGCGACCGCGAGGCGCTCGACATGACCCTGCTGACCCTCCGCGAGATGGCCAAGGGCGGCATGCACGACCAGCTTGGCGGCGGCTTCCACCGCTACTCGGTGGACGAGCGCTGGTTCGTCCCGCACTTCGAGAAGATGCTGTACGACCAGGCCCAGCTTGCGGTGTCCTACCTGGAGGCCTTCCAGATCACCGGCGAATCGCAGTACGCCGAGACCGCGCGGAGCACGCTGGACTACGTGCTGCGCGACATGACCAGCCCGGAGGGCGGGTTTTACTCGGCCGAGGATGCCGACAGCGTCATCGACCCGGAAGAGCCGTCGGTGAAGGGCGAGGGCGCGTTTTACATCTGGACCGCCGAAGAGATCCGCGACCTGCTGGGCGAGCCGCTGGCCGCCTGGTTCGGCTTCCGCTACGGCGTGGCCGATGGGGGCAACGTGGCCCACGATCCGCAGCAGGAGTTCGCCGGGCGCAACATTCTTTACCAGGCGGTCACCGTGGAGGACACTGCGCAGCAGTTCGGCAGGCCGGTGGAGGAAGTGCGCGAGGGGTTGGAGCGCGCCTGCCGCATTCTGCTGGACGCGCGCGCCAAACGGGTCCGGCCGCACCTGGACGACAAGATCCTGACCTGCTGGAACGGCCTGATGATTTCGGCGTTCGCCCTGGCCGGCGGAGTGCTGAACGAGCCGCGCTATGCCGCCGCCGCGCGCCGGGCAGCGGAGTTCCTGTTGGCCCGGCTGTACCAGCCCGAGACCGGCGTGCTGCTGCGGCGCTACCGCCAGGGCGATGCGGCCATCCCCGGCTTCCTCGACGATTACGCGCTCTTCGTCCAGGCGCTCGTGGACCTCTATGAGCAGCAGTTCGACCGGCGCCACCTGGAAATCGCGCTGCGGCTCACCGACGCCCAGCGGCAGCGCTTCGAAGACCCGGCCAACGGCGGCTTCTTCAGTTCGGCCGAAGGGGACTCGACCCTGGTGATGCGCCTGAAGGAGGACTACGACGGCGCCGAGCCTTCGGGCAACTCGGTGGCCGCCATGAACCTGCTGCGCCTGGCGGAGTTCACCAATCGCGGCGATCTGCGCGAGGCCGCCCACCGCACGGTGCGCGCCTTCGCCTCGCGTTTGTCGGCCGCCCCGGCGGCCCTTCCGCAGATGCTGTGCGCCTGCGAGCGGATGGTCGCCGGCATGAGCCAGATTGTAGTGGCTGGGGAGGCCGCCGCGCCCGCGACCCAGGAGTTGCTACGCGCGGTGCACGCCCGATTCCTGCCGAACACCACGGTGATGCTGGTGGATTCGCCGGAGACGCGCGACTTCTTCGCGGCGGGAGCACCGTCCATCGGCGCGATGGCCCCTGTGGACGGGCACGCGGCGGCTTATGTATGCCGCAACTACACGTGCCAGTTGCCGGTTGCCACGGCGGCGGAGTTGGAGAAGCTGCTGTAGGGCTGCGGGGCTGCGGGGTTGCAAGCCCCGCTACCTTCGGTCGCGGCTTGCGGTCGATGTTGAGCCGTGCGAATTCTTCGCGGCGGTCGCCGGGTCCACGCCCCGCTGCCTTCGGTCGCGGCTCGCGGTTGATGTTGGGCCGTGCGAATTCTTCGCGGCGGTCATCGGGTCCACGCTCCGCTGCCTTCGGTCGCGGCTCGCGGTTGATGTTGAGCCGTGCGAGTCCTTCGCGGCGGTCATCGGGTCCACGCTCCGCCACCTCCGGTCGCGGCCCGCGGTTGATGTTGGGCCGTGCGGATTCTTCGCGGCGGTCGCCGGGTCCACGCTCCGCTGCCTTCGTTCGCGGCTCGCGGTTGATGTTGGGCCGTGCGGAGCGGGGAGGCTGGCGAAATGGCGAGCGGAAGGCAACCAGCGCCCTCTGGTTGCGGACGCGGGCCGGGCGACGGTTGGGCTAGCCGAGTTGCTCCAGCTCGCCTTCCAACATGGCCACGTGCTCTTCTTCTTCGGCCGCCAGCTCGCGGCAGAGGTCGCGCTCCAGGCCTTCGGGCAGGGCTTCGGAGAGCTTCTGGAAGTGGTCGCGGGTGCGCCGCTCCATTTCGAGCGCGGCGCGGTAGAGCCCGCCGATGCCGGCGGTGTCCAACTGGATGCCGCGGAACAGCCAACTGGCCAGCAGGTGCTGCTCGCTGGAGGACAGCTCCACCACCTCGCGGTCGAGATGCGCGTGGTATTTCTCCTCCAGCTCGTGGAGGTGATCCAGCTCGGCTTCATAGAGCCGCTCCAGCACGGCGCGCTGCTCGGGCGTGGCGGCGCGCTCGCGGGCCAGCTTATAGAAGTGGAACGAATCGAGCTCGAACTGGACGGCCTCGCGGATGGCCCGGAACTGCATGGAATCGCCCAGGTTGCGGCCGGGAATTACTTCCAGGTCTCCACCGCACAGGAAACATTTGCCGTACGGCACTACGAACCCGCGGGTCAGCTTGAAGCATTTCCGGCAGCGCCAGGCGTAGTGTACCTGCGCGCAGCAGATTTCGTCTTCGTCGAGAACCCGGTGGCACTTGGGACAAGAGGATGGCATCTTACACGCTCCTTTCGGCAAGCTCTCGCGAACCGTCCGTCGCGAGCACGCCCATGTATTCCAACATTCCGCGGGCGGCCCGGCGTCCGGCGCCCATGGCCAGGATGACGGTGGCCGCGCCGGTCACAATATCGCCGCCGGCAAACACGCCGGGAATCGAGGTCATCCCGGTCTGGCCGTCGATCTGAATATAGCCCCACTGGTTGACCTGCAAGCCCGGGGTGGTCTGGGCGATGATGGGGTTGGCGGTGGTACCCAGGGCGTAGATCACGGTATCCACGTCGAGCAGGTATTCGGAACCGGGCACCGGCACCGGCCGGCGGCGCCCGGAAGCGTCCGGTTCGGCGAGGGCCATCTTCTCCACGCGCATGCCGGTGACCCAGCCGGCGGCATCGCCCACGATCTCCACCGGGTTGGTGAGCCAGAGGAACTCGATGCCCTCTTCGATGGCGTGTTCCAGCTCCTCAATGCGGGCGGGGGATTCGCGGCGCGAGCGGCGGTACACCACGGTGACCTTCTCGGCGCCCATGCGTTTAGCGACGCGGCAGGAATCCATGGCGGTGTTGCCCGCGCCCACGACGGCGACGCGCTTGCCCATGCCGACGGGCGTATCGTAGAGCGGCTGGCGGTGGCCGCGCATGAGGTTCACGCGGGTGAGGAATTCATTGGCGGAGAACACGCCGTTGAAGGCTTCGCCGGGAATGCCGGCGAATTTGGGCGACCCCGCGCCGGTGCCCACGAACACCGCGCCGTATCCTTTATCGGTGAGCAACTGGGGGATGGTGAACAGCTTACCGATGATGGTGTCGAGGCGGATCTCGACGCCCATGCGCTTGAGACCGTCGATTTCGGCGTCGATGATCATGTCCGGCAGGCGGAACTCGGGGATGCCGTATTTCAGGACACCGCCGGCCACGTGCAGGGCTTCGAAGATAGTGACCGCGACGCCGTGGCGCGCCAGCTCGCCGGCGCAGGCCAGGCCGGAGGGTCCCGAACCGATGATGGCGGCGCTGGGCTTGGGGGCGCCGCCGGTGGCGGAGTGTCCGTTGGAAGCGGCGGGCGTCTCCCAGCCGCGGCCCAAAGCGCAATCGGCCACGAAGCGCTCCAGGCGGCCGATGGCGACCGGCTTGAATTTGGCGCCCACCACACAGGTGGCCTCGCACTGGGATTCCTGGGGGCACACCCGGCCACAGACCGCCGGCAGGGCGTTGGTGGTTTTGAGAATCTGGTACGACCGTTGGATATCCTTGTGGGCCAGCGCCGAAATGAAGCCGGGGATATCGATGCCCACCGGGCAGCCGGGCACGCAGCGCGGCTTCTTGCAGCGCAGGCAGCGCTCGGCTTCATGCAACGCGCCTTCGAGATCGAGGCCCAGGGCCACTTCGTTGAAATTATGGATGCGCTCGGCGGCCGGCTGGTGGGGCATGGCGGCGCGCTCGGGCGGAATGGTCTTGATGTTCTTGGGCAGGCGCGGGCCGGGAGCTTCGGCGATGGCGACGGGCAGCGTGCAGGTGGAGACCGGGCGGCCGTCCAGTTCCGCGCTGCTTTTGAGGCTGGCCAGCATGGCGGATTCGCCGCGGAACCGGTCGAGGGCGGCCTTCTCCTCGCGAGCGAAGCGCTTCTGGCGTAGGGCCAGCTCGTCGAAATTCACCAGGTGGCCGTCGAAATCGGCGCCGTCCACGCAGGCGAACTTCATCCGGCCGCCGACGGTGACACGGCAGGAGCCGCACATGCCGGTGCCATCCACCATGATGGAATTCAGGCTCACGATGGTGGGGATGAGGAAGGGGCGGGTGACCTCGCAGCAAGCCTTCATCATGGGGATGGGGCCGATGGCGACCACCTCGCGGACGCCGGGAACGCGGTTCAGGACGTCGGCCAGCGCATGGGTGACGAAGCCATGCCGGCCATAGCTGCCGTCGTCCGTGGTGACGATTAATTCATCAGAGTAATCACGGAAGCGGTCCTCCCAGAAAACCAGGTCTTTGTTGCGAAATCCAACAATGGAGATGGTGCGATTGCCCTGGATTTTGTACTCGCGCAACTGCGGAAAGACCGGGGCGACGCCCAGGCCGCCGCCTACGAGCACCACGGTGCCATCCAACTGGCGGATGTGGCTGGGCAAACCGAGCGGGCCGATGAAATCCAAAATGGTGTCGCCTTCGGCCAGGCCGAGCATTTCAAAGGTTGTCTTTCCAACGGCTTGGATGACGACGGTGACGGTGCCGCGGCGGGCGTCGAAATCGGCTACGGTAAGCGGAATCCGTTCCCCATGCTCGTCGATGCGAGCCATGACGAAGTGTCCGGGACGCGCCGCCCGCGCCACATCCGGCGCTTCGACGTCCCAGAGGAAGGTGGTGGGCCCGAACTGCTTCCTATGACTGATGCGAAACACTACACCCCCTGGAATTTCCATAGTAGCAGATTTTCAGATAACAGGGTCCTGATATGGTGGAAATTTCGGCATTTTCCGGCCGCAGGATGCATGCCGGCATTCTCTGGTCGGCAGCTTGGTGGACGTGCCTCCCGGTTCTACGGCGGGATCGTGGGGCTGCGAAACTGGGGCGCCGCGAAACCTGCTGCGGCAGCGACTGACCAGCGTCATCCTGAATTGGGTGGGGCGGTTCGATCGGCAAACCGGCCCTTGCTTCCGCGTTTCCGCCGCCCGGCGGGCAAGATCACTGTCTGAGCAGATGATCCAGTTTGTCGATCAATTCCTTGGCGCGGATGGGTTTCGAAATGTAGTCGTCCATGCCCGCGCGGAGGCAGTGTTCCCGGTCGCTCGACATGGCGTGGGCCGTCAGCGCAATGATCGGCACGTGTTTGCCGGTGTGGCGTTCCCGGTCGCGGATTAACGCGGTGGCCTCAAACCCATCCATTTGGGGCATTTGCACGTCCATCAGCACCACGTCGAAAGCCTGCTGTTCCAGCCGCCGCAACGCCTCGCGGCCGTCTCCGGCCACCGTCACCGAGCATTGCTGCTTCTCCAGGATGCGCACTGCCAGGCGCTGATTGACCAGGTTGTCCTCGGCCAGCAGGACGTTCCAGGAGCGGTGCGGGATACTGGGCCGGCGGGCCGCCGGGTCGCGTTCTTCTTCCGCCTGCCCCGGCGCCAGGGCCTTGAGGAGAGCGCAATAGAGATCCAGCGGCAGGATCGGTTTGACCAGTTGGTTGGTCAGCCCCTCCGAGCCTTGCACGTGCTCGTGATGCCCGGCTGTGCCGGCCATGGCGACCACGGCCGATCGGGCATCCAGCGTGTCGACAATCCACCGCATAGCGGCGATGCCCTCGACGGGCGCCATTTCGGCATCCAGCAATACCAGTTGAAACGGCTGTCCGGCAGCCCGCGCCCGCTCAATGGCCCCAAGCGCCAGCGGGACGTCTGCCGCGGTGACCACCTGCATGTGCCAGTCCACCAGAAGTTCGTGCAGCACTCCGCGCAGGGTGGCGTTATCGTCCACCAGCAGGATACTGACTCCCGTCAAAGAATCCGAGGGCCGGGCGGTCACGCCGGCCGCCGCCAACCCCACCCGGGCGGTGACGTGGAACGTGCTCCCGAAGCCAAGGCGACTTTCCACCCAGATGTGGCCGCCCATCATCCCCACCAGCTTGGTGCAGATCGCCAGCCCCAGGCCCGTGCCGCCGGCGGACCGGTCGGCCGAGCCATCCACCTGTTCAAAAGGCTCGAAAATCCGCTCCTGCTGGTCCTTCTCGATGCCAATCCCGGTGTCCCTGACGGCCAGGTGCAGGAGGCCGGCGCCATCGTGGCACGCCTCCACGGCAACGCGAACCACGATCTCGCCTTGGTTGGTGAACTTGACGGCATTGCCTACCAGGTTGAACAGAATTTGGCGCAGCCGCACCGGATCGGAGACGATGTGTTCGGGCGTTCCCGGCCGGACGTCACAGATCAACTCCAGGCCCTTCTGTTGGGCCCGCGGCGCCAAGGCCTTTAATGGTTCGCGCAGACCGGAGCTCAGGCTGAATTCGACCTGGTTCAGATCCAGCTTGCCGGCCTGGATCTTGGAAAAGTCCAAAACATCGTTGATGATCGTCAGCAGGGCCTCGGCGGAACCGGACGCCGTCTCCAGGTAGTCGCGCTGCTCCGCCGAGAGCCGGGTTTCAAGGGCCAGGTCGATCATGCCGATCACCCCGTTCATGGGCGTCCGGATTTCATGGCTCATGTTGGCGAGAAATTCGCTTTTTGCCCGGCTGGCGGATTCGGCTGCCTCTTTGGCGCTCTGCAGCTCGGCCATGACGTGTTTTCGCTCGTCAATGTCGCGGGCATTTACCACGATCGCCTGAACCTCCGGCTGATCGAGCAGGTTGCGGAGCGTGAATTCGAACCAACGCCACGAGCCGTTCTTATGCAAACAGAGGCACTCGCCGCCCAGGGTGTGCCCGGGGTCCTTCAGAAGCTGCGGCAGCATCTTGCGGACGCCTTCCCGGTGATCGGGGTGAACGAAATCGGAGAGACGCCGGCCCAGGTATTCTTCCTCGGTATATCCGGTTACCCGAGGCATCGACGACCCGACATACCGAACCGTTCCGGCGAGGTCGAGCAGGTAGACCACGTCCAGGCCATTCTCCACCAGCGCCCGGAAACGCGCCTCGCTGGCACGCAGCACCTCCTCGGCTGCTTTTCGCTCGCGGATGTCCTCGACGTGGGTGATAAAGTGCGACGGCGCCCCCTTGCCATCCTTGACTACCGAGATCCTGAGCCGGACCCACAAGGGATTCCCGTCTTTGTGGACATAGCGCTTCTCGAATTCCACCGAGCCCGCCTCACCGAGCATGAAGTGTTGCAGCGCCTGTTTGGAGCGTTGCATATCCGGCGGGTAGGTCAGGTTCTGCCAGGCTCCGTCCAGCAACTCCCGCTCGGAATAGCCCAGCATCTGGCTGAGCGCGGCGTTGACCTGCAAGAAGCGGCCGTCGCGCGCCGTCAGGCACATGCCGAGGGGCGCATGCTCAAAGGCGCTTCGGAATCTTTCCTCGCTTTCGCGCAGCGACTCGGCGGCCTGCTTGCGATCGGTGATATCCTGAACGGCTACCAAAGCCGCGCGCCGCCCGTTCCAATCCACCAGATGGCTGGCGACTTCGACCTCGATGATGCGTCCGTCTTTAAACCGGTGCCGCCAGGGCCCGGACTGCTTCAGTTTTGGCCGTTCTTCGGCCAAGTGCTGTTCGAGCCGGGGCAGGTCTTCCGCCGGGCGGATATCCGTAATGCGCCGTTCCAGAAACTCATCCCGGGAGTATCCGTATCGCGTGATGGCCGCGTCGTTGACGTCCAGGAATCGCAGCGTCTCGCAATCGTACACCCACATGGGCAACGGGTTGGCGTCGAACAGCAGCCGCGATCTGGCCTCGCCCGCGGGAACCGGCTGATCGCTCTGCCGGCTCTCGGCGGGGTCGACGGCAATCTCCAGTTCGCCGGTCATCGCGGAGGCCTCATTGAGCCTCCTGGCCGCCGCGGGCGAGACCTGTCCCAAAGCTTTGCCCGTCGGACTCGTCCAGCCGCAATCAGCCAACGAGTCGCTGATGCCGCCCCCGATCCCGCGCGGGCGATCGAATTGGTGATGGGGAAACGCACTGGAGTTCCTCGAATCGGCAAACCTGCCCGATGGCATTCCCGGGAAGCCGCTGAGAAGAATCGACATCCTCCCTGGCAGCAAAGCCCGGCTCGTCCGGTTTTCCGCCCGCACTCTGGCGCGGCTCCGCATCGGGGCCGGCACACCGGCTGCCCCCAAGTAGTATTATCGGCAGGAGCCGGCGGACTCTTTAGCCCCAGGGACCGTCAATTCCGCGCCTCACCGAAGATATTGGCCGACGAGTCTGCTTCCGGTAGGGCTCTTTGCGAATG
>DATJRE010000488.1:0-15325 GCA_035505095.1 Bryobacteraceae bacterium | reverse complement strand
TGGCGATCTTTGTCTACGGAATGATCGCCGCCATGCTGGGGACGATCCTGCCCGATATTTCCCAGCGCTTTTCCCTGACGCCGAAGCAGAACGGCAACATCGCTCTGTTCCAGGCGGTGGGCCTGATGATCGGGTCGTTCTTCGTGGGGCCCCTGATGGACGTGGAGGGGAAGCAGGTGGGGATGCTGCTGGGTCTGGGGTTGGTGGCGGTGGCGCTGTTCCTGTTGCGCGGGGCGGGCGGCTATCAGCCGGTGGTGGCGGCGATGACGCTGCTCGGCATCGGCGGCGGCATTGTGGTCACCGCGGCGAACAGCTTGAATCCCGATATCCGCCCCGACAACCCGGCGGCGCTCAGCAACCTGCTCAACCTCTTCTTCGGCCTCGGGGGTCTGGTCACCCCTCTCGTCAGCGCCAAGCTTTTCCAGCAGAAGCCGCGGTCGCTCACGCTGTTTGCCGCGACCCTCGCGATTCTCGGTCTGCTGGTCAGCATCGCGGCCCCCTTCAAACCGCCCAGCGGGCAAGTCGCGTTTCAATTCTCCGCCGTGGGTGGCCTGCTTGCGAATCCCCATTTGCTGGCGCTCTCGGCCATGCTCTTCCTTTATGTGACGTGCGAAGTGGGTGTGTGGAACTGGCTGGTGCGCCATTTGATTGCGCAAGGCGTCCCCGAATCGAAGGCCCTGACGATCCTTTCGCTGGGCTTCGCACTGGGGCTGCTGGTGGGGCGCATCGGCGCCTCTCAGATTCTTGAATCGGTGAATCCGAAGACCGTATTGTCCGTGGCCGCCCTCCTGATGGCCATCACCAGCTACCTGATGCTGCGCAGCGCCGGCCCTGCGATGGCGTGGGTGATGGTGTTCATCGCCGGCCTGGCCATGGCGCCGGTCTTCCCCACCGTCCTCGGAGTCGTCGGCAACGATTTCAAGAGCGGGGTGGGGGCCACGGCCATCGGGATCGCGGTGACCTTCGGCTGGTTCGGACTGGCCGTCAGCTCACCCATTATCGGCGGCATCGCGGGGGACGACCCCAAGGGGTTGAAGAAGGCTCTGCTGGTGATTCCGGGCGCCTCGCTGATCATGTTTCTGGTGTCGTTTGCGATCTAAATCAGCGGCCCCCCGGCGGCCGAGGCGGCCTGTTCGGCCGGCCCTACCAGCTCACCCTTCTCCAGGTGATGGACGCGCGTGGCGTACTGCGCGGCATGGGGGTCGTGGGTGACCATGACCACGGTCTTACCGTAATCGCGATTCAGCTTGGAGAGGATGGTGAGAATTTCGAGCGCCGAGGCGGCGTCGAGGTTGCCGGTGGGCTCGTCGGCGAGGATCAGGGCCGGGTCGGTGACGATGGCCCGCGCAATGGCCACGCGCTGCTCCTGGCCTCCGGAAAGCTGGCGCGGAAAATGGCCCAGGCGGTCGCCCAGGCCGACCAGCTTCAGAGCGGTGGTGGCGTGCTCAATGCGCTGGGCCTTCTTCAGGTGGGTGAGCTTGAGCGGCAGTTCCACGTTTTCGAGGGCGGTGAGCACCGGGATGAGGTTGAACTGCTGGAAGACGAACCCCACGTGCTCATTGCGCCAGTGGGCGATTTCGCGGTCGTTGAGTTCGCGCAGGTTGTGGCCCAGCACGCGGATTTCGCCGCCGGTGGGCCGGTCCATGGCGGCGATCAGGTGGAGGAGGGTGGATTTGCCCGAACCCGATGGGCCCATGAGGGCGACGAACTCTCCCTTCTCGACGGTCAGGCTGACGTCCTTGAGAGCCACCACGTGGAACTCGTCGCGGACAAATTCCTTGGTCAGATTGCGTGTTTCGATGAGGGTTTCACTCATAAATGTCTTAAACCTTCGGGCGCACCCGGACGCCATCCTTTAATCCGGCGGGCGGGCTGATAATGAGGTCCTCGCCGCCCACCAGTCCTTCTTCGATGCGGACGCCGGTGCCGCTGGTAGGGCCGGTCTTGACCCCGCGCCGTACGGCCCGGCCATCGAGCATCACGAACACGGCTCCATCGCGGACGGCGGTGGCGGGCACGATGACCACCGGCCGGGCCGGGGCCGCGGATTTAGTCATCGGCTGCGGATCGGCCAGGAACGCGACGCTGGCGTTCATTTCCGGCCGCAGGTACTCGTCCGGCTTGACCACCTTGACCTTGATCTGCACGGTGGCCTTCTGGCGATTGGCCTCGGGCGAAATCTCCTTGATAAAGCCGTCGTACTTACGATCGGGGAACGCATCGGTGGTGACCACTCCATGCTGGCCCGAATGCAGCTTGGCGAAATCGTTCTGGCTGATGTCGAGCTCCACTTCGAGATCGTTCAAATCGGCGAGCGACACGACGTAGCCTTTGGCGCCGCGATCGCCCACGAAACTGGTGGTGACGAATTCGCCGCGCTCGACGGCGCGCTCCAGAATGGTGCCGGTGACGGGCGCGCGAATGACGGTGTTGGCCAGGTTGGTTTCGGCGTAGGCCACGGTGCCCTTGGCCTGTTCCACCTGGCCGCGCAGCGAATCGATTTCCTCCTTGCGCGGCCCGAGCTTTACCAGCTCGTAGGCTTTCTGGAGCGAGTTCACTTTGTGGACGGCGCCATCGTAACGGGCCTGCGCATCGTCCAGGGATTGGTGCGCCACCAGGCCCTCGCCGATCTGGCTCTTGATGCGGTCCAGACTGACTTTGGCGTTATCGAGATCGGCCTTGGCCGAATCGAGGTTGGCCAGCGCCTCGGCGATTTCCTCAGGCCGGGAGCCGTGCAGGGCTTCATCCAGCTTGGCCTGTAAGGTGGCGAGCTGGCCGCGGGCTTCCTCCATCTGGGCCTGGTATTCGTCGTCTTCGAGGCGCACCATGACATCGCCCTCGTGGACATGGTCGCCCTTGTCCACGCCAATCCACTTGACCTTGCCGACCACTTTGGCGGCCACTTCGATGCGATGCGCGGCTACGATGTAGCCGGTAGCGTTGAGCACCACGCCTTCGGGCGCACTGGCGGCGCTGATGGCCTGGACGCGCTCGGTTTGCACCTCGGTGGCGGCATCCAGACGGGCCGAAACGGTGCGCCAGGCGCCCAGCGCCACCAGCACCGTGACGCCCGCCACGATCCAGCGGGTGGCCCAGCGGGAAGGCCCGCGCGGGCGGCGCGCCGTGCGGTCGATGCGCAAATTCTTCAGTTCGGCATCCATGGCGATCAGATCTCCCGCAGGGCCGCGAGGATTTCTTTTTTCGACGCCGAGTGAGCCGGAAAGACGCCTCCCAAGGTTCCCATCACCAGGGCGAACAGGACGCCCTCGGCCATAATTTGCGGGGTAATACGGAAGTCGAAGGCCATCTCGGAGAAGTTGGTGTTTCCCACGGCGGTAGTCAAACCATTGAGCGGCGCGACCAGCAGGCACCCCAGCAGGCCGCCGAGGGCCGCCAGCAGCAGCGACTCCAGAAAGAAGCTGAAGAGAATGCTGGAGCGCGAAAAACCGAGGACGCGGAGGGTGCCGATTTCGCGCGCGCGGCGCGAGACGGCGGCATACATGGTGTTCATGGCGGCGAAGCAACTGCCCACGGCCATAATCAGCGCGACGAACACGCCGGTGTATTCGATGGGGGCGGCCTGAGTGGTTTGCAGCTCGTAATATTCGCGCTCCGACATGGCGTGGACGTCGAGGCGCTGATCGGCATTTAAGGCGTTGACCAGCGCCGCGGCAGTGACGGGATCGGCGGCCTCGACAAGGGCGGAGGAAAGCACTTCCTGGCGCTGGAGGTCAGGGGCGATCTGGTCGAGGTCGCCCCAGATTTCGCTATCCTGGGCGCCGCGTTGGGCATCCATGATTCCGACGATGGACCAGGCGCCGCGGCCAAACTGGATTGTGCCGCCGAGGTGGGCGGCGGGGAAGCGCTTGGCCACGGATTGGCCCACGACGACTTCGCGCTGGCCGAAATGAAACCACCGGCCGCCGGCGATGTGCACGTTGTGGCGCATCTGAATGCCGGCCGGGGGCAGCCCGCGCACGGTGACGTTGACGCCATCGGGATTGTCGACGTTGGCGAGGCTGACGGAAGTGACCACTTCCAGCGAAGCCAGCGGCTGGCCATCGCTGCCGGTGGCGATGCCGGGCTTGAATTTGAGGTCCTGAAACTGGGTGCGGGTGAAATTGCTGACCACTTCGGAATCGGAGCCCTTGCGCAGCACCATGACGTGGAGCGGGTCGCCGGAGGTTCCCAGGGTCACGCGCAGGCCGTTGACCAGCGCCAGAATGGCGAGCAGCACCGCGACCGTGAGGGCGATTCCGAGCGCAGTCATGAGGGTGGTGGTTTTGCGGACCACCAGATTGCGCAAATTATAAGCAATAGGAATAGCCATGGAATTAATCCGTGCTCCGGAGGGCCTGCACGATGGGCGTGCGGGAGGCGCCCAACGCCGGCACCAGCGAGCTGAGCACGCCGATGATGCCGGCGGTGACCAGGCAGGCGGCGGCGACGCCCGGCTCAATAAGAGGCAGCGCCGGCAGGAAACCGCCGAAGGGACTCTTTTCCACCGCATGCATGAGGAGCGTGGAGATGGCAAAGCCGACGGCGCCGCCCAATACGGAGATGGCGCAGGCTTCGCCGAGGATGAGGCCCAACACGGCGCCGGGCGTGAAGCCGAGGGTCTTGAGCACGCCCACTTCGCGGACGCGCTCGCGCACGGACATGGCCATGGTGTTGGCTGAAACCAGCAACACCGTAAACATGACCGCGCCGGCGATGGCCATCAGGAACATTTTGACGTTGCCGAGGAGCGAAAGAAAGCCTACGAAGAAAGCCTGCTCGGACTCGGTCTTGGTCTGGGAGGTGGAGTTGTGGAACATGGCGTCCACCGTCTGAGCGATGCGGGCGGCGTGGGACGGGTTGTCGATCAGGATTTCAAACATGTCGACGTTGCCGCGGCGGCGCTCCGGCAGCGACTGCTCCAGATACTCCTTATCGAAGTAGAGCAGGGCGCTGGCGGTGGGGGAGTCGAAAATACCGCGCACGGTCAACTCCAGCGAGCCGGGGTAGATGTCGCCGGTGAGGTTGATGCGGTCGCCCAGCTTGAAACCGAAAGTATTGGCGAGGTCGCGGCCGATGACGCAGCCGGCGCGGTCGTGTTCGAAAGCCTTCTTCTGGTCGTCGGGGATGCGGTATTCGCCGAAGATTTTGAAGAGTTTCGGGGGCTCGACGGCGAAGCGGGCGAACTGGTTCTTGGGGTCGCGGTTATCTTTGTAAGTGCCGCCGTACCAGTCGTAAATCATAACTTCGCGGACGCCGGGCACCTGTTGGATGCGCGACTGATAAGCCAGCGGAATGACCACGGTGAGCGAAACCCGGTTTTGGGTGACGAGGCGGAGGGCCTGGTCGGGGGTCGGGTCGCTGAGGTAGAAGGCGTGGTACATGGAAATCATTACGCCCAGCAGGCACATCGAGATACCGATGGAAGCGACGGTCAGGATGGTCCTGCGGCGGTTGCGCCAGCAGTTCTTCACGATCAACGGAAGATAGCGAAGCATACCTTAGAGTTTACGCAGGTTAGCGGGGTGGTTTTCAACCGGCTGCCGGTGAGTGGCGGTCTGGCGCCGGTGAGCCGCGGAAGGCAATCGGCAAGCCTGGATGCGAGCCTGGATATAAAGTTTTGAGCGCCGGCGGCCGATAGATACCCAGATGCCCGGTGAGGCCGGGAACTGGCCCGGCGACTGGCTTGTGGGTGACGGCCCAAGCCCGCGCGCCGGGTGCCCGGGATGGAACGATGAACGCGAAGAGAAGAAGTAGATTGAGCGAAGCCAATCTGAATGGGCGCCAGAGAAGAAAATTGCGCCAGGCGCGCGAAAACGGCTACCTGGACGCGCGCTGCGGCGCGACAGGCGGCGGTGCGGCCGAACTGCTGATGGCCTTCAGCTTGTGGTGCTGGCGCTTGCGGCTGCCGGTGGTGTGGTTGGAACGCTGCTCGCGGTACTCGCGCTACGGGACGGTGCGGCTGGAGCTGTACACGACGGTCCACCAGCTTACGCCGCGCGGACAAGCGGAATTGCAGGAACTGGCGCCGGGCGCAGTGGATATTTCGCCGCACGATGCCCGCTGGAACCGGGTGCCGCTGGGCCGGCTGGAGGAGTTGGCCGGACGGGCGATTAAAGCGGCACTCAGGGCGGGAAATATCGAGACGGCCGCTCCGCGATTGCTGGAGGTGGAGTGCCGCGGGCCGGCGAAGGTGGTTCCGTTCGTCCGGGCGCAAGCGGCCTCGGCCTGACCGTGGCGCGGGGGTGACGCGGCGGCGCGGAGGAAGACGGGCAGAACAGTTTGAAAGGGAGACAGCGCGAAACGAAAGGCCGGATCTGGGGGCGGGTAGCGATTGCCTGTGCCCAGGCGGCTGGCTCCACGTTACTATAGCGTTTGACATGGTTTACCGCAAACTTGGCAGGACCGGGTACTCGGTGAGCGACATCGGGTACGGGGCTTGGGGCATCGGCGGAAAGCAGTGGCTGGGCGGCGAAGATACGGAATCGTTGCGCGCCCTCCACCGGGCGATCGAGCTGGGCCTCAATTTCATCGACACCGCACTGGCCTACGGCGATGGCCACAGCGAGCGTCTGGTGGGACAGGTGGTCCGCCAGACGGGCCACAAGATCTATGTGGCCACCAAAGTACCGCCCAAGAACCGGCTGTGGCCGGCGCGGGTGGGAGTCGGCATTGAGGAGGTGTTTCCGTTCCACTATATTGTCGAGTGCGCCGAGCAGAGCCTGCGCAACCTCGGGACCGAGACGATCGACCTGCTCCAGTTGCACGTGTGGAACCCGGAGTGGATCCATCGCGACGAATGGCGGCGGGCGTTTCGCGACCTCAAGCGGGCGGGGAAGGTTCGGGCGGTAGGGGTGTCGATCAACGACCACGATCCGGATTCGGCCCTCGAACTGGTACGCTCGGGCCTCATCGATACGGTTCAGGTGATCTACAACATATTCGATCAGACGCCCGAGACCAACCTCTTCCCGCTCTGCCACCGGGAGAATGTGGGAGTGCTGGCGCGAGTGCCGCTGGATGAGGGTTCGCTCACCGGGCACATCCAGCCGGACACCACCTTTCCGGCGGGCGATTTCCGCGAATGGTATTTCCGCGGCGATCGCAAGAATCAGGTGGCCGAACGGGTGGCGGCGCTTTTGCGCGACCTGGGCGAGGGAGTCAGCCTCCCGGAGACTGCGCTGCGCTTCTGCATCTCCAATTCGGCGGTATCGTCGGTGATTCCCGGAATGCGGGGCGTGCGGCATGTGGAATCGAATCTGGCCTTGTCGGACCAGGGTCCGCTGCCGGCGGAAGTGCTGGCGGTTTTGAAACGGCACGCCTGGAACCGGAACTTTTACAGTTGATGGCGGACCTATAATTGATGCCTGTGAGATTCCAACTGCTGTTCTGGTTGATTTTGGCGGCCGCTGCCTTCGGGCAGAACCGGTTCACGCCCGGTGTGCGGCCGTTTGTGACGGTGGATGCGGGCACGGTGGCGCTGGAGCATGTGCGGGTGATTGACGGCACGGGCGCCCCGCCGCTGGAGGACCGGATGATCGTGATCGCGGGAGGGAAGATCGCGGCGATGGGCCCGGCCGCCGCCGCTTCGGTGCCCTTGGGCGCGCGGCGGGTGGACCTCTCGGGGCACACCGTGATTCCGGGGATGGTGGGGATGCACGAGCACCTCTTCTACCCCTCGGGCGAGAGCATTCCGATTTACAGCGAGGAGGCGTTCAGCTTCCCGCGGCTGTACCTGGCGAGCGGCGTGACCACGGCGCGAACGGCGGGAAGTTTAGAGCCGTACACCGACCTCAACATCAAGCGGCTGATCGATGCGGGGCGCATGCCGGGGCCGAAGATGCACATCACCGGGCCGTACCTGGAGGGGGCGGGGGCGTTTACGGCGCAGATGCACGAGCTGACCGGGCCGGAAGACGCCGTGCGGACGGTGGACTATTGGGCCGCCGAGGGGGTCACCTCGTTCAAGGCCTACATGAACATCACGCGCGCCGAATTGAAGGCGGCGGTGGACGCGGCGCACCGGCACGGAATCAAAGTGACGGGGCATTTGTGCTCGATCGGGTTTCGCGAGGCGGCGGAGATCGGGATCGACAACCTGGAGCACGGGCTGCTGGTGGATACGGAGTTTCATCCCGGCAAGCAGCCGGACCAATGCCCGGCGCAGGCGGCGACGCGGGCAGAGATGGCGCGGCTGGATATTTCGTCCGAGCCGGTCAAGGCGACGATTGCCAGCCTGGTGGCGCACCACGTGGCCGTCACCTCGACGCTGGCGGTATTCGAGGCGTTCGACGGGAGCCGGCCGCCGCTGGAGCAGCGCTTCCTGGACGTGCTTTCGCCGCAGGGGGCGGTGAGCTACCTGGCGGCACGGGCGCGGGCGCGAGGGGGCGCGGAGTCGATGTACCCGGGGCTGTTGAAGAAAGAGGTGGAGTTCGAGTTGGCGTTTGTGAAAGCCGGCGGACTGCTGATGTTCGGGGCGGACCCGACGGGCAACGGCGGCGCCATGGCCGGGTTCGCCGACCAGCGCAATCTGGAACTGCTGGTGGATGGCGGATTCACGCCGCTGGAGGCCATCCGCGTGGCCACGTCCAACGGGGCCCGGTTTCTGGGAGAGGAGGACCGCATCGGAACGGTCGCGGTGGGAAAGCAAGCCGACCTGGTGGTGATCGACGGGAATCCGGCCGCGCGCATGGCGGACATCCGCAAGGTGAATCTGGTGTTTAAGGACGGCGTGGGGTACGACCCGGCGAAGCTGGTCGAATCGGTGCGGGGGGCGGTGCCGTTTCATTAGGGCGCGGGGGCTGGCGGCGCGGAATCCGGGAAGGACCGCGGGCGGGTTCAGGCTTCCGCCCTGGGCAGGGAGGGTGCGATGTTCTGCGCGGGTCGCAGCGAATGCCAGGCGGCCCAGGTATAGCTCGCGGCGGCGGTGGCCATTCCGAAGGTGAACAGGCTCCAGTCGAAGGGGCGCGGCATCCCGCCGGCCATGATGTTGCCGTAGTCTTCGGCAAACGAAACGATGATGATGGCGGCTCCGGCGAGCAGGCCGGCCCACTGCGCCCGGCCGATGCGGACCGGCTCCGACCGCGCTTCCCGGCGCAGGTGCCATACGCCGGCGGCAATCATGGTGGCGGAGACGAGCAGCGGCGCCAGCACGGGTCCGGCCCACGGGACGGGAATCAGGAAAAGAATGTCCCAGGTGAAGACGGAAGCGGGCCAGCCTAACAGCACCTTCAGGAAAATGTAGAAGGTGATGTCCCACGCGCCGAAGGCGATGACAAAACCGGCGGCCCATTGACCGGCGTTGGCGGCAACCGCGAGGGCGACGGCGGCGAGCATGATAAGGGTCGCCGCTTCGCGCCCGATTTCAGTGGCCAGGATGCGCGGCTGATCGCCGCCGGCCGCGCGCAGTTGTTCCAGGGTTAAGACAGGGAAGAGATCGCCGGAGGGCCGGTGCGGATAGAACTGCAGCCGGGCCGGCTCGTGGAGCAGGCGCAGGTAACTGACCACGGCGGCCTCCAGATAGCCGAAGGCGGCGCCGAACAGGAGCAGGGCGAAGACGACGCGCTTCCATGGCAATCGGGTTTGGTGCAGCATCCTGAATGTAAGCCTACGTGAGCGGGAGGGCGAGGCGCAACGGCGGACGAATTCGGGATGGCCAAGGGACGACCGGGCCGGGAGCGGAAACCGATGGCGACCGGCTCAGTTGAAGGTCCGGACAGTCGATTCGGTGGTCCGGAAAGGCAATAGGACCCGGATCGGTCCGGCCACCTCGCCGGGCTGCGGCGGTGGATCGGACGATCCACGCCCTTGCATAATCCACGGCACCAGGGTGATTTCCTGCAACAGGACGGGCCGCGAAATTGCCAGGCAGACTTTGAGGCCAACTGGCAGGCTGAGACCGGCCTCGAACGGAATGCCGCCGCTCGAAAGGTCGACCGTGCGGCCTAATGCCGCAACCCACCACTTTTTCCCGGTCGAGCAGGTTCCAGCGCAATGCCAGCCCAGTTTGTAACGGCGGCCGGAACGGGATCGCCGGCGATCGGATCAGTCCGTTGGGCGCGACTGGTGGAGCGAGCGCAGGAACACCAGGATCAGCGGCACGAAAGCGGACGGAGCGGCTAGTGGGTTGCGGCTTACCGCCAGCGCCCCGCCCGTCGCCGCGGCGATTCCATAAATGGCGAGCATTCCGGCAAGAAGCGGCGGGGAATTGTGGACCTCCTCCTTGGATTTCGCTTCGGGGTCGGATTTTTCGAGGGACGCTATGATAGCGGTCGTAATGGTTCCGGTGATGAAGGTGGTGCTCACGCCCGAGATTTTCAGGCGGCGCACGGCCACGCTCTGCATGCCGAGAGCGCACGCCGCCGTGGAAGTGAGGGCCGCCGTAGCCGCAAACGGACCGTGCGCGGGAAATATCCACCAAAGAAGGGAGAACGCCATCACAAATGGCAGTTCCAAACCGACCCCCGCGGTGAGGTCGTGGGACCAGTCCGCAATTGCCCTGCGTCGCACCAGAACCAGGCCGGCGATCAGCGCACCGGCGGCAAATGCACCGAGAGCCAACAGACAATCGTAGACATGCGACCGCCCTGGTCCGACCAGTGCCAGACCAAGGATCACGGTATTGCCGGTCATGTTGGCCGTAAAGACACCCACGCGAAGGTAGCTCAAGGCGTCCATCACTCCCGCGGCCCAGGTAAGCAGACAAAGGTCTACCACGGGCCGCCCGAACAGGAACCGATTCGGCTGAGGCACGCAGGGCTTAAGGCAATTGGCATGCCATGACCGAGGGGGACTGGGCGCGTTCCGTACCAGTCCGCCCGCTTGACAATTTCTATAATTCTACTATCTTAGAAATATGGAAGGACCGCGAGGGAAGGCGGCGGAGAGCGACCGTACCGCCAGCTACGCCGATATGTTCGCGGCGCTGGGGGCGGAGCCGCGGCTGCGGATTTTGCGGGTGCTGCTTTCGGCGCATCCGGATGGAATGGTGGCGGGGGAGATTCAGGCCGAACTGGGAATTGCGGCTTCCACGCTCTCGCACCACCTGGAAAAGCTCAAGAACGAGGACCTGATCGCGGTCCGGCGGGAGAGCACGTTCCTGCGATACACCGCCAACACGGCGGTTCTGGAGGAACTGCTGGGGTTCCTCTACGCGGAGTGCTGCACGCGCAACAAGGCGATCAAGCCGGCCAAGATCACCCAGCTCTGCAAGTAGGAAGCGGCGCCGCGGCGCGGGCCGGCGCCCGGCGGTTGGCTGGCATAACGTTGGCTGCGATAAATACGGAGAACCCATGGAAATCAAAGACGTGGTGAAAGAGAAGTACGGGCAGGCGGCGTTGCGCGTGGCGACAGGAGGCAGCTCGTGTTGCGGCGCGGCCCCGGCGGGGTTGGAGTGCTGCGATCCGATCACCTCCAATCTGTATAGCGCCGGCCAGACGGCGGAGTTGCCCGACGCGGCGGTGAAGGCTTCGCTGGGCTGCGGGAACCCCACGGCGCTGGCGCGGTTGAATCCCGGGGAGACGGTGCTCGACCTGGGATCGGGAGGCGGCATCGACGTGTTGCTCTCCGCCCGGCGGGTGGGGGCCACCGGCAAGGCTTATGGCCTCGATATGACCGATGAAATGCTGGCGCTGGCGCGCGAGAATCAGCGCCGGGCGGGGGTGGAGAACGTGGAGTTTCTGAAGGGCGAGATCGAGAATATTCCGCTGCCGGACAACTCCGTGGATGTGATTCTTTCGAACTGCGTGATTAACCTTTCGGCCGACAAGGGGCGGGTGCTCGGCGAGGCGTTCCGGGTTTTGAAGCCGGGCGGCCGGCTGGCGGTTTCGGACGTGGTGACGCGCGGCGCGGTGCCCGACGGGGTTCGGCAGAGCCTGTTGCTGTGGGTGGGCTGTATTGCCGGTGCGTTGGAGGAACAGGAGTATGTGCGGGCGCTGGCGGCGGCCGGTTTCGATTCGATCGGTGTGGAACCGACGCGCGTTTACGACATTGAAGACGCACGGCGGTTTCTGACGGGCGAGGGCATCGACGTGGATGCAATTGCGCCGCAGGTGGAGGGCAAGTTCATGAGCGCGTTTATTCGCGCCGTGAAGCCCTCTGGGAGGGAGTGCTGTGGGCCGTCGTGCTGCGGCTGAGGCGCTCGGCACGGCGTTTCTGCTGGCGGCGGTGGTCGGCTCGGGCATTATGGGCGAGCGCCTGGCGGGGGGAAATGGAGCCATCGCGCTGCTGGCGAATACCATCGCGACGGGCAGCGCCCTGGTGGCCCTGATTCTCACGTTCGGGCCGATTTCGGGAGCGCATTTCAATCCGGCCGTGACGCTGGCGGATGCTTCGCAGGGCGGCCTGGCGTGGCGGGAGGTGCCGGTGTATCTGGGCGCGCAAATCGGCGGGGCCTTCGCCGGGGTGGCGGCGGCGAACGTGATGTTTGGAGAGCCGGTGTTTTTCGTTTCGCACCACGCCCGGGGCGGGGGGGCGCAACTCTTCAGCGAGTTCATCGCCACCTTTGGGCTGCTCTCGGTGATCTGGGGTTGCGCGCGCCTGCGGTCGCCCGCCGTCCCATTCGCGGTGGGAGCCTACATCACGGCGGCATACTGGTTCACATCGTCCACCTCCTTTGCCAATCCAGCGGTAACGTTGGCCAGAGCCGCTTCGGACACCTTTGCGGGCATTCGGCCGGCCGACACGCCGGGATTCCTTGCGGCGCAGCTTGCGGGCGCCGCCGCGGCCACGATGCTGTTCCGGTGGCTGGCGCCGGCCCTGGCCACGCGATCGGAGAGCACGCATGCCGGATAAGAAGCGAGTCCTCATCCTGTGTACGGGAAATTCGGCCCGGAGCCAAATGGCCGAGGGGCTGCTGCGGCATGACGCGGGCGAGCGCTTCGAGGTATTCAGCGCGGGCACCAGGCCCAGCCGCGTTCGGCCGGAGGCGATCGCCGCCATGCGGGAGGTGGGTATCGACATCTCCGGGCAGAGGTCGAAGAGCGTGGACGAATTTGCGGCGCAGAGTTTCGATTACGTGCTGACTGTGTGCGACAACGCCCGGGAGAGCTGCCCGATCTTTCCGGGGCATGGGGTGCGCCTGCATCGCAGCTTTGACGATCCGGCGGCGGTGCAGGGGTCAGACGAGGAGCGGCTGGCGGAATTCCGCCGCGTGCGCGATGAGCTGCGGGAGTATCTGGCCGGATTTCCGGGTATCGTCGACGCGGCTCGCGGTTAGGCCGCCGCGCGATCCTGCATCGGCCCGCTGCCGGTAAATTACAATATGGAGGGTCCCTGCCGGCCCGTCGATGAACGCCCCCCATCCGATCCAGCGCCGCTATCTTGCCGAGCAACTCATCCGCCTGCGGCGCGCCGATGAACAGGAGCGCTATGCGGCGGCGCAGCGGCAAGGGCGCATCGATCCTAATCCGCACCAGATCGATGCGGTGATCTTCGCGCTGAAACGGATCCCGGAGGGCGGCTGCATCCTGGCGGATGAAGTGGGGTTGGGGAAGACCATCGAGGCGGGGCTGGCGATTGCGCAATTGCGCGCCGAAGGGGCTGCCGCGCGGGTGCTGTTGGTGGTGCCCAAGCCGCTGCTGGGGCAATGGCAGGACGAACTGTACAAGCTGTTCGGAATCCTGGCTACGGAAGGGACGCTGGAGCCGGGCGGGTTTTCCGGACCGGGGGTCTTCCTGGCGGGCCGCGAGATGGCCGGCAGCGAGCGCGGCGCCGCCATCCTGCGCGAGAGCGAGCCGTTCGACCTGTGCGTGATCGACGAAGCGCACGAGATTTTCGCCAACATTTACCGGCGGTTCGATAAGCACGGCATCTACGACCCGGAGGCTCCCGACGCGCGCATGGCCGGGCGGGTGCGCAGCTTTCTGCGGCGCGCGCCGGTGCTGCTGCTGACGGCTACGCCGATCCAGAACAATCTCACGGAACTGTGGGGGCTGGTGCAGTACGTGGAGCCGACCGGAACGCTGTTGGGCAGCCTGCGGACGTTCCGGGATGTGTTTTGCGATGGCGACGACCGCAAACTGGCGGAGGGCCAGGACGATGAACTGAGGCGCCGCATTGAAACGGTGGTGCAGCGGACGCTGCGGCGGCAGGCACAGGATTTCCTGGAGCGGCCGTTCGTGGCGCGGTGCGCGCAGATCTTCGAATACTCCATGACGCCCAAGGAGAAGGCCCTGTACGACGATGTGACGGCCTACCTGCTGGAGCCGCAGATCCTGGCATTCCGCGGGAACCAGCGGCGCCTGCTGCTGATCGGGTTCCATCGCCTGATGGGGTCGTCGGTGAAGGCGCTGGCCGCCAGTTTGCGGAAGGTAGCCGAGCGGCTGCGCCAGATGCTGGGCGAGCCGGGAGTGATGACTGCGGTGGCTACCGCGGTGATGAACGACCTGGAGGACGAGGATTTCGACGCCGCGGCGGAGGAGGAAGAGAGCGAAGCGCCCGACCCGCATAAGGTTTCGGCGGAGTTGGACCGGGTGCAGGATTTCATTCAGCGCGCGGACTCCCTGTTGCGCGACAGCAAGGCCGAAAAGCTTCTGGACGTGATGCGGGTGATTGAAGAGCGGCCGGCGGAGCGACGCCGGGTGGTGATCTTCACGGAGTCGCTGGTCACCCAGGCGTACCTGCGGGACCTGCTGGTGGAGCGGGGCGGCTATCCGGCGGAGGCGATCACCCTGTTTCGCGGGACCAACGATTCGGCGCGCGCTGCCGAGGCGCTGGCCCACTGGCAGCGGGAAATCGGCGATTCGCTGGCGCCCGGGCGGCGGCCGAGCCGCGCGGTGGCGATGCGGCTGGCGCTGGTACACGAGTTCCGGACGCGGTCGCGGGTTTTCATATCCACGGAGGCGGGCGCCAAGGGCCTCAACCTGCAGTTCTGCGATACCATCATCAACTACGACCTGCCATGGAATCCGCAGCGCATCGAGCAGCGCATCGGCCGCTGCCATCGCTACGGCCAGGAGCACGACGTGACGGTGATCAACTTTCTGGCGGCGGACAACGAAGCGCAGCGCCTGACCTTCGAGATTTTGAGCCGCAAGCTGGACCTGTTCGGGAAGGTGCTGGACGCCTCGGATGTGGTCTTGCATGAGCCTTCGACTGACGCGCCCGAGACCCTGGCGGGGGCCATGGGCGGCGATTTCGAGGGCCGGCTGCGGCGCATCTACGAGCGGGCGCGGACGGTGGACGATATCGAGGCCGAGCTGCGGCGCCTGCGCGAAGAGATGGACGATGAGCGCAAGCGCTTTGAACAGACCTGGGCGCGGACGGCGGGGCTGATCGACACGCGCTTCGACCAGCGCGTGAAGCAGGTGTTCCGGCGCCTGCAGGCGGA
>DATJRE010000487.1:0-6358 GCA_035505095.1 Bryobacteraceae bacterium | reverse complement strand
GCGCGCGCCAGCTTGCGCCAGCCGATGCGTGTGAGGTTGCCAGTCACCAGGCCGAGCAAAATGCCGCGCCGCGTGAGCCGCTCCAGCAGCGGCGCCACGCCGGGGCAGTGCCGGTCCTCCAGCGCCGGACAGACGCGCAGGTAATAGCGTTCGGCGGCGGGCCAGATGTCCGGCATCGCGCGGCGAATCTCGGCCGGCCGCGCGCCCGCCCGCCGCATCATGATGGTCAGGATATCGGGGTCGAGCATGCCCTGTACGGGGATGCCGTCGGTGGTGGTGTCCAGGCCGGTGGTCTTGCGCACACCGTACGCCAGCGCGTCGCGATGATGCGGCCCGGCCCGCCGCACCAGCGTGCCATCGATATCGAACAGAACCAACGCCCGGTAGCTCAAAGAAAATCATACGCCGGTACAATGGGTTTGTGCACCAACATAAGTTCCGCGTCGGGTTGATCCAGATGGCCTGCTCGCCCGATCCGGCCGAGAATCTGGCCAAGGCGGAATGGCGCATCCGTGAGGCTGCAGCGCGCGCGCAGATCGTCTGCGTGCAGGAACTGTTCCGTTCGCAGTATTTCTGCCGCGAGGAAAAGGCCGAGTTGTTCGACCTTGCCGAGCCCATCCCCGGCCCCACCAGCGAAAGCTTCGCGCGCCTGGCGGCCGAGTTGTCTATCGTCATCGTCGGCTCGGTGTTTGAGCGCCGCACCGCGGGGGTGTACCACAACACCGCGCTGGTGATCGATGCGGATGGCAGTCTGCTGGGCCTGTACCGCAAGATGCACATCCCCGACGACCCGCTGTACTTCGAAAAATACTACTTCACCCCCGGCGACCTGGGATTCCGCTGCTTCTCTACGCGCTACGCGCGGGTGGCTCCGCTGGTCTGCTGGGACCAGTGGTATCCCGAAGCCGCCCGGCTGGCGGCGCTCTCCGGCGCGCAGGTGCTGTTCTATCCCACCGCCATCGGCTGGCATCCTGCGGAGAAGGCCGAGTTCGGCGCCGCGCAGCATGACGCCTGGCGCACCATCCAACGCTCCCACGCCATTGCCAACGGTCTGTACGTGGCGGCGGTGAACCGCGTAGGTTATGAAGGCCCGCCCGAGCACGGCTTGGAATTCTGGGGCGCGTCGTTTGTCGCTGACCCGTTCGGCCGCGTCCTGGCGGAAGCTTCGCACACCAGCGAGGAGACTCTGATTGTGGAATGCGACCCGCGCCAGATCGAAGAAACGCGCCGCAACTGGCCTTTCCTGCGCGATCGCCGCATCGACGCCTATGCTCCGATTTCGTCCAGGGTAATCGATTGAAGCCTGCCCCGCTGCAACAGCCTACCACGCCGCGCCGGGGCGGCTTCCGCATGCCCGCCGAATGGGAGCCGCACGAGGCCACCTGGATCGCCTGGCCGCACAATCGCGAAGATTGGCCCGGCCGTTTCGCCCCCATCCCCTGGGTCTATGGGGAAATTGTGCGCAAGCTGAGCGCCGTGGAGCGCGTGCGCATCCTGGTGGATAGCCCTGCGCGGGAAGCGGAAGCCCGCCGCGTGCTGCGCAAGGTAGGGGCTGCCATGGACGCGGTGGAGTTCTTTGCCTGCCCCACCAACCGCGTTTGGGTGCGCGATTACGGTCCGCTGTTCGTGGTGAACCGGCGCGGCAAGGCGGGCCTCACCGCCTGGCGTTTCAACGCCTGGGCCAAGTACGACGATTGGCAGCGCGATGCGGCCGTCCCGGCATTTCTGGCGGCCCAGTTTGGCCTGCCCACATGGCAGACGGGCATGGTGCTCGAAGGGGGCAGCATCGATGTTAACGGAGCCGGCCTCCTCATGACCACTGAAGAGTGCCTGCTGAGCCCGGTGCAGGCGCGCAACCCTGGGATGAGCCGCGCCGCCATCGAAAAAACCCTGCGCGCGCATTTGGGAGCGGAGCGCGTAATCTGGCTGCGCAAGGGCATCGCGGGCGACGACACCCACGGGCATGTGGACGACCTGGCGCGTTTCGTGGGACCGGAAACCGTGGTGTTGACCACCGAGCGCGACCGCTCCGATGCGAATTACGAGCCGCTGCGGGAGAACGCCGCGCTCCTGCGCGAGGCCGGCCTGCGGGTGGTCCCGCTGCCCATGCCGCGGCCGCTGGTTTTTGCGGGGCAACGCCTGCCCGCCAGCTACGCGAATTTTTACATTGCCAACGGTTTGGTGCTGGTGCCCACCTTCAACGATCCCGCCGACCGCCTGGCGCTGAATGTGCTTGCGCGGGTATTCCCTGGCCGGACCGTTACGGGGATCGATTGCACCGCTTTGATCTGGGGCCTGGGCGCCCTGCACTGCATGACCCAGCAACAGCCGCAGCCGTCGGCGGCCTTGCCGGTCACTTCGCTTTGATGGCGAAGTCCCACACCTGGGCGTTGAGTTTGCCTTCGGTGAACTCCATCACCGCATACTCCCCGGGGGGCAGCGGCTCCCGCGGCCAGATCTTGTAAAGCCCACTCGGATCGAGTTCTTTCTGGAAGCTCTGCACCGGCACCGGCTCTTCCACAACGTCCTTGGTGACCGGCACGATGGTCAGGTTCTCGACGATGCGCACTCCGCCCTTACCCGGCAGCAGCTTGAATAACCCGAAGCGCTCGGTTTCGGAAAGCTGGATGTAAAATTCCTGCAGCGGGTCCGTAAAAACATTCGCCGAGTGCGCGCCTTGCAATTCCAGCGTGGCCTTGCCCGAGACCATCGGTATGGGCGACAGTTTGGACAGCACGGATCGGCGTTTATCGGTGTGCGCGTAGGATTCCGCCGGGGGGATGACTTTGGCTTTGCCGCCATCCAGCCAATAAACGCCGGGATCCTGCGGAATGCTCCGGCGCTCGGTCTCGAATTCGTGCTCGGCTTTGGCTTCGTCGGCCAGGTCCTTGGCGTCTTTGGCGAGTTCTGCCTGGCGCGCGGCGGCTTCCGATTGGGTGCGCTTCAGGTCCACCAGGTCCAGCGGGATTTCCTCCCAGTCGTCGCGGTCCACGCTGTAAAAACGCACCCGGTCCGGCCGCACCTGGTATTCCCGGACAAGCTGATAGGTGCCGTCTTTCAGGTAAAGTTTAAGATTCGCCGCCCAGGCGGCACAGGCCAGAACCGCAATCGCCAGCCAGTACTTCCCCATAGTTTCGCTACCGACTACTGTAGCGCTTGTGGCGGCTGCCGTGCATGTTCCGGCGGACGAGGATTTCGCGGCTGGGGCACGGCACGGTCGCTCACCTCCCGGCGCTGTTCCGGTTATCGCCGAGCAGGGCCGCGACTGCCAGGGAGCGTCCAAGGGCCTGGTGCCTGCCAAGGTAGATACCGACGCGCAGGTGCCGATGCAACGGGATCAATGGCTTGCGGCGCGGCTTCAACGGGGCGCGGTCTTCCGCTGCTGCTAATTCCGCCTGCCGTGGCCCGTCTTGTCACTTGAATGCGGCTTCAGTCTGTCCCACCGGCGCCGTGCCGGCGTGGAGCGCGGGACGGGCCCAACACCGTAACTCAGGATGCTCAATACGGCCTCCCATTTTTCCCGAACTCCGCGCCGGACCTCCGCGTATACGGATGAGAACGGTTCCGCGCGAGTCTGTGCGGTAGCCCTGTGTTACCGGCCATAATAGCCATTTGAGGTTTTTGTAAAGCTTATGCACTTTGCTAAATCCGCAGTCGCCATGTTGCTTGCCGGCGTGCTGGCCCTTCCGGGCTTCTCCCAGACGCCCGAGATTACCCGGACCTCCGACCACGGCTGGTTCAGTTGGCTCACTCACAATTACACGCCCTTCACCGCTCCGAAGGTATTCTTCGAAGACTCGCCGCGTCTCGGAAAGCTGATGCGGTCGGGGATTATCTATCTTTCTCTCCGCGATGCCGTCGCCCTGGCCTTGGAGAATAACCTGGATATCGAAAACGCCCGCTTCAATAACCGTTTGAACGACGCCAACCTGTTGCGCGCCAGCGCCGGCACCATCCTCCGGAACGTCTCCACCAACATTACCTCCGGGCCGACTTCGGCGTCGCTCGGGGTGCTGTCCAGCACGGCTCTGGGTTCGGGCGGCACTTCCAGCATATCCAGTGGGTCGACCAGCCTGTTTTCCGGCGTGAGCGTGCAATTGGCCGGATCGACCATTCCCAACCTCGATCCGATCCTGTACGCCGCCGGCCAGTTCAGTCACTCCACCACCATTGAGACGGCCACCAATATCACGGGCACCAACGGCTTGACCACCCAGTACAGTTCCGCTACGTTTGGAGTTCAGTATGGGCTGATTTCCGGAACTGTCATCCAATTGGGAATGCAGAACCAGTTCAACGTCACTCAGAACTCGCCCTACAATCAGTTCAATCCCTACAACCAGGGAAGCCTGTCCGTCACCGTCCAGCAGAATCTGCTGCAGGGCTTCCGGCCCTCGGTGAACAGCCGCTACATCCGCCAGGCCAGGAACAACCTACGGGTGGGCGACCTCACCTTCCGTAACCAGGTAATGGCGACAATCGATAACGTGGTGAACCTGTATTGGGACTTGGTGGCCGATATCGACAGCCTCAAGGTCAGGCAGAGGACGCTCGATCTGAACACCAGGCTCTACCAGGACGACCGGCGTCGCGCCCAACTGGGAGCCGTGGCGCCCATCGACATCCTCCAGGAGGAAGCCGAGGTGAAGACCAGCCAGCAGGATGTCATCACCGCGCGGACGCAGGTCGATCAGCAGGAGATGATTCTGAAGAGTGTCCTTACCCGCAGCGGTATGGATGATATCAACGTGATCACCGCGCACATCGTCCCTACCGATCACTTCGAGGTCCCCTCGGAGGAACCCGTCCGGCCGGTGCAGGATCTTATCGCCGAGGCCCTGCAAAACCGCCCGGATGTGGAGCAGAGCCAGCTTTCGCTGGAGAATGCGCGCCTGGTCACCCTGGGCGTAAAGGATAACCTGTTGCCGCAGCTTCAGGCTTTCGTTAGCGCCAGTAACGGTGGTGTGGCCGGCCAGTTAAACGCCATCGGCGCGCCCGGCGCGCTGGTCGGAGCCAACCCCTATTTCCTGGGCGGCTACGGCACCGTGCTGTCCCAGGTGTTCGGCCGCGACTTCCCTAACTACAGCGCCGGCGTCTCCCTGACCATGACGCTGCGCAACCGCTCGGCCCGCGCCGACCTGATTACCGACCAGTTGAATTACCGCCAGACGCAGATCCAGGACCGGCAGCTTCATAACAACATCAAGCTGAACGTGGTCAACGCCCGCACGGCGCTGGCCAACGCCCGGTCGGCCTACGATACCAGCGTGGAGGCGCGCGAGTTGCAGGACCAGACCACCGCCGGCACACGCCGCAAGTACGAGTTGGGAACGGCCACCATTCTGGACGTGGTGATTGGCCAGCGCGACGCCACCACCCGCGAGTTGAGCGAAGTGGACGCCCGCAACCAGTACGTGCACGCCCGCGTGAACATGCAAAACGTGCTCGGCACCATCTTGCAGGACTATGACATCAGCATCGACGAGGCCAAGAGCGGCGTGGTGGGCCGTCCCCCCGACATGATTCCCGCCGTGCCTCCGGGCGGCCCGGCCTCCGCGGCCAAACCGGCGCCGGGCGACTCGGTGGTCGTCAAACGCTAAAACGCCGGCGCCGGGCGGACGCGCAGCGCCATGGTGGATTCCAGGTGCCGGCCGCAAGGGCCCCCAGGGCCGCAGCGCGCTATCATGCTTTTGGAATCACCTATGATCACCACCGCCATCCAGGCCCCCCGCGGCCGCGCCATCACCTGCAAGGGCTGGCACCAGGAAGCCGCCTTGCGCATGATCCACAACAACCTCGATCCGGAGGTTGCCGAGAAGCCCGACCAGCTCATCGTCTATGGCGGTACCGGGCGCGCTGCCCGCGACTGGCCGTCCTTCCACGCCATCGTGCGGTCGCTGGAGTCGCTGGATAACGACGAGACCCTGCTGGTGCAGTCCGGCCGGCCCGTAGGCATCTTCCGCACCCATCCCGAGGCCCCGCGCGTGCTGCTGGCCAATGCCAACCTGGTGGGGCACTGGTCCAACTTCGACGAGTTCACCCGCCTCGATCGCATGGGCCTCACCATGTACGGCCAGATGACCGCCGGCTCCTGGATCTACATCGGCAGCCAGGGCATCGTGCAGGGCACCTACGAAACCTTCGCTTCGCTGGCCCGCAAGCATTTCGGCGGATCATTGGCCGGCCGCCTGGTGGTTTCGGGTGGCATGGGCGGCATGGGCGGCGCGCAGCCGCTGGCCGCCACCATGAACGGCGCCTGCTTCCTGGGCGTGGACGTCGACCCGCAGCGCATCCAGCGCCGGCTGGATACCGGCTACTGCGACCGCATGGTCTACAGCCTGGATGAGGCGCTGGCGCT
>DATJRE010000486.1:0-17003 GCA_035505095.1 Bryobacteraceae bacterium | reverse complement strand
CGGCCCACGGGCGCTGCTTCATCGGGGGCATCCACTGGCGATTCTATCACTGGCCCGCCGCCGGCTCGGCCACCAGCTTCACGGTCCTCCGCATCCGCACGGTCACCGGACCGAGCAGCCCCGAAGGCATCAGCGGCGAATCGGCGGTCCACTTGGTGATGTTGGTGTGGGTGAGCCGCTCGGCCGCCGGCAGGCGTTGGTCGCCAATCAGGCGGTTCGGCCAGAGGTTGGTCACCTCCACCTCCACATCGTTCCAACCCGGCTTAGCGGCGCTGCCCAGCGCCACGCGGAAGGGCTTCTTCCACAGCACTCCCAGGTCGCGGCCGTTCCAGCGCACGCGGGCAATCTCCCGCACTTCGCCCAGGTCGAGCGCCAGGTCGAGCGCCAAGGCGTGCGCCGGATTGGGCGCGAAATCGCCCGCCGGAAGCTCCATGCGGGTGCTGTACCTGGCCGTCCCGGAATAGTAGCGGATGCCGGGATCGGCGTTCTCCGTCCAGGATGCCAGCTGGTCGAAACTCACGCTCGCCGGTGCGCCCCAGCCGGGCGTGAATTCCACGCGCCACGGCCCCGCCACCGCCGCCGGTTCGGGAACCGCCGGCACCTCGGCGGTCTCCACGGAGCCATCCGAAAGCCGCACCTGGTAGCGCCCGGCCGTTTCCGCGGAGAGTTCGCCCGCTACCAGGTCGACGCGGGTTTCACTCTCCGCCGGCGCCACCGCCACGGCGTGCCGCGTGGCCGGCTTGCGAAACACCACGAACACGGAGCCGTTCGGCTCCAGCCACAGCGGCAGGCGCGTGCGGCCGTCGGCGGTGGCCTCGTAAATCGCGGCCGGCTCAATGGCGCCGGTATCCGGATGCCACAGTTCGGGAGCCCGCCCGGCCACCCGCAGCACCACGTCGCTGCGCACTGCTTCCGGCTGCGTGTTGCGCACGAAATAGACCTCCGTGCCGTCGCCGTTGCGCCGGTGGATGTAGTCCAGCGCGCCGCCCGTGAATTCGAAATCGGGCCGCACGCCCATGGCAACCAGCGCTTCGCGGCCGGCCGGGCCCGTCTGAATTTTGTGCGTGCCCCACAGCTCGCCGGCAATGGCGCGCACTTCGGCATCGCCGTCCTGTCCGGCTGCGGGCAGCCCGGTCATGCGCCGCGGCATCGGCCCGATCACGGTGGCTCCCGCGCGCACCAGCCTGCGAATCGCGCCCAGGGCCGCCAGCGAAATGCTGTCGCGCGGAGGCAACACCAGCAGGCGGTAGCTCGCGCCTCCCGGCAGCACCAAGCGTCCGCCCCGGACGCTCAGCCGGTCCACCAGCACCTGCTCATCCACCGTGTCGTAGTCATAGCCGGGCAGAATCTTCGCCGGGTCGGAGCTTTTGAGCTGCACGAAATTGGGCACCTGGTCGCCGTAGTAGTAGAGCACGTCCGAAACCGGCTGCCCCTGCTGCATCAGGAATTGCACGCGGTTCAGATAGCGGATGAACGCGCCGGCCTCCGGCCACCAGGTCACGTTGGGATTCAGGTGCGTGCCGGCGAAATACTCCTGGCCGGGCAGACCCGCTTCCCTGGGCGATGAAGTGAAGGTGTGCCACACCAGGCGATTCAGGCCCTCACAGACGGCCTGGTCGAAAGTCGGCTTGAGGTCATTCCAGATAGACTCTTCCCACTGCGGGCCGATGCTGGTCATGCCCTCGGCGGCGACCAACGGCCGGCCGTAGATATGCGCCGCGCTGGCAGCCTCCTTGACGAAGAAGCGATCCGTGTCGGCGGTGCGGTGGGTAGGAGAGCGGGCCCAGAATTCGGTCTGCGGAAAGGCGCTCACGCCCAGTGTCTCCAGCGCGTCGATGGGCGCGCCGTGCGGGCCGCCGGATTCGGGATGAATGCCCAGACCGAACTGCGCCGCCATGGCGGCGAACACGGCGTAGTGGCGGCTGATAATCAGGTCGCCCACCGTGCGGCGCAGATCGTTGAGGAAGCGGTCGCTGCTGTCGCGGCTGTCCAGAATGCGGCCGGAGACCACCGGCAGATAGGGCAGCGGATCGTATCCGCGCACGCGGCGGAACTGTTCGCGGAAATCGCCGGTCCAGTTCATGCCGCCCAGCTCCCAGCTATCGGTGCAGAGGTAGCGCAGGCTGCGGCCCAGGTAAGGCCGGGCGTCTTCGAGCAGCGGCTGGATGTTGGCGCGCCAGAACCACTCGAACGCGCCGCGGTCCAGGTAATCGATGGCCAGGCCCTGCCATGCGCCGCTCGAAGTGGAGACACGCGCGCCGGAGCTGGTATAGCCGAGCCGCAGAATTTCCCACGTCCCCGCGGGCGCCTGCCAGGTGAGCCGGCCGCCGGCGTTCATGGCGCTCGAAAGATCGCGGACGTCGCGCACCGCGGCATCCTCTTCGCCGGGCGCGGCCGGGTAGTCTTCAAGCAGCGGCAGAGAGGCCGGCATGGAAAATCCGGCTTCCTGGGCAGCGCTCTTGATGGCGAGCTGGCGAATCGGCTGGCGCTGGTTGCCCTGGCCCGCCAGCGCGGCGCCGTGGCGCAGGGGATAGGCCAGCACGGCGATCTCGCGGTAGAAGCCTTCGCGCGAGGGCGGCGCCGGCAGGTCGATGCTGACGGGCGCGGGTCCCTCCACCGCCGTGCGCGACCAGGTGAGCAGCTTGGGGCTGCGCTCAGGCGTCACCATGGGCCCGCCCAGGTTCCAGCCGCTCTGCACGTTGAGCGTAAGCTCCAATCCCAGGCGAGCCGCTTCCTGCACGGCGTGGCGGTAGAGCGCGCGCCATTCCGGGCTGCCGAACGTCGGGCCGGGCGCCACCTGCCGGTTGCCCTGTTGGCTGGAGCCGTCGGCATCCACCAGCAAGGCGCCGCCGTAGCCTTTGGCCTTCATCTCCTCCAGGTCGCGGGTGATGGTCGCGGCCGTGGTGTGGCCGTTCAGCCACCACCAGTAGCAGCGCATGCGCGCCGCGGCGGGCGGATCGCGAAAGCCGGCTTCCAGAGCAGTGGAGCCGGCTGGGTTGCCGGAAAGAGCCAGCGACGCGGCCAGAAGCGCGGCCAGCAGGAGCGCTCCGGCTGCAGGGAGCGGCCAGGCGGGCGCGCGCATGGGTTCAGCCGGGCGGCCAGTCATGTGACCAGCGTCTCAGAAACGGAGCTGCCGCGCCAGCGGGACCGATGGGGCGCGCCGTTTGCGCCTTATCCTGGATGCATGACACCAGACCGGTCCATCCTGACGATCAACGGCGGCTCCTCGAGCATCAAGTTCGCGCTCTACCGGGCCGGCCAAGCGCTGGAACGCAGGCTGGGCGGAAAAGTCGACCGGATCGGCTTGAGCGGGACGACCCTGACGTTCCACGATTCGTCCGCGAGCCAGAGCGGCGAACTTCCCTTCGCGGCGCGGGATCACAAATCGGCCGCGGTTTCCCTGATGGACTGGCTCGACCGGCGGATCGGTTTCCAGTCGGTGAAGGCGGTGGGGCACCGGGTGGTGCACGGGATGCAGCACACCGCTCCCGAGCAGATCAGCCCGGAATTGCTGGAAGAACTCAATCGCCTCAGCCCCTACGATCCGGAACATCTGCCCGGCGCGATTGACTTGATCGAGGCGTTTCGCCAGCACCATCCCCAACTGCCCCAGGTGGCCTGTTTCGATACCGCTTTCCACCGCAGCATGCCGCGGGTGGCCAAACTGCTGCCCCTGCCCCGCCGCTTCGATGCCAAGGGGCTGGAGCGCTACGGCTTCCACGGCTTGTCCTACGCCTACCTGATGGAAGAGTTGGCGCGCCTGGGCGACCCGGCTGCCACGGCGGGACGCGTGATCCTGGCCCACCTCGGGAACGGCGCCAGCATGGCGGCCGTGCGCGACGGCAAAAGCATCGACACCAGCATGAGCTTCACTCCCACGGCGGGATTGGTGATGAGCACCCGCTCGGGCGATTTGGATCCGGGCCTGGCGCCCTACCTGGCGCGCACCGAGCAGGTCACGGCCCGGCGCTATTACGAGATGGTCAACCACGAATCGGGACTGCTGGGGATTTCCGAAACCAGCTCCGACATGCGCGACCTGCTGGCGCGGGAAGCCGGGGATGTGCGCGCCGCCGAGGCGGTAGAGCTGTTCTGCTACACCGCCAAGAAGTTTATCGGCGCGTACGCCGCCGCTCTGGGCGGGCTGGACACGCTGGTATTCGCGGGCGGAATCGGCGAAAACGCCCCGCCGGTGCGGGCGCGGATCTGCGGGGGGCTGGAGTTCCTGGGGCTGTGGCTGAGCGAGACCCGCAACGCGGAGACGGCCGCCGTGATTTCCGCGGAGGGCAGCCGCGTGACCGTGCGGGTGATTCGCACGGATGAGGAGCTGATGATTGCGCGCTCCACGCTGCGGCTGATCGACGGAGGCCGCGAGGGCGGGTGAGGGCGCCGGGCACGGCTCGCCAGTATCGCAACCATTCGGCGAAGTTGGGCGTCTGAGGGCCGCGCCGGTCAAATCGCGAAGCGATCGCTCCGCAGGTTGCGCATCAGAAGCTTCGGCGTGGTGTGGTATTCGTGCATAGCGAGGCCTTCGCGTTGATCCGCGCCTTGCGCCCGTACCGAAGAGCCAACTTTAACGCCGCAGCGATTCGCAGGGCGACACCCTGGTGGCGCGCGCGGTGGGCGCATAGGCAGCCATCAGAGCCACGGTGGCCAACAGCGCGGACACACCCGCGAAGACCGCCGGATCCCACGGCTTCAAACCCAGCACCAGGCTCACCATCACGCGGGTGAGCGCCAGGGCCGCGGGAATGCCGGCGGCGATACCAATGAGGGTGAGCCTGGCGCCCTGCCACATCACCAGATTCCGAATGTGGTCCGGCCGGGCTCCCAGCGCCATGCGAATGCCGATCTCGCGCGTGCGCTGCTCGACGGTGTAGGCCATCACGCCATACAGGCCCGTGGCCGCCAGGATCAGAGCCAGGAAGCCGAAGATAGTCAGCGATACGACATAGAACTGCGCCCGCGCGGAGGACGCCGCCACGACCTGGTGCATGGTCCGGAAGCGCCCCAGCGGCAGCCCGCCGATCGCTTTTCTCAAGTCGTGAGCGATCAAACCTTGAGAGGCACGCCCGTCCGCCGTGCGGATTACCCAAGTGACTGGCAGGAAGCGGCTGTTCCGGGCGGTCATGGCATCCGGCAGTTGTGCAACCGGGACATACATCATGGGCTGCCGGTCGACGCCGGCTTCGCGGATGTCCGAGATGACGCCGACGATCTGCCGCGGCGGATCTTCCGAGCCGGCGCCTATTCCCTTGCCGATGACCATGAACTCTCCGATGGGGTTGGCGTTCACGTCCTGCCAGTACTTCCGCATCATGGTGCGGCTGATCAGCACGACGGGCACGGAACGCAGGTCATCGCCTTCGGTGAACAGGCGCCCGGCCAGAGCGCGGATGCGCAGTGCCTCGAAATAGCCCGGCGAAACGCTGCGCCAGGCGGCCACTCCGTGTTAGCGGCCCACCTGGGTCTGGTCGTGCCCAGGGATGGTGAATGGCAGCATCAGCGCCGGTTCGAGCGGAAGCGCGGAGGTGGTGGCGATGGCGGCGACGCCGGGGGTTTGCTGCATGGCAAGCTCGACCCTGCGGATGAGCCCGCCGACCTCGGCGGTGCTGTCGAAGCCGGCCCCGCTGAGCGCCATTTCCGCAGTCACGACGTGCTCTTCGTCGAAGCCGCGATCGGTGGTCCTGGCGTCCACAAACGTCCGGATCAGCAGGCCGGCGCCTACCAGCAGAACGATGGCCAGGGCGACTTGCGCAATCACCAGGAAGGAGCGGCCGCCGCCGCGGCGGAAGCCCATGCCGGACTGCGCCGGAGTATCTTTCACCAGCGACATCACTTCGGCGCGGGAGGCGCTCAGGGCCGGAAACAGCCCAAACGCAATGCCACTCGAGACGGCGACCAGAAAGGTGAAGAGAAAGATGCGCCAGTCCAAGGTAATGGAGGAGCCATTGGCGCCCGTGCGCGGCAAATCCGCCGGGCTGACGATGAGCAGGCCGCGGATCCCGCCGAAGCCTAATAGCAGGCCCACGATGCCGGAAGCGCATGCGATCAGGGTGCTTTCGCTCAACAACTGCCGGATGAGCTGGCTCCTGGTGGCGCCTACGGCCGCACGGAGGGCCATCTCGGAGCTCCGCCGGCTGGAGCGGGCCAGCACCAGGCTGCCGGCATTGGCGCAAGCCGCCAGCAGTACAAATCCGACGGCTCCGGCGAGCAGCAGAAGCGCCGGCCGCACATCGCCCACCAGCGCGTCCCGCAGCGGAACGGCGGCGAATTGCTCCCCGAAGAGAAGCGGCGCGGACGGGTAGCGGCGGCGGAACCATCCCGTGGTGGAGGCCACATCGGCAGCCGCTGTTTCCAGGGTAAGGCCCGGCTGCAGGCGGGCTGTCACCCGCACGCGGCTGATGTGGTCGGCGGGCACCACGTCGGTTTCCAGGGGAAACCAGACGTCGGTTGCCCGCCCGGGTGGAAATCCGGAGGCCACCACGCCGATCACCTTGCACGGCTGGTGGTCTAACGAAATGGTGTTGCCGATCAGAGCATGGCGGGACCCGAAGTGGGTGCGCCAGAGCCGCTCGCTGATCACCGCCACGCGGCTTTGGCCGGCGCGGTCCTCCTCCCCGGAAAATGTCCGGCCCACCACCAGCTTCGCGCCGAACAGGCGGAAGTAGTCCGCCGTCACGCGGTCGGCTTGCAACGTCTCCGGGGCTTGCCCCTCAGTCAGGTTGACGTCGGGGCCGGTGGTGTCGTAAGCCGCCATGGTCTCGAACGAATGGGTACGCTCGCGCCACACGCTGTATTTGGGAATGGAGACGACCGTCTGGTTGCCGAGCGGCGACGTGCTGATGAGCTGGACGAGCTGTTCAGGGTGAGGATACGGCAGAGGCTCCAGCAACACCTTATTGACCACCGAAAAGATAGAGGTATTGGCCGCAATGCCCAGGGAGAGCGCGGCCACGGTAGCGGCAGTGAATCCTGCGTTGCGGCGCAAGGTTCGGGCGGCGCACTCGAAGTCCAGCCAAAGGTTGGGCACCCGAGGAACCGTTATGGCAACTGGGTTGCCGCTCGCGCGATGGCGTTTGCTTGAAGTTGCCGCTGCAATCCGGACGCAGGCTGTCCGATTCCGGTTTTCGGTGGTCGAAAATGGCCACGCGGGTTGCTTGACAACCGCGGCCCAAGCCCGGCTTACTAAAATCATGCCGTTTGTGAATGTGGGTCCGCTGGCGGACCTCTCGCCGGATTCCGTGAAAGAGGCCCTGGTTGATGGCTACCCTTACGCCATCTGCCGCCTGGGCGGCGAGGTCCACGCTTTGGGCGGTGTCTGCCCCCATCGCGGCGGCCCGTTGGGCCAGGGACAGATTCATGAAGGCCGCGTCGTCTGCCCCTTCCATCTCTGGGAATTCGACTGCCGCACGGGCGAAAACGATTACGACCCGGCCCAGCGCGTGGAGACTTTCGAAGTGCGCGTGGAAGACGGCCAAATCCTGTTGAGGGTGCCCTGAGTGCCCGAACTGCCGGAAGTGGAGACGGTGGTCCGCTCGATTGCGCTGCTAATTGGCCGGCGCATCGTGTCGGCGGAATTTCGCGGCCTGCGGGTACTGCGCGGCGGCGATCCCGATCGGCTGGCGGCCAATCTGGCGGGGCGACGCATTGCCGCCATCCGCCGCTACGGGAAGTTCATCGTGATTTCCATGGAGGGCGGCGGCTACCTGCTCATCCATCTGGGCATGACCGGCCGGCTGTTGCTCGGCGGCGACGCCGGCAAGCATACCCACGCCATCTTTAATCTGGATGAGGGAGTGCTGCTGTATGACGACAGCCGCCAGTTCGGCTCCATCGAATGGTCCGACGACTTTCCGAAGCGCGTGGCCCGCCTGGGTCCCGAGCCGCTGGAGGCGTCCTTCGCCGATTTCGCCCGCGCCCTGAAGGCCCGCCACACGCGCATCAAGGCCCTGCTGCTGGACCAGCGCTTTCTGCGCGGGATCGGCAACATCTATGCGGATGAGGCGCTCTTCCGGGCCGGGATTCATCCGCTGGCGACCGCCTCGCGCATCGGCGGAGTAAGACCCCGGCGGCTGTTTGACGCCATCCACGCGGTGCTCACCGAAGCCATTGCCGCGGGTGGATCGTCCATTTCGGATTATGTGGACGCCCAGGGCCGCCGCGGTTTCTTTCAGTTCGGCCACCGTGTCTACCAGCGCACCGGCGAGCCGTGCCTCACCTGCGGCACTCCCATCCGGCGCCTGCTGGTGGCCCAGCGGTCTTCGCATTACTGTCCCCGCTGCCAGCGCCGTTAGAATTTGTACCATTGAAACCGGCGAAACCGGCGTATCCGGTTCTGCGTCGGAAGTGTTGAAACGGCACACCATGTCGCGTTCGATTGCGAGTTACGGCGGCGTCAAATGCCGTACCATGGTATTCAGAGATGCTCGTTCGGGTTTTGCCACAACTAGAGGAGAAAATTGACGTGAGATCCATTCGCTATTACCTTCCGCTGCTCGTGCTGCTTCTCGTTTGCCTCCCGTTAGCGCAAGCACAGAGCTCCTTCGATTTCAATGTCGGCTTCGGGACTGCCCATGACAGTGCGGCGCCCTCGGTCGACCTTAACACCTTCAACAACTGTGCCAATCTTGCCGGGGAACTTTGCGCCACCCCTCCCGACCTGAGTGGTTTCTTTCTTGGTTTCGGCGGCAACCTCATGCTCTGGAAACATTTGGGGATCGGAGTGGACGTCGCCTTGCAGCCTGCCAAGCAGAATTATCTGACCCTTCAGACCCAGAACAACAGCGCAGGTGTACCGGGAATCGCATTGCAATCCCGCGTGACGCTGTACGACTTCGATGCCATCTACGCTCCCTATTCGACCAAGCGAGTGGCGATTATGTTGAAGGGCGGAATCGGCGGAGCCAACGTGAAATTCTACGAAAACGAGACCAGTTCCAGTTCCGTGTTAGGCAACACTAATGAATCCGAGTATGCCCAAAGCGCCAACCACTTCGCCGTGAATGCAGGCGTTGGCGTACAACTCTACCTGACGGACCACATTTTCCTGCGACCCGAGGGTGGCATCCATTACGTGAACAATTTCAGCCAGTTCGGCAGCAACGTTGTCCCGTATGGGATGGTGTGGCTGGGTTACACGATCGGCGATCGATAGACGTTCTACCGCGGGCTGGCGGACCGTGGAGGTCTTGCCCGCCCGCTACTTTGGTGGGCTTATTTGTGGGCCGCCGGCGCGGCCTCGCCGGCCAGATCTTCCACCACTACCGGCGGATTGTAGTATAGAATTCGCTGGCAGCTCTCGCAGATCATGATCTGGTCGCCTTTCTTCAGATCCTGAAAAAACTGCAGGCGGATAATCATGTTGCACGCCGAGCAACGCCCCTCCACCGCTTCGGCCACCGCGACTCCCCGGCGGCCCTTGCGGATGCGCTCATAGTTCTTATAAGCCGAAGGTGTGATCTGCGCCACCAGCGCGGCGCGCTCGGTATTGAGCTCCTGGGCCGCCCGCTGGGTTGCGTCCGTGCGCTCGCGGGCCTGCGCCTTTTCCGCGTCCACCTCGGTTTTTTCCGCCTTCAGCGCCGCCTCGGCCGCCTTGACGTTTTTATCCAGAGGCTCGGATTCATTCATCAATTCCAGGATGCGGTCTTCCGATTTGCGGATCTCTGTCTGGCAAAAGTCGATCTCATTCTGGAAAGCGCGGTATTGGTCATTGGTCTTGGCCTGCAGCATCTGATCTTTCAACTTCGAGATCTTCTGATCCTGCGCCTGGATATCGGTGTCGCACTTTTTGCGTTCTTTCTGGTTGGCCGCCAGGGCTGCTCGGTCGGCTTCCAGCTTGCGCTCATGCGATACCAGTTTCTTTTCAATTTCAGCGATGTGTTTGGGAAAAGCGGCGATCTCGCGTGTCAGGTCTCGAAGGCGGTTATCGATCTCCTGCAGACGAATCACCAACTTCAGGTCGGAGAGCATTCCTTAAGGCAGTGTAACACGCGGCACTGACCGGCTCCAGTTCGGGTACCGCCAAGGCACGGGCGGCGGCATAGAAAACCGCTGCGCCCAGGGGGATGGAAACGGCCACATCGGCCAGGCAGGCGGTCCTTCCTGCCCCCAGAGCGCCGCGTATCCAGGCGCTCGAAACATGGCACATCAGCGCCATGGCCGCCGCGGCGGCGCCGATCTTCAGCGCACTCCAACCCAGCGCGGGCCCGCCGATGGCCGGAATCCGCGCGCTCAGCAACGCGAAGAGCATCGCCCCGCTGGCCAGCGCGGCCAGGGACGTGGAAAGCGCCAGCCCGGCGTGTCCCATGCCGCCCCCTTTCACCAGGGCCAAAGCCAGCACCAGGTTCAGTGCCACCGAAGCCCCGCTCACCAGCATCGGCGTGCGCCCGTCATCCAGGGCGTAGAACACCGGCGCCAGGATTTTGGTAGCCGAATACCCGGCCAAGCCTATGCTGTACCAGGCCAGCGCCACCGCCGTCTGATGCGTATCGTAAGCCTGGAAATGGCCGCCCTGGTAGATTGCGCCGATCATGCTTTCGCCCAGCACCACCAGGCCGGCCGAGGAAGGGATGGTGACCAGCAGCATCAGTCCCAGCGCGCGCTTAAGCATGGAGCGGAATTCCTGCATGCGTCCCGCCGCCGCGGCGCGCGAAACGTCCGGCAGCATGGCGGAGGCGATGGCCGCTCCGAACAACCCCAGGGGAAGCTGCATGAAACGGAACGCGTAGTTCAGCCAGCTTACCGGCCCGTTCATCACCTGACCGGTGGGACCGGTGATGCTGGATGCCAGGTTGGTGTTGACCATCACGTTGATCTGCAGGGCCGCGTTGCCCACGAGGGCGGGCAACATGAGGCGCGCGATCTGCCGCAATCCGGGATGACCGAAATCCCACCGCGGGCGGCTGAGAAAGCCTTCGCGCCGCAGGCTGGGAAATTGCCACACCAACTGCAGCACCCCGCCCAGCACCACCCCGCAGGCCATGCAAATAATCAGGCCCCGCGGCGTACCGCGCCCCACCGTGAAGCCCAGCCCCACGCCGAACGCCACGCTGCCCAGATTGAAAAACGTGGAGGCCAGCGCCGGAATGCCGAACCGGTTGCAGGCGTTCAGCACGCCCATGGCCTGCGCCGCCAGGGCCACCAGCGCCAGAAACGGAAACATAATGCGCGTCAGCAATATCGCCAGCTCGCGCTTGCCGGGCACCGCGGCGAAACCCGGAGCCAGCAGGTCCACCAACTGCGGGCTGAACACCATTCCCGCCACGCAGACCGCGGTCACCGCCAGAGCCAGCGCCGTGACCGCCGCGCTCGAAAGCCCGGCGGCGGCCTTGCGGCCCCGCGCCGCCAGGTATTGCGAGAACACCGGCACGAAGGCGGAGGAGAGTGCGCCTTCCGCAAACAGGTTGCGCGCCAGGTTGGGGATGCGCATTCCCAGCAGGAAGGCATCGTAGATTTCTCCCGCGCCGAACAGGCGGGCCATCACGACTTCCCGCACCATGCCCGCGAAGCGGCTCAGCGAAATGGCCGCGGAAATCGTGCCCGCCGCGCGGAAGAACGATGGGACAGGCTTGGGCGCATCCGCCACGCTATTCGACGCGCCGGATTTCCACCTGGCGGTAGATCTCGCGGGTCTGCTCGAGGTTGGCGAAATTCATGCCCGCCAGGCGCGCCGTGGCGGTTCCCGCGGCCACGCCCCAGCGCAGCGCGTCGGTGGTATCGTCTTTGCTTTCCAGCGCCCAACTGTACGCCGCCCCCATGGCATCGCCCGCGCCGATCGGGGTCAGCGCATCCACTCGCGGAGGCAGCGCTTCAATCAACCCCCCGGCATACGCCCCCACGGCGCCGCGGCTGCCCAAAGACAAAGCCACCGAGTCCGCTCCCATCTTGCGGATGCGTTCCGCCGCTTCCAGATAATGCGTGCGCGTCAGCAGCGCCCGGCCCAACAATCGCTCGGCCTCCTGCTGGTTGGGCGTCACCACGGTGGGCCGCGCCTCGATGCCTTCGCGCAGCGCGCCGCCATCGGCATGCAGCAGGCTCTTCACCTTCTTCTTATGCGCCATCGCGATCAGCTTGCCGTAAAATGCCGCCGGCACGCCTGGCGGAATGCTGCCGCACAGCATCAGCCAGGATGCTTTGTCCAACGCCTTGCGCACCGTCCGCTCCACCGCCAGCACTTCCGCCTTGCCCATCTCGGGTCCAATTTCGTTGAGGTTCACCGTCAGGCCGTGCCGGTCCGTAATGGTGAAATTGGTGCGGATCTCGCGCTCGATGGGAACCACCGCGATGGGAAAACCGCGTTGGCTGAGGAGGTTCTCCAGCCGTTTGCCGTTATCGCCTCCGGAAGTCAGCACCGCCAGCGTCTGGCCGCCAAAGGAGTGGATGACGACCGACGAATTGATGCCCCGGCCGCCGGCGGTCTCGTGCGTCGATTTGATGTAAGCGCGGTCCTCAAAAGCCAGCCGGTCCACGCTGAAGGTCCGGTCGATCGCCGGGTTAATCGTCAGAGTAACAATCAAATCCCTATTCTACGCAGGATTGGCGGGCGTGCAGGGGTTCCCGGATGCCACCACTCGCACATCGCCATTTCCCCAGACCGTGTGCCGGCCCACCCCCACCCACCGCGCAGCCGCCAGCCAGGGCAGAAATTCGCCCAGATCGCCGGCGTATTCGGCGTCGCCGGTGAACCCTCCGATGGAGTGAACCTGGCCGGTGCGGCCCGAACGGCGCTCGGGGCGCTGCCATTCGAGCGTGTGCCCCACCAGGCGCACCACGCGCGCGCGCTCGCCCAGCCCGCGGAAGTCAACCGCCAGCGGCCCGCGGCCGTAGAGCGCGCTGAGCGCCCCGATGCGATCGCGCAAGCGGCCGAACAGAATGCCGAATTCGGGCCGCTCCGCCAGCCCGCCTTCGCCCTTCAATTCGGTTGGGGTGACGAAGCGCAGCCGCACGCTGGAGGCTGGCGCGTCGCCCTCCAGATCGATCGACAGGGGCACCAGCGCCTGCGGCGAATCTTCGGCGGCCCGGGCGTTACCCAGCAGATCGACCTGTTCGACCCGCTCCAGGGCAGCCCGGCCGCGCCCCGGCCCGAGACCCTCCTCCGCCAACCGCTCGAAAGACTGCCGCAGCGCCTCGAGCGGTGGATGGCCTGTGTCGAAGGCGTGAACGTCCCAGTAGAAGGTGGCGCCCGCCGCGGCTTCGACGCCATCCAGGTGCGCCGCGCGAATCAGAAACGGGCGCGGCGGATCGGCCAGGCCGCTGGGGGTGCGTCCCCGGCCGCCCTCTGGCTGGAACAGGCCGGCGAACACGGCAGGCGGAGCCCACTGGCGCAAGACCAGCCCCAATCCGCCGCGGATGACGTTGGCGGCCTTTCCGGGCGGAAAGCGCACCGGCGTTACCGCCCGAAAGTGGAATCGGAATCGGAAAAACTCGAAGCTCACCGCCATCCATTCGCCCCTGCGCCCGGCCACGTCGATTGTGCCGCGGCATACCAAGGAACCGGGTTTGCAAACGCCATTACGGAGCAACTATGAACCAACGATTTTACGGCCGATCGTCGCTGGCTGCGATGGCGGCCCTGCTTGTTTCCCTCCCCGCCTGGGCGCAGCAGTATCCGCCGCCCCCGCCACCGCCGCCGGTCCAGGCGCAGCAACCAGCGCAGTTGGACCCCCTGGTGCAGAGAATCGCCCTCTACCCCGACCCGCTTCTGGCGCAGATCCTGACCGCCTCCACCTTCTGGGACCAGATTCCCGAGGCCGCCAATTGGGCCAACCAGCACAGCTACATGAACCAGCAGACGCTGGCCCAAGCCATCAATGAGGACCGCTTACCGTGGGACCCCAGCATCCTGGGCCTGCTGCCGTTTCCCCAGGTGCTGAACATGATGGCGCAGGATCCCAGTTGGACGCAGGCGCTGGGCCAAGCCGTGCTGACCAACCGCGCGGCGGTCATGGACGCCATCCAGAGCCAGCGCCAGGTAGCCATGCAATACGGCTATTTGCAATCGAACGCCTATGACCAGGTGGTGGGCGGGCCGGGCGACATCCAAATCCTACCGGTTAGCCCCGATGTGATTTATGTGCCCACGTATGATCCGTACGTGGTGTTCGCGGCGCCGCGGCCCGGGTTCTTTGTGGGAGGGGCCATCCATTTCGGCCCCGGCATCACCATCGGCGCGGGATTTCTTCCGTTTGGCTGGGTGGGCGCCGGCATTGGATGGCGCGAGCACAACCTGATTATCGACCGCCATCCGTGGGTGCGCACGTGGGCCAACCGGGGGACTTACGTTCACCCGTATGCGCACCCCATGCCGCACTTCGCCGGGCCGCGCGTGGAGCGCCACGAGTTTCACCGGCATTAACGTCGTGTACCAGCCAACGGTTGATGACCGCTCTGCGGCTCCGGTCAGGTTTCGGAGCCGCGCGCGTGAGCAAGCGGTAAGCGGGACAGCACATTAGACGCGAGGGCCGCCGGCAGCTCCGGTTGGGCTGCCCGGACCGTCCCATATTCGGACATGGCGTGAAGACCCGGTTGGCGCGCGACTCATTCCCAGAGGGTCTGTGACGCCCGCCCGCGGATGGCCCCCTAAATGCCTATTCACCTCAGCTTTGCGGTATGAATAGGATTTAATGAAATCATCCGAATCCCGAACGCCCTCCATCCTGATCGCCGACGATCAGCCGGACGTGCTGGAAGCTTTGCGCTTCCTGGTGAAGGGCGAAGGCTATGTGGCGGAGACCGTCAACTCGCCCGCCGCTGCGATTGACGCCATCGAATCCCGCGATTTCGATGCTGTCCTGATGGACCTCAACTACACCCGCGACACCACCAGCGGGCAGGAAGGTCTGGAGCTGCTCCAGCGCATTCAGACTCTCGACACGACCTTGCCGGTAATCGTGATGACCGCCTGGGGATCGGTGGAACTGGCCGTGGAGGCCATGCGCCGCGGCGCCCGCGACTTCATCCAGAAGCCCTGGGACAATGCGCGGCTCTCCGCCATTCTCAAAACCCAGATCGAACTGGGCCGCGCCTTGCGCAAAGGCCAGCGGCTGGAAGCCGAAAACCGCGCCCTGCGCGCCGAGCGATTTCCGCAGTTAATCGCCGGCTCGGTTGCCATGCGGCCGGTGCTGGACGTGATTTCGCGCGTGGGCCCCTCCGACGCCAACGTGCTCATTACCGGCGAAAACGGCACCGGCAAGGGGCTGGTGGCGCAGACGCTGCATTCGGTTTCGCTGCGCTCCTCGCGCCCGCTGGTCACCGTGAATACCGGCGGCCTGGCCGAAGGGGTTTTCGAAAGCGAGCTGTTCGGGCACGTGAAGGGGGCCTTCACCGACGCCAAGAGCGACCGCGTGGGCCGCTTTGAAATGGCCGATGGCGGCACGCTGTTTCTGGACGAAATCGCCAACATCTCGCAGGGCCTGCAAGCCAAGCTGCTGCGCACCATCGAAACCGGCGAGTTCGAACGCGTGGGTTCTTCGAAAACCCGCCGCGTGGACGTGCGCTTCTTCAGCGCCACCAATGCCGACCTGCACGCCGCCGTGGCCGAGCAGCGCTTTCGCCAGGACCTGTTGTTCCGCCTCAACACCATCGAAATCCGGCTGCCGCCGCTCCGCGACCGGCGCGAGGATATCCCCGTTCTGGCCGCCCATTTCCTGCACCAGCACGCCCAGCATTACCGCAAGGCCATTGACGGTTTCGATGAGAGCGCCATCAAGGCCCTGCTGGCGCATGCCTGGCCCGGGAACGTGCGCGAGTTGGATCACGCGGTGGAGCGCGCCGTCCTCATGGCGCAGAGCGGCTCGATCCGGGCGGCCGACCTGGGGCTGCGGACCGGCCGCGAAGGGCCGCCGCGCCTGGAAGAGATGAGCCTGGAAGACGTAGAGGCGCTGCTCATCAAAAAGGCGCTGGCGCGCTTCAGCGGCAACGTGAGCCACGCCGCCAACGCGCTGGGCTTGAGCCGCAGCGCGCTCTATCGCCGCTTGCAAAGGTACGGATTGTAAAGCCGCGCCGTGTCCAAAACGCCGGAAGAGAAAATCGCGCGCATCGGCTATGAAGGCCGCGTGGTCCTGCTGTCGCTGCTGGCGGGACTGCCCGGCTCGGCGGTGGCGCTATGGCTGCTGTGGACCGGCGATTTTCCTACGCGCGTGCAGGCCACCCTGACAGTGCTGATCGCGGGCTGCTGGCTGGGCCTGGCCATGGCCGTGCGGGAGCGGGTAGTGTTTCCGCTGCAAACCTTATCCAATTTGCTGGGCGCCTTGCGCGAGGGCGATTTTTCCGTCCGCGGCCGCTCTCCGCGCCCGGATGACGCGCTCGGCGAGGTGATGCGCGAAGTCAACACCCTGGGCAGCACCCTGCGCGAGCAGCGCCTGGGCGCGCTGGAAGCCACCACGCTGCTGCGCACGGTGATGCGCGAGATCGACGTGGCGATTTTCGCCTTCGATGAACACCAGCGCCTGCGCCTGGTGAACCGCGCCGGAGAACGGTTGCTGGCCGCGCCGCCCGAGCGCCTGCTGGGCCAGACTGCCACGGAACTACACCTGCTTTCGTGCCTGGAAGGCCCCCCGCAAACCACCCTGCAAACGGTGTTTCCGGGCGCCGCGGGGCGCTGGGGAGTGCGGCGCACGCGCATCCGCGAGCGCGGGCTGCCCCTGGAGCTGGTAGTGATCTCCGACCTGACGCAAGCGCTGAGCGAGCAGGAACTGCAAGCTTGGCAGCGCCTGGTGCGGGTGTTGGGCCACGAGTTGAACAATTCGCTGGCACCCATCAAATCGATTGCCGGAAGCCTGCTCACCATCCTGTCGCGCCAGCCCCTGGCGGAGGACTGGCGCGACGACATGCAGCGAGGCTTAAGCGTCATCACTTCGCGCTCGGAAAGCCTCAGCCGCTTCATCGGGGCCTACGCGCGGCTAGCCAAGCTGCCGCGCCCGCAATTGCAGCCGCTGGACGTGGCCGCCTCCGTCGGCCGCGCCGCGAGCTTCGAAACCCGCATTCCGGTGCAGGTGGAAGCG
>DATJRE010000485.1:0-4741 GCA_035505095.1 Bryobacteraceae bacterium | reverse complement strand
TGGCAGCGCTCGCGTTGTCATCGGCAAGCGGCTCTGCCCAAAGCCAGACCGAGCAGCCGCAATTCGACGCCGCGTCCGTCAAAGTCAACGAGTCGGCCGACCGGCCGTCCACGCGATTTGATCCGGTCCGGATCGATCTTCGCAAGGCGAGCATCAAGCACCTGATCCGCAGGGCATGGCCGTTGCCCGACTACCAGATTGTCTGGCCCGCATGGGTCGACGCGCAGCGCGGCGTGCGTGGTTACGACGTTTCGGTGACCTTCCCTCGCGATTCGAGCCCGGAGCGTCTGAATCTCATGTTTCAGGATCTGCTCGCGACTCGTTTCCGACTGGTGACGCACTGGGAATCTCGTGAGCTGAAGGCGTTCGAAGTGCGCGTTTCCGGGCAAGGTCCGAAATTGCGGGAAGCGAAGAACCCGGCGCCGCCGACCGACTTCCCGAAGTACACCACGCGGATCGAATCCGACGTTTGGCATTTCAGCAGTCAACTCGGCGGAGCGCCGTCCGGGCTGACGGTCGCCGGTGTCCTCGAAGCCATCGACGCCACGCACATTCTGGATCGCCCGCTGGTGGACGCGACCGGAATCCAGGGAAACTACGACATCGAGCTGACCGCCCCGGTGGAAATCCCGGAGAAGAGGCCGGCCGCGAGTGAACTGCTCAAAGCGCTCGAAAAGCAACTAGGCCTGAAAGTGACGCTGAGAACTCTGTCGCTCCGGATGCTGGTCATTGATCACATGGAACGAATACCGACTGAGAATTAATTGCACGGAGCAGAGTGATCGTCCCCGGGTTCGACGAACAAGATCGAAACCGCTCGCATCGGCAGGGATGGCGGCGTCGAGACATACCGGCTGCGCGTCGGATCCGGCGATCTGCGCCTTGAAGTTGGTCGGGACGGTGAGCGCGATACGATGGCGGAGTTCTGCGACGCACCGTTTTCCTGTCGCGAATTCGCTACGGCTTTCTACATTTGGTCTGGGTTGCGCTCACCGTCATTCTTCAGAGGGAATGATGGAACCCCTGCCGCCCAAGGCGCCTGCTCGTCTTAGCCGGCATGCGCAGGCAGCCCGTCGGACCGCGGGATGGTGAGCGAAACCGGAGCGAAGCGGATCGAGATGTCCGGTTGGTTCACCATACGCGGCCCGGACGCAATCACTTCGCCGAGCGCTCCGGCGCCACCCGCATCGCTAGCCGTTGAATCATTAAGGCGTTTTCAACCGGTTCATCGCCTGCTGGGATGCGATAGTGGCCGACACGGCATGCGCGACCGCTGCCGCCGCAGTCTCTACAGCAGCCGCAAAAGGATTTCGACCTCCATCCGCGGTTGCCCCGGCTCTCGCCGCGGCTGATACCGCCGCCGCTGCGGCTAAAGCACTCCCTCCCGCAACTGCGGCAGTAGCAGCGGCTTCTGCCGCAGCTTCCGCTGTGGCCGCAGCCCGGAACGCAGAGGCCCTGGCGGGAGCAGCATCCGCGACCGTATTGGCATCCTTTATAGCAGCCGCCTCATTGGCAGCCGCCGCGGTGTACCCCGCCGTCCCGCCTTTGGTGACTGCGGAGAGCAGGTTGGCAGCGGCAGAAGCATCCTGAACCCCCATATCATTGATTGCTCCGTTGCCGGTCGTTGGCCCGCCAAAGAAAGCGGCATTCGCCGCCGCAGCGGTTGCCAAATCGGCTGCAGCCTTCGCCAGTTGAGCCTCTGCGGCCTGCAATGCGGAGTAATCCGCCACCGCCTGCGCTTGCGCCGCGTTCGCCGCCGCCCGGTCGCCGGCCGCTGAAGCCGCGGTGGCCTTGGAGGCGTCCGATTCCACAGCGGCTGCCGCTGTTTCCACCGCTGCTGCCGCGGTATTCGCCGGGCTTGCCGCAGCGCTTGCCGCGCCTCTGGTTCCCCCTACCTGAGGCGCATTCGAACCCGAGTTGGTTGGCTGCGCGAGCACCCTCTCCACTTTCCCGTCCGCTGCCATCCAGATCCGGCACACCCAGGTACCTTTCTCGCTCTCGACCTCATAGATATCCGGGCCCGCTGGACCGACTGCTTGAAACCGGATCGACTTCACAGGTCCCATCTGGGACGCCTGTTGCTGGAATTGCGGAAGGAACTGCTGTGCGCCTGGCCCGAGCAGAGTGTCAACCGGTTTGCCCGACTGCAGGCCGGCGATCATTTGGCGCAGAGCCTCCTCGCTGCCCGGGAACGGGGTGTTGTCCTTGATCCGTTTCTCTTCCGCCACAGCGGCCGCCAGGATAGGTTTGGCGGCCTCGTCGTCCACCCGCTTGAAAACGGTTGTCCGCTCCCGCTGGCTCAGGGTAAGTTGATCCGCGTATCCGCCCTCGGCCACTTTCGGAAATTCGATCTCGAACCCAAAGAGGAAGAACTTGGTGTCCGATTCGGGAAAGGCGACTTGCGGAGGCGGGCCGACCTTTGCGGTCAACTGATTCCCATCCATGCCGATGATCACGATTTGCGTGGGGGACGCCCGATAGACGCCGACGTATCGGGCGATTACCTTCGGATCGACCTCGATAGGCTTGTGGTCGTGGCGATGCGCAACCGAATCCGCGTTCCTGGCGATCTCGGGAGGAAGCTTCGGGTCGATGGGGAGGTGGTCGATGTCGAGAACCTGCAACGAATTCGAGCCGAAGTTGGTCAAGAACAGCGTGCGCTGATCCGACGAAACCGCCATTTCGCGAGGAAAGGAGCCGGCGGGGATCATGCCCTGCACGGCGGCCAAGCCTTGGCTGATCTTGGCCGTATCGAGCACCGTCAGGCTCTGCGGCGCGCCCCGGCCGGCGAAGCGATTGGAGTTACCTACCAGAAGTCGCCGCCCTTTATCCACGCTCATTACGGGCACTGGTGCATCGCCAACCGGAGCGATTCCCACCATGGCGTGGGCGCTATCTGAAACCAACTTCGCCGTATCGAATTCCAGCACGGCATTGGTGTTGCGCGCGCTGACATAGATGCGATCGCCCTTCGGCGAAATCGTCATGCGCACCGGACTGCAGCCGGCTGGGACGCGCGCAGCGACGGCATGCGCCGGGTCGGTACTGGCGCGGGCGACATCGATGACGATCACCGCGCCCTCCGGTCCGGTCATCACTGAGTCCGGAACAGTCATTCCTTCGGGCTTACAAGCCTTCGGCCAATTCCAATCTGGCGGGGCCAGTTCGCTGGTAGTGTAGAGCCACTTGCCATCCGGGGAAAACGTGAGCGCAATGGGGGCCAAGCCAGCGGGAATTTTGCCTATCACGGAGTCGGGCGCGTAGCCATTCCGCCGCGCCCGCACCAGATCGATTACCGTGATTGCCTCACCGTTCTCCTCCGACACGAAAAGCAGCCTATCGTCGGGCGTGGTATTGGCGTAGATGCTGCCTCGGCCACCCGCGATTGTGCCCACCACCGCGTCGGACGCGCCCGCAATCATCTTCGGCACGTCGACAAAGACTGCAGCGGTGGTGGCCGCGGCGATCAGAAGCTTTCCATCGTGCGTCACGGTGATCCCAGTGGGAGACGACTGAAGTTGCACGACGTGCACCAGTTCGACCTTCCCTCCGGACCGCTTCAGCACGGCGATCCCGGAGTTTTCGCCGCGGCCGACTAGAGAAACGAATACCCAGCAGCCATCTTTCGACGGCGCCACCATGAAGGGGGAACCTGGAAGAGAAATTGTTACAGATGGAGAGGCAGCCGGCGCGTTGCAGTCATCGGGTTGAGCATACGCCGTTACGGCAAGCCCCGTGAAGAGTAGGGTGGACGCAATGCTTCGCAACATGGGCCGATTATATTCTTTCCCATTGGCGTAAGCACTAACATTCTCGAAGCACGCGGCGGCACGGTCGATTCATGTGTCGCAGCCTTCTGGTCGCCGGGAGTCGCGGGCGCGGCCCTCCGGGGTAATAGCGTTCCAGGCCGACGCCGGAACGGGGCCGGATACCGCTCCGAGAAGCGCCAGACCCGGGACTATTGAGATGGCAATCGCAGATCGACGCAACATGGGGCTACGGTGGCGGTTCGAAAGCGTGAGGACGGACCGGAACCAACTGGGCGCGACCTGCGCCCGTGGGAAAATTCCACCAATTCGGCGCCCTGGCGTCCAAATCGCACCACCGCAAGTCTTGTGTTTTCAGTAACTACTGTCTGTAAGTGATTGATATTTTTTGGCTTGGGGTGCGAGAGATCCCGAGTTCAAATCTCGGCGGCCCGACCATTGATTTTTCCTTTTTACTGCAATACCAACCCCCTTCCCGAACCGTCGAAGAAAGTTGAACGTGCGAAAACTGTGAATTTTCATCGGCCAACTGGCCCCGCTCCGGAGAATGAAATTCCCCGCGCCGCTCGTGGGCCATCCGATCGAGCAGCTTTGCTTGTGCCTCCCGGATCAGACCGCGTTTGGCCTGGCCGTAGAGCTTGAACACTTCGGCATCGCCCCAGCCTTCTTCAGCGTAGCCGCCCACCCCGTTCGCAGGTTCGTCATGTACGGGTTGCTGCCGGTGGATTTTGGGTTGGGGAAGAGGTAGTCGCTACCAGGCGTCCTCTGGATTTGTCGCAGGAACGCCTCCCGCGGTAGCGGTCATCGGCATATCGCCGATACCGTTCACCGTTTTCGAGTCGGCGATATGGACAACCCGTTCTTGAGGTTGACCTACAGCTTCTGGATCGATTTCGCAACTGAAACCGGAAGTTCGACGGCTCGACAGGGGTCATCGGACAATCGCTTCTGTTTGACCGCTACGTTGAGGATAT
>DATJRE010000484.1:0-2182 GCA_035505095.1 Bryobacteraceae bacterium | reverse complement strand
GGCGGCTACCTGATGTGGCGGCTGTGGCCGCAAGAGCGCGTCTTCATCGACGGCCGCGCGCTGAGCGAGTCGGTCTTCCAGGACTACGTGCGGATTCTCTATAACCACGACGCCTCGGGCGGCCCGAGTGCTCAGCAACTGCTCGACCGCTACGGTGTACAGGTGCTGGTGCTGAACGGCTTCGAGTACATCACCGGCAATCTCTACTTCCTGGCCCCGGCGCTGGCCGATCCGCGCGAGACCACCTGGAAGCTGGTCTACAGCGACGCCCAGGCCATGGTGCTGATGCGTGATCCGCCGCCCGGGGTTACGCCGCTTCCGCAACTGCAGGTGCTCGATGGCCTGGAGGCCGAATGCGCCCTGCACATCGACCACGAGCCGCAGTACCCGCGCTGCGCCCGCGCGCTGGGGCAGACATTTGCGAAGATCGGCGACTTGACGCGCGCCCGCAAATGGATCGGAATTTACCTGGCCGGCCCGCACGGCCCCGATCCCGAAGCCGAAGAGGCCTACCAGAAGCTCGCCGGCATGGGGCGGTGATCGTCACAAGCGCGCTATCGTAGTCCGTATGGCCAAAGCTTCCCGCGCGAGCGTACCCGCCGAGTCCGCCCATCGTTCGCCCGCGGGGCGTTCCGTAAGCCCGCCATCCGCGCCCCTGCCCGCGGCTTCAGAAACTCCCTGGCGCATCGCCTTCGCGCTTCTGGGCGTGCTGGCCCTCCTGGTATTGTGGTTTCCCGTGGCGCGCGTGCCGGCGCAATACTCCCTCAACTATAACGAGGGCTTCAACACCCAGATGGCCCACATGGCCATTTCCGGGGTGCGTCTGTATGGCACGACGCCGCAGTTCGTCTACACCACTTACCCGCCCGTATCTTTCTATCTGATTGGCGGACTGGGTAAGATCGCCGGTGACATCAACGTAGTGGGCCGCTGGATTGCGCTGGCGAGCTTCTTCGGCGTGGTGGTGCTCACCGGGATGATTGTCTACAAGCTGACCCGCCAACTTCGCTACGCGGTTTATGCGGGAGCCTGTTTTCTGATCTGGATTGCGTCCTATAAGGCCGACCGCGTGGGCATGAACGATCCGCAGTTTCTGGCTATGCTGCTGAGCGCGGCGGGGTTGTATTGCTACGTCCGCGATCCGGAGTCCGAAAAGTGGCTGCGCTGGTCCGCTGTGCTGTTCGTGGTGGCCCTGTTTACCAAGCAATCCCTCCTGGCGCTGCCCACCGCGGTCGCCGTCCAGCTTTTCCTCACCAACCGCAAGCGCCTTGTTACATGGCTGATTGCCGGAGCCGCTGCCGGTTTCGCCCTCTTACTCCTGACCTTCTTAGTCGGTGGTCTGTACTTTCTCACCGACTTACTCATTCCCCGCGTCCATAGCTACGATCTGCTGATGGCCAATGTGGCTTTCTACCTGATGTTTTTCCAGATCCCGCTAGTCGTCGCGATGGTCTGGGCAATGGCGGAGCCGCGCCTCCGCCTGGAAAGCCTGGCCGTGTGGGCGCTGGCCGCGGGCGTCGCCATCGGCTTCGTCTTCTGCTGCGAGGGCGGGTCGGATTGGAACCATCTGTTCGATTCCATCCTGGCCCTGGCATTGATCGCAGGCTTGCTGCTGCCAGCCGTGGAAAAGGCGGTTCAAGCGCTGCCCTGGCGGGAAGCGCTTTTGACGGTGCTGCTGGTGGTGCCGTTCTTCTACACCTCGTGGATTCTGCTCCCGCAAAGGGTCAGCGACGATGCCGCCATTCTCGGCGCTGTCCCCCAGTTCGAGAAAGAATTCGCGGCCGGCGCCGATTTTCTGCGCTCGCAGCCCGGCCCGGCGCTCTGCGAAAATCTGTTGCTCTGCTACGCCGCCGGCAAACCGATGACCTACGATCCCTTTGCCATCGATCAACTGGTCAAGACCGGCAACCTGCCGCCGGAGCGCCTGGTGCGCCTGATTGATGCGCACGAGTACCCGGTGATCCAACTGGATATTGCCGCCGGTGAGCCGCTCGTTCCGGAGGAACGGCAACGCATCCCCGCCGCATTCATGCGGGAGTTGCTGGCGCGCTACCAGCCGGTGATGCGGACCACCGGCTTCGCGATCTTTGTTCCGAAGCAGTAGGGGCGGGTGTGGGTCGCCGAGGAACACCTCATGGTTTTCTCCGCGTAGCCTCCGCGCTCTCCGCGTCTCCGCGGTGAG
>DATJRE010000483.1:0-4406 GCA_035505095.1 Bryobacteraceae bacterium | reverse complement strand
GCGGCTTCAGCCGCAAACCGGCGACTTCCAGTCCCAACCAAACCTACAGGCTTTCAGCCGGTAGTCGTTTAGCCGGGCGTCACGGTATCGGCTGCAACGGAGCTGGCGTGCGCGTTACAATCGGGCCTGGGCTTCCCCAACCCGCTGAGTTTGAGGGAGAATACAGGGAATGGAACTTGCGGTCTCCGGCGTAGGCGCGCCCGAAAAAGAAGCGGCCGTTGAAGGCCTTAGCCGCCAGCGGCTGATTGAAATCTACCGGCTGATGGCGCTCTCACGTTCGTTGGACGACCGCGAGATACTTCTCAAGCGGCAACAGAAGATCTTCTTCCAGATTTCGGCCGCGGGGCACGAGGCCCTGCAGGTGGGGGCGGCGCTGGCGCTAAGACCGGGGTACGACTGGTTCTTCCCCTACTATCGCGATCGGGCCCTGTGCCTGGCGCTCGGGGTGACGCCGGGCGAGATGATGCTGCAGGCGGTGGGCGCCAGCACCGATCCGGCCAGCGGCGGGCGCCAGATGCCAACCCACTGGAGCAGCCCGTCCTTGCACATTGTGAGCACTTCGTCTTCGACAGCCACACAGCTTCTGCACGCGGTAGGTTGCGCGGAGGCCGGAAGGTATTTCAGCCGGCATCCGGAGGCGGCGGAGAGGGCCACGGGCGACTACCGTGCCTTTCGCGACGTGACATTCCATGGCGATGAAGTGGTTCTGGCCTGCATCGGGGAGGGCTCTACATCGCAGGGCGAGTTTTGGGAGGCGTTGAACACAGCCTCCAACGCAAAGCTTCCGGTGATCTTTTGCGTCGAGGACAACGGCTACGCGATCAGCGTGCCGGTGGAAGTGAACACGCCAGGAGGAAATATCTCGCGGTTGGTGGCCAATTTTCCCAACTTCCACTTCGCCGAGATAGATGGCACGGATCCTGTGGCCTGCCTGCTCGCGTTTCAGGCTGCGGCGGAATATTGCCGGGCGGGCCTGGGACCGGCCTTCGTGCACGGGCACTGTATCCGGCTTTATTCGCATTCGCTTTCAGACGACGATAGGCTCTACAGGTCGACGGCTGAGCGGGCGGCCGACACGCTGCGCGACCCCGTTACCCGGATGCAGATGCGGCTGATGCGAGATGGAATACTAACCGCCGAACAGGTGGATGAACTGGAGCGGTGGGTCGAGCGCGAGGCCGGCGAGGCCGCTGCGCGGGCGCTGGAGGCGCCGCTGCCCTCGGTGGCGAGTATTCCTGCGCACGTTTACTCGGAAGATCTCGATCCGTCCAGTTGCACCTTTGCGACCGAGGCCGTATCGGACGCAGACCGCGGCGACGCCGAGACTAACGCTGCGCGAACGATGGTTGACCTGATCAACGCCTGCCTGCACGACGAAATGCGCCGCGATCCCCGCATTGTGGTTTACGGAGAAGACGTGGCCGACGCCAGTCGCGAGGGGGCGCTGGAGGAAGTGAAGGGCAAGGGAGGAGTCTTTAAGCTCACGGCGGGACTGCAAACCGAGTTTGGATCGGAGCGCGTTTTCAATTCTCCGCTGGCAGAGGCCAACATCGTGGGCCGCGCTGTGGGCTATGCACTGCGGGGCATGAAGCCAGTGGTTGAGATTCAATTTTTCGACTATATCTGGCCGGCGATGCATCAGATTCGCAATGAACTGGCGCTGATGCGCTGGCGGTCGAACGGGAACTGGGCGGCGCCAGTGGTCATCCGGGCTCCTATCGGCGGTTACATCAGCGGAGGGGCGATTTATCACTCGCAGTCGGGGGAGAGTATCTTCACGCATATTCCGGGGCTTCGGGTGGTTTTTCCCTCCAATGCGCTCGATGCGAACGGGCTCTTGCGCACGGCCATTCGCTGCGACGATCCTGTGCTGTTTCTCGAGCACAAACGGCTTTACCGCGAGTCTTATGGACGGGCGCCGTATCCGGGGCAGGAGTTTTCGATTCCTTTCGGTAAGGCGAAGGTGGTGCGCGCTGGCACGCACATAACGCTGGTGACGTATGGCGCAGTTGTACCGCGCGCGTTGCAGGCAGCAGAGCAGGCGCGCCGCCTGCACGGCATCGACGTGGAGGTGCTCGATCTGCGCACGCTGAGCCCCTACGACTGGGAGGCGATCGCCGTTTCAGTGCGCAAGACGAGCCGCGTGATCGTGGCATACGAGGACATGTTAAGCTGGGGATACGGGGCTGAGATCGCGGCGCGCATTGCAGATGAGCTTTTTGAGGATCTCGATGCTCCGGTGAAGCGCATTGGTGCGATGGACACATTCGTGGCCTATCAACCGGTGCTCGAAGACGCTATCCTGCCGCAACGCGAGACCATTCTGAAGACCATCGTCAACCTTAGGAAGTTCTAGGAGACTGACCTTTGCAGCCGGATCCTTCGGTACGGAAGGTCCTGATCTATCGCATCGGGAGCCTGGGCGATACCGTCGTCGCATTGCCTTCATTTCACCTGATTGCACGCTCGTTCCCGCGGGCTGAGCGATGGATGCTGACCAATTTTCCAGTCCATGCCAAAGCTCCGGCGTCGGCGTCGGTGCTAGGCGAATCGGGCCTAGTGCATGGCTACATGCGCTACACCGTTGGCACGCGCAATCCGACTGAGTTGCTCAGGCTCTCCTGGCGAATTCGACGCTTCAACCCAGATGTACTTGTCTACCTCACGCCCGCGCGCGGCGAGCAGGCAGTGAGACGAGACGCGCTGTTTTTCCAGTTCAGCGGAGTTCGCCGCATAGTGGGCCTTCCCGAGGGCGAATTGGCCTCGAGCCGGTTCGATCCGGCAACAGGCCTGTGGGAGAGGGAAGCGGCCCGGCTGCTTCGCTGTATCGATTCGCTAGGGATGATGGATCTTTCCGACCTTGCGAGCTGGGACCTGCGGCTTACCAATGCGGAGACGAGAAGAGCGGATAGAATGCTGGCCCCGGTTGGCGGAGCGCCTCTGATCGCATGTGGTCCGGGCACGAAGATGCAGGCCAAGGAGTGGGGACGAGAAAGATGGCGGGAACTGCTGGCTAAGCTTTCGCGAGAGCTTCCGGGCCACGCGCTGGTCTTAGTCGGCGCAAAAGAGGATGCGGAAGTGAGCGAATATGCCGCGGGTAGCTGGAAGGGTTCGGTAGTGAATCTTTGCGGCCAGCTAACGCCGCGTGAGTCGGCGGCGGTCCTGCGTTGCGCCAAGCTCTTTCTGGGAGCCGACAGCGGGCCGATGCACCTGGCTGCGGCTTACGGCGTGTCGTGTGTGATCCCTTTTGCCGCGCTTGATCTTCCAGGCCGCTGGTATCCCATCGGTGTGCAGCACCGCTCTATTTACCACCAGGTCGAGTGTGCTGGGTGCCGACTGACCACCTGCATTGAGAAGAAGAAGGTCTGCATCGAGTCGATCACCGTCGGCGAAGTATTCCAGGCGGCGATGCAGGTTATCTGCCGCGAGGAGATTGCATCTTGAGGACAGAGGTTCTTCCCAGGCCGGAAACGAAGATTATGGCGCTGGACCGGCTCAGGGAGCGCGTGGCAGAATGGCGGGATGCGGGCCTAAGTGTTGTATTCACAAATGGTTGTTTCGACCTGCTTCATATCGGCCACGTGACCCTGCTTGACGATGCGCGGCGCGAGGGCGACCGGCTCATCGTGGGTATCAATAGCGACGCTTCCGTGTCGTGCCTCAAGGGCCCAACGCGTCCGATCGTTCGGGAGCACGCGCGGGCCCGGGTTCTCGCAGGACTTGAGGCGGTGGACGCGGTGGTGGTCTTCGACGAGCCTACGCCGCTTGAACTGATGCTTGCGCTTCGTCCGGACGTCATTGTGAAAGGCGGTGACTACGTGGCCGATGAGATTGTGGGCGCGCCGGAAGTTCGCTCCTGGGGCGGACGCGTGGCGATTGTTCCTTTTGTTGAAGGATTCAGCACGACGCAATTGATTGCACGCGCCGCGCTGCCGGAAAGGCGCTGATCGCCGGGGGCCTACTTTGTGTTGGCGAGGCTCTGTTCTTGGAGGAAAGCCTCGATGCGGGCGCAATCGGCATCGTAGAATACCGAACGGTCGTCGATCAAATAGTCGTAACGCGGCTTGCCCATCCATAACTCGTGGTAGCGCACGCCCCAACTGGCGAGCTGGCGTTCTGTGAATTCGCGGCCGATCCGCTCCGCTTCCTGAGGGTTGCTTTGAGTGCGTCCCATGAAGCGGCTGGTGTGAAGGACAATGCAGTGGCCGCGGTCGTAGAGCCGATTGAGGAGGTCGATCATGGCCTGGTTGGGCTGTGCGTCCTGATAGTCGCGGGCCACCTGGTCGCACAGCACGCCGTCGATATCGAAACAGATCTTCATCAGGACATCCAGCCCTGGAAGTCCTTGAGGAAGCCCTGTACGGACTTGTCGGTGGCCGGGTGAGCCGCCATCTGCTCGACGACCT
>DATJRE010000482.1:0-10074 GCA_035505095.1 Bryobacteraceae bacterium | reverse complement strand
CACGCCGCCCGGCGCGGGGGCTTTCATGATTAGTCGTTGCAGCCCGACTATTACCAATTTGTCGGACGGCGCGAGAATGAAGCGGGTGGCGCCGGGGCCACCCGCGAGCCGGTTCACTTGCCCTGTTCCTCCCGTTCAGCCCCCGGAGGCGGCGTGCTCTCCGGAGACGCAGCGTCCACCACCCAAATCGACATACCGAGCATTTGAATTGCGGCTGAAGGCCATGAGGGCCCCTCATCGTCATCCGCAATGTCGGATTCGGGATCGTCTTCCTTCAGCACCAGCGGCCCCTCTTCTGCCGTCGCGCCACTCCGTAGCCGGCGGCGCAAACTGATCGCAAGCTCGGCTTGCAGGCTACTGACACTCATTAAGATGGCCAGGTCTCGTTGAGTGATGATGTCCTTCGCTTCGCACCTCCCAGTAGATCCGGGTAGTTTTTCATCACATCCTTTGCAATTTCAATCTTGTTCGACAGGTCGTCCAGTTTCTCCATCGACGTATGCCAGCACGTCTTCGAGGCTGTTAAGCGCCTTCGCTTCATATCGCACCATCAGACCGTGCATACAGTCGCTCAGCCAGTCTTCGCGGCGAACGATTTTAGCAAATGCGACCAGATCCTCAGCGATGTACTCGATATCGTGGTCCGGGTCCCAGAGACCCTGCATTCCAGCCGCGCGCACGCCAATTGCAAAGGTGGCCTCGGCAATATCGGGAGCAAACCTGCCAGATCGCGGCGGGTCGTCCTCCATATCCGAGCCGAGGCCGTACACGTAGGCGTTCGCAAGCAGTGCTAGGATGGCCTTTTCTTTCTCGTTAGCGTGGGCGATTGCGCGGGCGAATTTGCCCAGCAAGGTTTTACAGAGCGCGTTCTTACACACTTCGGGCATAGCTGTTTTTCTCCTTTGTTGTAACGGTTTCGGGCGGCATTCAGTGATGAATGCGCGCTCGACCAGAAGCCGGCGCCGCCCAAGGGGGAGTGATGTCTCTCTTCCAGCCCACGTACACCGACAAGAAGACCGGCGAAACGAAAAGGCCGCCACCTGGTGGTTTGAGTTCACCTACGCCGGCAAGCGCTACCGCGAGTCCGCCAGGACTACCCGGAAGACGAAAGAGGCGGACTGCGAAAAACGCCGCCGGCTGGAAATCGAGCGGCACTACACCGAGGGCGTGCGGCCGGAAAACCCGCTCCGCATGATGCGCTCCGTGAAAGAGGCTCTGGACGATTACGCCGCCCGGTACGACGCGCCCAACCATCAACAGAAGTCCATCGCCTGGGTGAAGGAGCGGATTCCGCATTTGAAGCGCCTGCTGGGCAAGTTGTCTCTCCTGGACTTGGCGGAATCCCGCATCACCGGCTACATGCGAACGCGCAGTACCGAGGGTGCCAGCAATCGCACCGTCAACATGGAGTTGTGCGTGTTGGCGCGGGCCATCGGGCGCCCGTTCGGCCAACTTTGGCCGAACGTCCCCAAGCTGGATGAACGCACGGACATCGGGCGTGCGTTGCTGCCAGCGGAAGAAGGTAGGCTACTGGCCGCCGCCAGCAAAAACAAATCGAAGTACATCTACCCGTTCGTCCGGATCGCCCTGCTTACGGGCATGCGCGAGGGCGAAATCCGCACGTTGCAGTTTGCGCGCCTGGATCTCAATAGCAAGTTGCTTCGGGTTGGCCGATCAAAGACCCCGGCGGGGCGGGGCCGCGGCATCCCGATGAACGCCGAACTCTTCAGCACGATCAAAGGGCAGGCCGATTGGATCGGCGAGAACTTCGGCGAGCCGGAGCCGGACTGGTACCTGTTCCCATTCAGCAACCGCGTGCGCCCGATCGATCCAAAGCGGCCGGTAACCACCATGAAGACCGCCTGGGAGTCCGTCAGGACCGCAGCCAAGGTAAGCTGTCGGTTTCACGATCTGCGCCACACCGCCGCTACCAAAATGGCCGAGAACGACGTCCCGGAAGCTACCATGAAGGCCCTACTGGGGCACATGAGCAAGGCCATGCTGGAGCGGTATAGCCACATCCGCAACGAAGCCAAGCGCAAAGCCACCGATAGCCCTACGCTGGCTACGCCGATTTTCGAGGTACCCCAAGAATCACCCCAAGTCACCCAAAAACGGAAGTTGAAGGTTGTCGGTAAATGATTGAAAATTATGGTGGGCGCGACAGGACTCGAACCTGTGACCTCCTGCGTGTGAAGCAGGCGCTCTAACCAACTGAGCTACGCGCCCGGTGTGGGAACTTGTTCTGATTTTAAACCACTTTCGAAATTTTGGAAACTGCCACGGCTGCCCGGATCCGGCCCAAAACCCGCCGACGGTGGCCAAACCGTAACAAACCCCATTACTCGGCTGGAATTCGACGCGCTGCGGCTCGGACCGCATCCGGCGGCCTTCCCGCCCCGCCTATCCTCCGCAGATCTCCGCCGCGGGCGCCAGCATGGCTCCGCCTGCGACCAACTCCCCGATCGCCTTCTGCCCGTCGGCGGCCTTGAGGGTCTCCACGGCGTCGGACACGACAATCACCGGCCGGCCCGTCTCCAGCAATCCGCGCACGGCGTAGAAGACGCAGATCTCCGTGACCACTCCGTAGACCACGTAGCGCTCGCCGGCCAGTGCCTCCAGCACGCGGCCCAGATTGGCCGAGCGGAACGCGTCCACGGTCTGCTTCTCCACCACCACCTGCTGCGCGCCTTTTACTTCCCCCAATTCGCACTCGCGGTTGGGAATCACCACGCGCCGCGCCAGCAGCGTGCTTTCCGGTTTACGCTGCCCCCATGTGCCGGCCACGCAGTGGTGCGGCCACACCTGAAATTCGGGGTCGTCTTCGGTGTGCGCGTCGGCGGTGGAGATCACCGGCATCCCCTGCGCCGCGGCGAACCGGTTCAAGCGGGCGATGACGGGCACGATCCGCTCCGCATGCGGCACGTACAATGCTCCCGCGGGGTACAGAAAATCGAGCTGCGAATCGATGTCTATGAAGACGGTCTTCATCCTACCAGGTTATGGCGGGTCCGCTCGACCAACTCGCGCAATTCGCGGCTCAGAATCACCGGCCACGCCTCTCCCACTTCCAATTGTCGCAAAGCGGGCGGAAGCCGGGCGATGGATTGCGCGGCACGCGCGCGGGCCTGTTCCAGGGACGGCAACGGCTCCACCAGCCGGCCGCCCAACAGCACCGGCCGCAGCAGCGCTTCGCCGCGGCCGCACTCGCCCGAGCGGGCGATCACATCGCGCGCCACATCCCGGAAAACCTGCTTGGCGCCGGGCACCGAAAGCTTGTCGGGGCTGAACTTGGCGGTGAACCGCTGGATGCCGTGGATGTCCTGTTCCACCAGTTTATAGGCGGCACTCAGGCTGGGGGCATCGGCCGAGGTGGAAAGCTGCGTGCCCACGCCGAAGGCATCGATGGGCGCGCCGCCCGCCACCAGGTCGCGAATCTTGTACTCGTCCAGGTCCCCCGATGCCATGATTTTGGCATCCGTGAGTCCGCCCTGGTCGAGAATGGCGCGCACCTGCCGCGAGAGGCCCAGCAGGTCGCCGCTATCCAGGCGCACGCCCCATAAGGGCCGCCCCAACTCCACCACCCGGCGCGCGGCCTCCAGCGGATCGTACGTATCGATCACGTGCGTGGCGTGCTCGCCCATCACCTGCTGAAGATGCCGAAAGGCCGACAGTTCCGAGCAGAACGACATCACCCAGGAGTGCGCCGCCGTGCCGGCCACCGGGATGCCGAATTGCAGCCCCGCCAGCGCGTTGCTGGTGCTACTGCACCCGCCGATGTAAGCCGCCCGCGCTCCGAACACGCCCGCTTCCGGCGTGTGCGCGCGGCGAGTGCCGAACTCCACCACCGGCCGGCCCCCGGCCGCTTCCACCAGGCGCGCGGCCTTGCTGGCGATGAGGGTTTGAAACGAGACCGCCGCGAGCACAAAGGTCTCCGGAATCTGCGCCTCGATAATCGGCGCGCGGATGAGCAGCGCCGGCTCGCCGGCGAACAAGGGCGTCCCTTCAGGCACCGCAAACAAATCCCCGGTGAAATGGAATTGCCCCAAATATTCGAAAAATGCCGGCGAGATGCGCTCGAATTGCGGCAGGCCGCGGAGGTAATCGATCTCCCCGGCGGTGAAACTCAAATTGAGCAGGTAGTCCACCACCTGCGGCAGGCCGGCCGCCAGCACGAAATTGCGATGCGGCGGCAAGTGCCGGATGGTGAATTCGAAGGTGGCTTTGTGCGCGCTTCTGCCGGTATCGAAATACCCGGCTGCCATGGTGAGCTCGTAGAGGTCCGTGAGCAGAGCGTTCATCGGGTTGAAAGACTATTGGCCGCTGAAAAACACCGAGGAACGCTGACGGATTTCTGACCATCAGCGTTCCTCGGCGTTTATCAGCGGCTACTTAATCTTACTTCTTCTTCGCCGGAGCAGCAGGCGGCGGCGCTTCCTTCACATCGGACGCGGCTTTTTGGAGGTCCGTCACCGCCTGCGCGTCCAATTCATAGATGCTCGGCTCATTCTCACGTTGCGCGAAATATTTGTCGCCCTGCTTGCGGATGGTCACTTTCTCCACGCGCTTGCTGTCGTTGGAGGTCACGGTGGCCGTGAACACCGGGTCGCCGGCGCCGGCGTCTGCAAATTTGCTGGCACTCAGGTCGCGCAGCTTGTCGATCAGGTTCTGCACGGAGGTGTTGTCCATGGCCTTGGGCCCGGCCATCCACTTATCGCCGCTCTTGGTATACACGGCGGTATTGACCTCCACCTTGCTGGGGTCGCTGAATCCGAAATCGAACAGCTTCTTGTTGCGGAAGTCGTCCAGGCTCTTGTCCACCGCGTCGGCCAGGTCGGCGTTCACCTTATAGATGCCCTCCACCACGCTGCTCTTGGCGTAGACATTTTTGTCCTTGTCCTTGCGCACTTCCAGGGTCTGGTTGCCGCTGGCGTCAGTCACCGTGGCGGTGGCCACTTTGGTGGCCGCGGCAAACTCCTTGGCCGGATCCCCAGTCGCGGTCAGGTCCATCTTGGCGTCCTTCAGCTTGTCCACCAGGGAGCTCACGGCCGAGCTGTCGGCACGCAGCGGACGCGGCTTCAGAATCTGCCATTCGCTCTGCCCGCTCTTGCCGAATTCGATGGTCTGCCCCTTGGCATCCAATAACACGCGCGTCAGCTTATCGCTGTCGAAGGTCAGCAGCCGCTTGTCGCGCAGGTCGTTGGGCGATTTGTCCAGGCTGCTCTTGACGTAGGTGCCGATGGTCACCACGCGCGGGTCGCCGGCCAGCTTGGCATACGAGCCCGAACCGGTGGGCGTGTCGTCGCCCACCTGCAGTTCGTCGGTCTTCCCGTTCTTGAGCTGCACCTGCACGTCCAGCGAAGGATTGGCCAATCCGTAAGGCTTCAGGTCCGTGGCCTTCGGTTCGATCACCGCGTCGGCAGTAACGTTCGAAAGGCTGGTGACCAGCGAAACGGCGGTATCCTGATCGGCCGGTAGTGCTTTGGGCGCGGTGAGTTGCCATTTGCCGTCCTGGCGCTTCAGATCCTCCTCGTCGGCGCCGGCTTTCTTGATGCGGATCTCCTGAAACTGGTCGTCGGGAATCGTGAGCAGCTTGACGGTGGTATCGGTGGGCGACTTAGCCGCCGCCGCCTGCTTCTTGTTCGACCACCATACCGCGCCGCCCAGCAGTGCCAAAACCGCGACGGCCACCAGCAATCCCGTCGGCTTCATGGCTTATCTCCGTTTCCACCAGGTGGCCATGCCGAAGCCGACCACACCCAGCGGGAAGATCACCACGCTCAGCCAGAACAGCAGGTTCAACTTCTGGGCGCTGATGTCCAGCGGCCGGTCGTCCGGCGCCTTGGGCCGGATGGAAATCAGGTCTTCGTCGGCCGTGAGCCAGTTCATCATGTTCAGGAACATGTCCCGGTTTCCGTTAAAGCGGATAAAGTTATTGCCGCACCAGAGCGAGCTGCCTACCACTACGAACCGTCCCGCGCTAGCGCCGTTGTAAGTGCCCGCCGCGGCCAAGGTAAGTGGTCCCTTCTTATCTTTCTTAGGGTCCAGCTTCACTGAGCCGGAACTCAGATCGGTGGTCGCATAGCTGTTGTCCCCGGTGGCGAAGAGCTTTTCCACGGTGGTTTTGTCGCCGTTCTTGATGTCCAGCGTGCGCGAGATCGGGAAAGCAGTGGCCACGCCCTTCATCTGGTTGACAATGGGGTGAGCTTCGTAATCGCTGACCAATGGCACCTCCGGACCGAGGCCAAAAATCTCGCCGATGCCGCTGGTATCGAGCGCCAGGTCCTTGTTCAGTGTCACTCCCCAGCTTGCCAGCATGGCGTCCAGGCCGGTGTTTTCGTCGGTCGTTCCGCCCTTCAGTTGCAGCGCCGGATCCATCAGGAACAGGGCCTTGCCGCCGCCTTCCACATACTTCTTAATGGCGTCCACTTCGGGCTGGATGTATTCATGCTGCGGCCCGGCCACAATCAGCACCGTGCAATCCGAGGGCACCTCAACTTTCGGTTCGGCCGGCGGCGCGGCGGGCGCTCCCACGGCCAGCGGCGCGGCCGCCGAGGCATCGGTGGCCTTCAGCAGCGAAATCGTCCGCGTCTTGTAATTGTTTTTTTCCAGCGCGTCCTTCACCGCCGAGTAGCCGTTGCCCTCGGTGTCGTCCAGCGAATGCTCGCCGCTGCCCGAAACGAAGCAGGCGTTGCGCTCGCCGGTTTTCAGCGATCGGATGATGGCGCCGGTCAGATCCTCTTCGGTGAGGCTCTTGGCCTCTTCCTTCTTGGTGCCGCTGTCCACCAGCAGGCTCACATCGCGCCGGAATCCGGCGGCCTTGGCCTTGGCGGGCTGCTTCACCGGGTCGATGTAATCGACGTGCACCTTCGGCGACAGGTTCGAGTAGCGGTCCAGCAGGTCGCGGTCGCTGTAGAATCGCGTGGATTCGGCGAAGTCGGTAATGGTCAGGTCGTGTTTCAGGCCGTGGATCACCTTGAGGGTCTGATCGGACAGCGTGAACTGCTTGTTAGCCGTCGAATCGTAGGATTTATCGTAGCGGTTGGCCAGGAAATTGACCGCCGCCAATACGGCGATGATCACCACTACGTAAGTGCCGGCGTAAGCCGAGTATTTCGCTTGTCTGGAACTCATCCATTTGGCAGCCATCTTATGCCCTCCACCGCAGCGATTCCATGGCCCGCCGTGTAATAAACAGGGAGAAGAAAATCATGGAAAGATAAAATACCGCGTCTTTGGAATCGATCACCCCTTTACTGAAATTCTCAAAGTGGGTGACAATCGACAGATAATTCACCACCGACGCCGTGGCCGAACTATCGAATGCCGTGAACCAGCTTAATAACCACAGCAGCAGGCATACAAAGAAAGTGACGCCGCCCGCCACAATCTGGTTGCGCGTGGTGGTGGAGATGAAGATTCCGATAGCCAGCAGGCAGCCGCCTTGCAGGATCAGCCCCAGGTACGCCACCAGCACCGGCTTCAAGTCCGGTTTGCCCCAGGCGAACAGCATTGCGATGTTGATCATCGACATGGCCAGCACGCACAGATACAGCGCCATCGCGCCCAGCCACTTGCCCAGGATGATATCGATATCGCGCACGGGCGAGGTCAATAGAAGTTCGATCGTGCCGGTGCGCTTCTCCTCGGCGAAGGTGCGCATGGTGATCATGGGGATGAGGAACAGCGCTACCGTGGAGGCGAATCCCAGCAGCGGCTTGATAATCGCATCGTTGACGTTCTGAGGCATCATCTGGCCCTGCATCTGGGCCATGAAGCTCATGCGCACCATGTCGCGGGTGGCGGTGTAAAAGCCGAATCCGAAGATCAGCCCGAAGAACGCCATCAACAGGTAGGCAATCGGCGAGGCGAAGTAACTATTGAGTTCTTTCTTGCAGATGAGGAGCATATTCTTCATTGCTTCACTCCTTCTTCTTCCTTTTCACTTTCCTTAATCTCTTCCTTGGGCTTGGCCCCGTCTTTCTTCTCGGCGGCGGTGAGTTGCAGGAAGATGTCTTCCAGGCTCAGGCCGACGGCCCGCAGCTCGCTCAGGTTCCAGCCCGACTGAACCACCGAGCGCGCCAGGTCGGCGCGGATGGAGCGGCCTTGCAGGCTCTCCACTTCGAAATTGATGCGCCCGTTTTTGGAATCCTTCATCACCACGCGGCTGACGCCCGACACCTGTTCCAGCCGCTGCTGCACCTCTACCGGGTTGGGCCGGCCGTCGTGCGGCTCCACTTCCAGGGCCACAGCTTCCGAGCCGCGCAGCCGGTTGGTCAGGTTGGAGACCGAATCGATGGCCACCAGTTTGCCTTGGCTGATGATGATCACGCGCTCGCAGGAGTGCTCCACCTCGGAGAGAATGTGCGTGCTGAGGATGATGGTGTGCTCGCCCGATAGGGACTTGAGCAGCTCGCGAATTTCGATAATCTGCTTCGGATCGAGGCCCGAGGTCGGCTCGTCCAAAATCAAAACTTCAGGATTGTGGATAATCGCCTGCGCCAGCCCGACGCGCTGCCGGTAGCCTTTGGAAAGCTTGCCGATCAGCTTCTTCCGGACGTCGCCGATGGCGCACCGCCCGGTCACCTCGTCCACCCGCCGCCGGATGTCGCCGGAGCCAATACCCTTCAATTTCCCGACGAAGTGGAGGTATTCGTCGACCTCCATCTCCGGATAGACCGGCGGCGTTTCGGGCAAATACCCGATGCGCTTCTTGACCTCCATGGGGTTCTCCAGCACGTCGAACCCGGCCACGCTGGCGGTACCCGAAGTGGGAGGAAGAAAGCAGGTGAGCACCCGCATGGTGGTGGTTTTCCCGGCGCCGTTAGGCCCCAGAAAGCCGACAATTTGCCCTTTTTCGACTTCGAAGGAAATGTTGTCTACAGCGACAGTACGGGCATATCGCTTGGTGAGACCTTCCACTTTAATCATATTTTTGTTTCCCAGAACAGACAGACGTGATTATTAGCCATTTGGGGCGCAACGGCTCGCGCAGCGTGTGCGCGCCGAAACGGATTTCCAGTTGAAATTTCATCATACGGACCGCAGGCAAGTGTTGTCAAATCAGCGGGCGGCCAATCCCACCGGCATCTCCCCGGCGGCTGGGCCCGCTTCGGCCGTCTCAGGAACCTCAAACCGATCGACGACCCGCTTCCACTCGACTTTGGACTTCTGGAAATTGATCAGCAAACAGACATGCCGCCCGGAGGCTCTGAGATAATTGACGCACTGCGCGATGTGCTCGTTGCTTAACCGGTCCACACATTTCAGCTCGACCACCAGCACATCTTCCACCAGGAGGTCGGCGAAATACTCCCCCACGTACTGGCCTTTGTACATGACCGGGATGGAAGCCTGCGCCCTGGCCCGAATCCCACGAAGTCCAAGTTCCTTGAGCAGCGCTCGCTCATAGACCTTCTCCAGGAACCCCGCACCGAGGGTATTCGAGACTTCAAAGACCGCGCCGAGCACGCGCTCGGTAAGCGGGTCGTTATAATCGGCGTTCATCAGCGGCCAACATGCTTGGTGGCGCCGCAAGCAAAACTTTCTCAACAGAACGGTGGAGTATGCGGCTAACGGCGGCACCGGTGGTTTTTAGGCTGAACCCTCAGCGTTCATCGGCGGCCAATGCCCCCTGCTGGCGCCGCGAGCCCAGACTTTCTCAAGCGAGGCGTGGAATATCGGCCGCTGATCAACGCTGATGAAATCAACAACTAACTCCGCATTCTCAACAACGATACGACCCCGCCATCCCGAACACCACGTCCCGCGACCTAGAGCGCCCAACGAACGGGTTGTTTTATCAGCGTTCATCAGCGTTCATCAGCGGCCAATACCCCCTGCTGGCGCCGCGAGCACAGACCTTCTCAAGGGAAACGTGGAATATCGGCCGCTGATCAACGCCGATCAACGCTGATAAAATCAACAACTAACTCCGCATTCTCAACAACGATACGACCCCGCCAGCCCGAACACCACGTCCCGCGACCTAGCGCCCAACGAAAGGGTCGTTTTATCAGCTTTCATCAGCGTTCATCAGCGGCCAATACCCCCTGCTGGCGCCCCGATCCCAGA
>DATJRE010000481.1:0-3532 GCA_035505095.1 Bryobacteraceae bacterium | reverse complement strand
CAACCTCACCGGCGCGCTGGGCCGGTTCTCGGAAGCCTACCGCACCAGCCGCGCCAAGGCCTACGAGGGCATCGACTTCGAAGCCGTGCGGGGCGAGATCGCGCGGGTGAAAGGGCGCGCCGCCGCGCACCTGGACGAGCTGGCCGAAACCTTTGCCCGCAACGCGCGGGCCCGCGGCGCCAAGGTCTTCCGCACGAGCGACCCGGCGGCGGTCCGCGACTACATCACGGAGCTTGCGCGCGAGCATGGCGTGGAAAGCGTGGTCAAGTCGAAATCCATGGCCAGCGAGGAAATTCACCTCAACCAGCACCTGGAAGCGGCCGGGATTGCGGTGGCCGAAACGGACCTCGGCGAATGGATCGTGCAGCTCGCCGGCGAGCGCCCCTCCCACATGGTGATGCCGGCCATCCACATGACCAAGGAGCAGGTGGCCGAGATATTCAGCAAAGAGGTGAACCACCGACTGGCAGCCGACATTCCGGCTCTTGTGAAGCTGGCCCGGCAGGAGATCCGCGGCAAATTTCTGGCCGCCGGCATGGGGATTTCGGGGGCCAATATCGCAGTGGCCGAAACCGGCAGCCTGGTCATCATCACCAACGAAGGCAACGCCCGCCTGGTAACCACGCTGCCCAAAATCCACGTGGCCATTGTAGGCGTGGAAAAGCTGGTGGAACAGTTCGCCGATATTCAGCCCATCCTGACGGCTCTGCCCCGCAGCGCTACCGCGCAATTGCTCACCAGTTACGTTTCCATCATCACCGGCCCAGCGCCCAATACCGACGGCTCGCCCAAGGAGCTGCACATCATCCTGATGGACAGCCATCGCACGGAGATGGCCGCCGACCCGCTGTTCAAAGAGGCGCTGCAATGCATCCGCTGCGCGTCCTGCCTGAATGTCTGCCCGGTGTTCCGGCTGGTGGGTGGACACGTTTTCGGCAAGGTCTACACGGGCGGCATCGGCACCATTCTGACGGCCTGGTTCGACGAGCTGAAGCGCACCGACGACATCCAGGGCCTGTGCATCCAGTGCGGCAACTGCGTGGACGTCTGCCCCGGCAAGGTGCCCATCCCGGATATGATCCTGGAACTGCGCCGCCGCCTGGTGAAGGAGCGCGGGCAGAGCCTCGCGGAGAAGACCGCCTACTCGATTGTCAACAACCGCCGGCTGTTCCACGGCATGTTGCGGGCGGCCTCGGTGGCGCAGAAGCCGTTTGCCACAGAGGGCTTCATCCGCCATTTGCCGATGTTCCTTTCGGGCCTGTGCGAATTCCGCAGCCTGCCGGCAGTGGCCGAAGTGCCTCTGCGCGACCGTTTCCCCAAAATCACCCAGCCCGAATGCGCTGAAAAAGCCGCGTTCTACGCCGGCTGCCTGATCGACTTCGCGTATCCGGAGACCGGCGAGGCAGTAATTAAGGTGCTCAACCGCGTTGGCATCCAGGTGGTTTTTCCTGAGAAGCAGACCTGCTGCGGCGCGCCCGCGCGGTTCAGCGGCAACTACGAAGTGGCCGCCGGCAACGCCGGGGACAATATCACCGCGCTGCTGGATAGCGGCGCGAAGTATGTGGTCTCTGCCTGCCCCACCTGCACCGTGGCGCTGAAGCACGATTTCGCGAAGACCTTCACCAGCCTGGGGCGCACTGGCGACGTGCCGCGCGCCGCCGAGCTGGCGGCCAGGGTGACCGATTTTTCGAGCCTGGTGAAGCGCCTGGTGAACGAAGGCCGGCTGAAGCTGAAGCCCGGCGATGGCCTCCCGAAAGTGACCTACCACGATTCCTGCCATCTAAAGAAAACGCTGAAGGTCCATCGTGAGCCGCGCGAGTTGCTCGCGGGCGCAGGCTACGAGCTGGTAGAGATGTACGAGAGCGACATCTGCTGCGGCATGGGCGGCTCCTATTCGCTGAAGCTACCGGAAATCTCTGCGCCAATCCTGGAGCGCAAGCTGGTGAACATCGAAAAGACCGGCGCCACCACCGTGGCCATGGACTGCCCCGGATGCGCCATGCAAATCCGCGGCGGCCTGGACCAACGCGGCAAGTCCATCGAAGTGCGCCACACGGCGGAACTGCTAGCCGGGAGGGTGGAGTAGGCGCCAGGAAAAATCTGACGCCTTGACGCGGAGACGCTGAGAACACAATTTCTTCTCTGCGTTTTTCCTCTGTGTCTCCGCGTCTCCGCGTCAAGGCTTTCTCCAGCATCACCTCCGCCCCCGCTATCATGGGTGCAGATGCCCGCAGAACGGCCGCGCTGGTTCCCTGCCCTGCTGATTGCCCTCTCGGCCGCCGTCTGGCTGGGCTGGTTTTCTCCGGCCATTTCCGACACCGATTTCTGGTGGCATCTGAAGACTGGCCAGTACCTGGTGGAGACTCATTCCCTGCCGGTCCCCGATCCGTTCGCCTACACCACCGCCGCAGCTCGTCCGGCCTACGCCGGCGAAGCGCGCGTGCGGTATTTCAACCTCACCCACGAATGGCTGGCGCAGGCGATCTTCTACGGTGTGTGGCATGCCGCCGGATTTCCAGGGCTGGTGCTGTTCCGCGCCGCACTGCTGGCGGTTTTTTGCGGCCTGGTGGGCCTCGTGGTATGGCGCCGCTGCGCCGGATTTTACCGTGCCCTGGCAGCCTCTTTCGCTGCGGCCGGGGTGGCCGCGCGATTCGCTGTGGACCGGCCCTACCTCTTCACCTTCGTCTTCCTCGCGCTGGCTGTGACGATTCTGGAATGGCGCCTGGCCGGCTGGCGGCTCTGGCTGCTGCCTCCGCTGCTGCTGGTTTGGGCCAATTGCCACGGTGGCTATGTGCTGGGATGGGTGGTGCTGGGCGCGTATTCCGCCCAGGCGCTGGTGCTCGCGCGGCGCGGCAAGCCGGTGCCCGGCGCCCGCACGCTGTGGCTGGCTTCGGCGGCGGCCGTGCTGCTTTCCGGGGCCAACCCCAACGGCTACGCTATCCTGCTGGTGTTGGCCGATTACCACGCCAGCTACTTGCAATCGCGCCTGCTGGAATGGTCGCCGCTACCGCTATGGCCGCTGGAGTGGCCCTCTGCGCTACTGCTAGCCGGCGGGGCCACCATGCTTTGGGCCTGGCGGCGCGCGCGGGTGGTGGATTGGCTGCTGTTCGGGGCCTTCGCGGCGGCGGCGCTGGCGGCATCGCGCAACGCCATCCTGATCGGCCTCATCGCGCCCATCGTGATGGCGTCCTACCTGCCCGCATGGAAGCGCGCGCTGCCGCCCTCGACGGATTGGGCCGCGGCGGTGGCCCTCGCGGCGGCCCTCGTATGGGGCATTTTCGAAGGCAACTTTTTCCAGCTCCGCGTCAACGCCTGGAAATGGCCCGCGGGCGCGGCCGATTTCCTGCTCGCGCGCCACATCCGTTCCCCCATCTTCAACACCTACGAATACGGCGGCTACCTGATGTGGCGGCTGTGGCCGCAAGAGCGCGTCTTCATCGACGGCCGCGCGCTGAGCGAGTCGGTCTTCCAGGACTACGTGCGGATTCTCTATAACCACGACGCCTCGGGCGGCCCGAGTGCTCAGCAACTG
>DATJRE010000480.1:0-8235 GCA_035505095.1 Bryobacteraceae bacterium | reverse complement strand
GAAAAGACGGGAAGCCGCGGGGCGCGACCGGAGCGGGTGCGAACTGGCCGTAGCCGGCGCGGGCGAGCAGAAACAGAATGGCGAGCCGTGTCGTCATCTGTTTGGAATGTACCACCACCGGCGGGCGCGTGGGGCATGCTTGCGGCTGGTTTGGGGATCGTCAGGAACCTGGGAGAACTCTCGCTATTAAGCCGATGGCGGCGCCGGAACGCCTCGATGCGACGCCGGGCCAGGCCTTCGCTCCGTTCTGGCAGCACGAGTCTTACGATCATTGGGTGGCATCGGAGCGGTGCTTCAGCGGATTGGCGCTAATATTCGTCTATGCCCAAGCAAAGTTCTCGACCGCGGGATCGAAGGGCGGGGCCTCCAGGGCCGTCGTCATCGAAGGAGTGGGAGCGCCCGGTGTGCCATCCCTCCCATGCGCGCCGCCGTCCGGGTCACAATCACTCCAATGGCGCTGCGTGCCGCGATTCTATGCGTCTCCCGCCCTGAGCATCGGGTCAACGCTCCCTTGGTGCCGCTGACGCATCCATCGCGTCTGGCGCCCCGCCGGGACCGGCCATCGCGCATACTTGATAGGTGCGATTGACCGCCGTCCTCCTCGCTCTTGTCCTCGCCGCCTCGGCTCAGGACCACACCGCCTGGAGCGACTATGGGGGTGCCGCTGATTCTGGCCAATACTCCGCCCTGAAGCAGATCGACCGCGGTAACGTCGGGCGCCTCGAAGTTGCGTGGCGCTTCTCCACCGGAGACCACCTGAGATACGATTTCAATCCGCTGATGGTTCGCGGCGTGCTTTACGTGCTGGCGAAACGAAACTCCATCGTGGCCCTGAATGCGGCCACGGGGAAAGAGATCTGGACCTACACGCCCGATCCGCCCGCCGGCATCATCACGCACCGCGGCATCAACTATTGGGAAAGCGGGGACCAGTCGGACCGGCGGCTACTGCTGGCCATCGATCATCAGCTTCGAGCCATCGACGCGCGCACCGGGAAGCTGCTGGCGAGCTTCGGCGCGAACGGCCGCGTCAACCTGAAGGAAGGTCTGGGGCGCGATCCCAAGACGCTGGCACTGGTGCAATCGACGACGCCGGGGCGGGTGTTCGAAAACCTGATCATCCTTGGATCAGCCACCAACCAGGGGTACGGCTCCGCGCCGGGAGACATCCGGGCGTTCGATGTTCGGACCGGTAAGCTGGTCTGGACATTCCACACGATCCCGCACCCTGGCGAGTATGGTTACGGGACGTGGCCGAAGGATGCGTGGCAGACCGTCGGCGGCGCTAACGTTTGGGGCGAGATGTCGGTGGATGAGAAGCGCGGCATTCTTTATGCGCCCACAGCCAGCGCCAAATATAACTTCTGGGGCGCGGATCGAAAGGGCGCCGACCTGTTCGCGGATTGCCTGCTGGCCCTGGACGCCCGCACAGGCAGACGCCTATGGCATTTCCAAATGGTGCACCACGACATTTGGGACTACGACAACGCCACGGCGCCGAAGCTGCTGACGGTGAGGCACGAGGGCAGGTCCGTCGATATCGTGGCCGAGCCTGGGAAGCAGGGCTTTCTGTGGGTATTCGACCGGGTGACGGGTGAACCGCTGTGGCCGATCGAGGAACGGCCTGTACCGAAGTCGGACATGCCGGGCGAAGAGACGTGGCCAACGCAGCCGTTCCCGACGAAGCCGCCTCCGTTCGCCCGGCAGAAATTCACGGCGGAAGATGTCAACCCCTACCTCCCTCGCGAGGACCAGGCGAAGTTCCGGGACATGATCCTGAGCGCCCGCAACGAGGGCCTGTTCACGCCGCCCAGTATGCGCGGTACGGTCGAGATGCCGGGGAACAACGGCGGCGCTAACTGGAGCGGCGCGGCAGTGGACTCTGCCGCCGGCATGCTCTACCTGGTGTCCAAAGATCTCCCCGCCCTGCTCAAGCTGGAGCGCGATCCGAAGGCGCCCGAGGGTACGGTGCGGTATACCAGCGGCTTCAACATGTTCACTGGCGCGAACGGTCTTTCGATGGTCAGTCCGCCATGGACCGTGCTGACCGCCTACGACCTGAACGAGGGGACCATCAAGTGGAGGATGCCTCTGGGCGATGTGCCGGAGCTGGCGGTCAAGGGCATTCACGACACCGGCACCCACTACCCCAAAGTGGGACCGGTGGTGACGGCGGGCGGGCTGCTTTTCACCGGAACCCGAGACCGGCGCGCGCGGGCCTTCGATGTCGCAACTGGCAAGCTGCTGTGGGAGCGAGAGGTCCCGATGGCCATCGAGGGAATGCCTGCCATCTATCAGGTGAACGGCCGTGAGTACATCGTCTTCTGCGCTTCCGCCCAGGTCGGCCTCACCCCCGCCACGCAGACGAAAATCGACGGAGAGTACATCGCCTTCGCTCTGAAGTAGAGGCGGCCTTCACGATTGGCTGCGCTTACAGAATCTTACCCAAGATGCTATCGTTTTACCAGGAGGCGGAAACTTCTTGAGGCGAGATTCGAAGAAGACCCAGTTGAGCCGCCGGGCGCTATTTGGAACCGTGGGAAAGGCGGCTGGCGCGTCTGTCGTGCTTTCTCCCTTGGTGAAGAGCGCGATTGTTGGCTTTGGCGAGCCCGAAGAAATGGATGCGCCGATCGTCGGCAGCGCCGGGGTGGACCGCATTACCGTCTTGGGCAGCAGGACCTACCTGCACGGATGGGCCGGATATGGCGAGGCCCCCGTCCTAGGCCGTCCGCCAGTCCAGAATCGGCCGGCTCCGGTCAGCTACGACGGACCACCGGGACAGGTGCCCCCACCGCCTCCTCCCGCAGGACCCGCGCCGACAGGCGTCTGGAGCAAGGAATCCGGACCGGGTACGGTCACATTTGCGGATGCCCAAGCGCTGATCACCACTGCCACCTTCTCCGCGCTGGGACCTTATGTTTTGAAACTGACCGTGACGGACGGCGAGAGCACTCACTCTTCCAGCCTGCATGTCTCGGTGGAGGCGCCGCCGCCCGCCAAGCAGCTCGAAGCGGTCTACACCAAGAGCTTTAAAATCTCGAGCCCATTCTGGAATGCCCGCGCGAAGGCGCTGATCGTGAATTGGATTCCGCATTGTATCGACCAGATCAACCGCGAAGATCTGAGCTTTGGGCAGGGTGGCATTGATAACTTCATCAATGCCGGCAAAGCGCTGCGCGGCGAGCCGCACGGGTATCACAAGGGCTACGTCTTCTCGAATGCCTGGGTCCACCAGACCGTGGAGGCGATGAGCATTGCGTTGATGATCGACCCACAAGGCGATCCCGACATCATCAAGGCTCACGAGAAGTTCCGTAAGACACTGGACACCTGGATCCCGATTATCCTGGCCGCACAGGAACCCGATGGGTACTTGCAGACCGCCTTCACGGCGGCAGCGCCCCGGCGTGGCGCGCCGCCCCCCGTTCCAGTCACCAAGCCGGGTGGCACGGTGGTGCTGGCGCGAGTTACGGTCTCGCAGGATCCCGATGGCACGCTGCACGCCACTCGCGGCGGTGGCCGCGGCAGACGAGGCCAGAATCAGGCCAACACGGAAGAGCCGTTTGACGGCAAGACATCGACTACGGTTGTCTTCCCGGTCCTGAATCAGGACTTCACCACCACTCTCACCCGCATCGCTCTCACCGAGGGCGAGGCGTCCACCAGCGGCTACCGCGGTGGAGGCGGGCCGAATGCGGTTCCGATCACCGCCAGGAGGGTCACTGGCGACAACGCCGACGGCAAACCCGATACCACGATCGAGGTCCCTGTGCCTCAGCCCGCCAATCTCAAACACTGGGATCCGGCGACTCGCGGCAATCACGAAGGCTACACCGCGGGCTATTTTCTGGAATCGGCCATCAACCATTATTTGATGACGAAGAAGCAGGACGCCCGCCTGTACAACGCCGCCAAGAAGCTGGCGGACTGCTGGTACAACAACCTCGGCCCCGCGCCCAAGAAGCCCTGGTACGATGGCCACGAGCAAATGGAGCAAGGGCTGGTCCGCTTCGGCCGCTTCGTCAACGATATGGAGGGCAGCGGCAAGGGGCAGAAGTATATCGATCTGGCCAAGTGGCTGCTGGATTGCCGCTCAACCACCGCAGTCGAGAGAACCAGGCCGGACGGCACAATCGTCGACGAACGGTCGGAATACGACCAGAGCCATCTGCCAGTGGTGCAGCAATACGAAGTGGTGGGCCACGCGGTGCGCGCCATGTACCTCGATTCCGGTATGGCGGACGTCGCGGTAGAGACCCACGACCTGGAGTACCACAGTGCGGTCAAATCGCTCTGGCAAAATTTAGTGAATAAAAAGCTTTACGTCACCGGCGGAGTCGGTAGTGGCGATACTTCGGAGGGTTTCGGCGTCAACTACGCGCTCAGCAACCAGGCGTATTGCGAGGCTTGCTCAAGCTGCGGCGAAATCTTCTTCCATTGGAAGATGCACCTGGCGTATCACGAGGCCAAGTATGCCAACCTGATCGAAGAGACCATGTACAACGCGCTGCTGGGCGCGAACGATCTCGAGGCAAAGAATTTCTACTACGACAATCCGCTCGACGAGAATAAAGTGCGATATGCCTGGCACGTCTGCCCCTGCTGCGTGGGCAACATTCCGCGCACGCTGTTAATGATGCCCACCTGGGTCTATACCAAGAGCCCCGATGGCATTTACGTAAACCTGTTCGTCGGGAGTACCATCACCGTGGAGAACGTGGGCGGCACCGACGTGGAAATGGTGCAGGCCACCGAATATCCGTGGAAAGGGAACGTGGCGATTACGGTGAATCCCGCGGCCGCCAAGAGGTTCAGCCTTCGAATCCGCGTGCCCGACCGCGGAGTGAGTAAGCTGTACACCCCCAGGCCCGAGGCCAACGGAGTTACATCCATCCACGTCAACGGTGCGGCCGTGAAACCGGCGATTGAGAATGGTTACGCGGTGATCACACGCCACTGGAAGGCCGGAGACACAGTGGAGGTGGTGCTGCCGATGACAGTTCAGCGAGTGTACCCCGACGAGCGGATTACGTCGCGTAGCCGCGGCGGCCAGGTATCGCACCCGGATGAAGGAAAAGTGGCGCTGAAGTATGGTCCGCTGATCTACAACATCGAGAAAGTCGATCAGGATATCTCCAAACCGATCAGCAAGACGGCTCCCCTCACCGCCGAATGGCAACCCGACCTGTTAGGCGGCGTCATGGCGATCAAGGGCAAGTTCGCAGATGGCAGCGACCTGCTCGCCATCCCGAACTACGCCCGTACCAATCGGGACGGCGCCGCCACGGCGGCCCCACAAGTTGGCGGCCGTGGCGGCCCTCGGCCGCTCACCTCCATCGTCTGGATCAAGGAAGCGTAGTCTGGAGAGCCAGACGTCGTGGCCAAAATCGCTTTGCTCGTCAAGCGGCGACACCGGCGTGACGACTAACGGAAAACGGGAAACTCTTCCCTTTCATCGCGCATGGTCCGCCAATCGGCAAGAGCAACTGGGCTTGGCCGAAGAGGCCAATGGCACAGTCGGAGGCGGTGCGTTCCCAACCGACTTCCCACGCTCTGAGTGGACGACGATCATCGATCCTCTCGCCATCGGGTCGTGGGATGAGTATCGTGCCGGTCCGCGCGTTCGCCGTGGGAGACCACTGGGCCCTCGCCAGAAGCCGGCCGCATGGCGCGGGTTTGAAAGAATGATCGAGCTGATGCGCGCGCGTCGCCTGTGAACGTGGGACTCCGTCTGCCATGAAGCTCGCACTCAAATCGAGAAGCAAAAAAATCGCCCATTCCACCACGTGGTCGTCGAGGAAGTGCAAGATTTTGGGCCGGCCGAACTCAAGCTGCTGAGAGCGCTTTGCCCGAATGCCGAGAACGACCTGTTTCTCTGCGCTGACGCCGGCCAGCGCATCTACCGCGGCCGTTGCTCATGGGCATCTCTGGGCATTGACATTCGGGCTAAGTCCGTGCGCCTGAAGCTGAACTACCGCACCACGGAGACCATCCGCTGCTTTGCGGACCGGCTTCTGCCGGCAGCCGTCGAAGGTGGCGATGAAGTAGAGGCAGAAAAGCGTGATTTTGTTTCGCTATTGCAAGGGCCCGAACCGATAGTCGCTGGGTGCACACCGCATGCGGAAGAAGCACATGGCTTAGCCGCCTGGATGATCGACCTGGTCAAGGAAGGCTTCCGGCCAAACGAGATCGCGATATTCGGCAGGACCGACGCGATGGTGAATGAGATTGCGGGCACAGCCGTGAAGAGGGCTGGTTTGGCCGGGCATAAGCTAGCCGATGACGAGACTCAGTCGGGGGAGGCAGTTCTTCCTCGGAACCATGCATGGGGCCAAGGGCCTGGAGTTCTAGGCTGTGCTGTATGTAGCCTGCTCCCGGGCCCGAGAACGTTTGTTTCGTATACAGATGCGCCAAGCATGTTCTTTTCCCAACCTGACTACCGAGCGAAGAATGCCAAGGATCTCTCTTCCTGAGTGCCATGCCCTCTTCGTTCCATATTGGGCCGACTGTCGCCGAACAAAGAAATCGCCGTCTGGTAGCAGGGACTGGCACCCTTCTCCATCCCGACGCCGCCGGACACAACATCGCGCGCGCGTGCGCGAACAGGGCCAAAGCCTCGGCGCGTCGCAACTGGCCTGTTGTGTTGGGGGAGCTTTTCTGGCGCGTTGCCCGTGCTTGCCAGAAGCCCGTAAGTCTATGAAAACATGGTAGCGCTAACGGGAATCGAACGCGCTGGCAGCCAGTGCTCGCGAGTGCTAGACGGGCTAAGTCTTGGCGTTTCAGTGCTGGCTGTCCCGCCGATGCCTCCGAAAAGGAGCTACGGAGCGCCGACGTGCTTGCCCGGTGCTTGCCAACGGTTTGTTTTGCCGGTTGGCGAACCATTGATTTTGCTTTGACCATTCCCGCGGGTCACGGCCGCCAGGAAACCGAGTAGATCTCCTGGACCTGCACTGAGAGCAATGCCAAGGGCGAGCCGTCCGGCGCGATGCCGAACCATTGCTCGGAGGTATACGGAAAGTTGTGGAGATCCGCCAGTTTCTCAGCGCGCCCGGTGAAGGCGTCCACACGAAGCAGCTCGCCTGTGTCCATGACTTGGAGGTGCCTGGAATCACGCGACCATGTCTGCTCGGCGAAATCCTCCCTGGATAGGATTTCCCTCCAATCGGAGGATCCCCAGCGCGAAACCAGAAGCGCGTTGCTGCGCTGTGTCATGTCGCGGCGTAGCGCCGAGAGGTACTTACCATCCGGGGAGCAGCGCACTGTCCAGAGGCCGTCCGATCCCGGGATTACGGAAGATTGCCGCCGCTGTAGGTCAATGACATGCAAGCGCATCACTTGGCGCGGATCGCCGGTCGGCCAATCGCCGTAGACGATGATGTTATCGTCGACCCACGTGGGCACTCCCTGATCCTCCCCGTCGGGAATCGGCTCCTGCCAATGATCCATTGCCACATCGACAATCTCCACGCGCCACTTATCTTCAGGCTTACCCATGAATGCGATGCGCTTTCCGTCCGGCGACCAATGCGGCTGGTGAACTTCGAAATCGGGCCACGCCAGTTGATGGCGCTCGGTTCCATCCGCGCGAGATATCCATAACCGGTAATCGGGGTAACTGACATAGGTAACCAACTGAGCATCTCGCGAAGAGTCCAACTCGTAGGCCGGAATCCCATCGCGATCGAGATACGGCCGCCATTCGCCGCCATCCGCAGCGAGTCTCACCAACTCCGGTCGGCGCGTTTCACCAATCGCATAAAGCTCATTTGTTTGGTTTCCCGGTGCCGGGTATCGCCAATTGAGGGAGTGATTGGTCAAACGCCGTGGCTGAACAAGGTTCGGGCGGGACGAGGAAGCCGGATCGGGTACCGCCCAGAGATCGTGCAGCTCCAAAGATCCCGCCGTGAAGACGAAGTAGCGGCCATCTTTGGTCCAGGAGCCGAAGGGCTGATCGTCGCCAACAACCTCATTCCGCGCGATGGGCAGCATCCGATCCGACTCCGGAGTGGCGAGCTGCAGCGTGCTGCGGTAAGCGCGGCTGTTGCCCAGGCAGAATGTGATGTGGGCGCCGTCCGGCCTCCAATGGGGATACATGGGTGATGTACCCAGAGGCGTGCGCATCTGGCGTATAAGTCTTCCTTCACGATAAAACTCCAGAACATCATCGCGGGCGGCGGCGAAGGTCTTGCGTTTGGGAGACCATGCGGCGTAGCCAGCCAGGAAGGGAAGCAACTG
>DATJRE010000479.1:0-24447 GCA_035505095.1 Bryobacteraceae bacterium | reverse complement strand
CTATGGGCCGCGGGCCGCGGCGGTAGCCACCGCCCTGGTTCTGTGGACCGCCTTCGCCTCGGTGTTCGCGCTGCTGCTGGGCTACAGCCGCATCCCGTACGCGGCCGCGGCCGATGGCCACTTCTTCCGCATTTTCGCGCGCCTCCATCCCTCCGGCAAATTCCCCCACGTTTCACTGCTGGCCATCGGCCTGCTGGCGATCGGGGCGTCGTTCTGGAGCCTCGACGCGGTCATCTCCGCCCTGCTCACGTCACGGATCCTGGTGCAGTTCATCGCCCAGATTTTCGCCGTGGACCAACTGCGCCGCCACCGCCCCGAAATCGCCCGGCCGTTCCGCATGTGGCTGTATCCCGTGCCCAGCGCCATCGCCTTTCTCGGATGGGCGTACATTTTTCTCACGTCCGGTTGGGTGTACATCGCCTTCGGACTGCTCACCACCGCCGCCGGCGTGGCCGCGTACGCCGTCTGGAAGCGCGTGGAAGGGTAGCCGCGGCGGCGGCGCGGCGTTCTTTCTTTGCGGCGATGCGGCAAGATTCATATCGGTCATGGCCGACACCATCGGTCTGGGTTCTAGCGTGCGGCCCGGTCCCGGAGCTGATAGATGGGGGCGAAACGGCGCTGCCCGTGGCGGAATGGCGCGCCTGACCACGTACACTGAGGAAATGGACTGGCAACTGGATACCGCCGAAGCGCGCGTACTCGGCTCGCTGATGGAAAAGGAGATCACCACTCCGGAATACTACCCGCTCTCGCTCAACGCGTTGGTGAATGCGTGCAACCAGAAATCCAACCGCGAGCCGGTGGTGAGCTACGATGACGACACCGTGGAGCAGGCCCTCGAAACCCTGCGCGCCAAGAATTTGGCGGTGCGGATTACCGGCCGGGACAGCCGCGTCCCCAAGCACGGGCAGCGTTTCACCGAGACCCTGAACCTGGGCCGCCGCGAAGCCGCCGTGATCTGCCTGCTGCTGCTGCGCGGGCCGCAGACCGTGGGCGAGCTGCGCACGCGCTCCGAGCGCCTCTACCCCTTCGACGATCTGGAAGCCGTGGAGCACACCCTGGAACGCCTGGCCGAAATGGGCTTCGCCAAGCGCCTGCCGCGGCAGCCCGGCTTTAAGGAGCCGCGCTACGCGCACCTGCTCTCGGGCGACATCGAAGTGACTGAAGAAGGCCCCGCGCCCGTGCTCGCCGAAGCCGGTCCCAACCTGCGCGAGCGCGTCAACACGCTGGAAGAGGAGGTGGCCGAGTTGAAGCGGCGGTTCGAGGAATTCAAGCGGAATTTCGAATAGCGGACCCGGCAGGCGGGGCAGCCAGACGCGAGGCTGGCCGCCATCTTGCATCTCGCACAGCTCTGTAGTAGATTCGGCAGCGATGCCAGCAAATAAGGCGAGCTTTCTGCAGGATTCCCGCTATGCCCTGCGCCTGCTGCGCAAGGACCCGGCCTTGGTGGCCATGGCTACGCTCTCACTGGCATTGGGAATCGCCTCTTCGACGGCGGTCTTCAGCATTTTCAACGGCCTGTTCCTGCGCACGCTGCCGTACCCGAACGCGGAGCGCCTGGTGCTCCTGCACGAAGCGGCGCCCAGCCGGAACCTGCGGAACCTGGGCGTCGCCTTCACCGATCTTCACGCCTGGCAGCAGAGCGGGGCCTTTTCAAGCATGGCGGGATTTCGCCAGGATGGTTCGTATCTGACCGGCTTTGGCCCGGCCGTGCGCGTGAACGTTGAGAGCGTCACGCAATTCATGGTGGCAACGTTGGGAATTCATCCCATCCTCGGCCGTGATTTTCTGCCTGAAGAGGATCGCGGAGGCAGCCCGTTCCTTTCCGCCGGCGGCCACCGTGTGGTGCTGCTGAGCTACGGCTTTTGGCAGCGCTATTTCGGCGGCGCGGCCGATGCCGTGGGGAAGACCGTGCGGCTGGACAACCTCGCGTTCACGGTCATCGGTGTGTTGCCGCGCAACGCGGTGTACCCCGCCGATGCCGACGTCTGGACAACCCTGGGCTACGACTTGGGCAGCCCCAGCGCGGAAAGCTATTCGGTGGATGGCATCGGCCGCCTCAAGCCCGGGGTCACCGCAACACAGGCGGCGGCCGACCTGATGCGCATCCATAAAGGCTCTCTTCCTGCACGCTTCCAAAACCGCCTGACCGAGCCGGTGGTGACCCCATTGCGCGAATACTACCTGGGCGAATACCGCACCGTGACGCGGGTTCTGCTGGGTTCGGTCGCACTCGTCCTGCTGATCGCCTGTCTGAACGTGGCGGGCCTGATTCTGGCGCGAGGCACCGCGCGGGCGCCGGAGTTCGCGATCCGTGCTGCCCTGGGCGCAGGGCGGGGAAGGCTGGTACGGCAACTTCTGGTGGAGGGCCTGGTGCTGGCGTCGCTGGGGGCCTTTACGGGCGCCGCCCTGGGATGGGCTGCGGTCCGCGCCGTAATCGCACTGATGCCGCCGGTGTTGCCGTCGTGGGTGGATTTCAGAGTGGACCTCCACTACCTCTGGCTGGCGCTGGGCGTGACGGGGACAACTGCTCTGATTTCCGCACTAATGCCGGCGCTCCCGTTGTCCACCAAGGACATAGCCGCGCTGTCCGGCGCGGGCGCCAGATTGTCACCCTCAAGGAAAACGCGCCAGAGCCTGAACGCCCTCATCGTCGGCGAGATCGCCGTGGCGATGGTGTTGCTGGCCGGAGGCGGCCTGGTGCTCAAGGCCCTTCACCGCGTGATGAGCGTGGCGCCCGGTTTCCGGCCCGACAACGTGCTGACCTTCTCGGTGGACCCGCCCTATGCCAGCGGTCCGGCGGATGCGCACCGGCGCTTTGGTTACGCCCAGGACTTGCTGGCGCGGCTCCGATCCACCCCTGGAATCGAAGCCGCGGGGATGACCGCGATGTTGCCTCTGGACCGCGGTTTCCAGGGACGCGGCACGGCCGGCGGCTATCTGCTGCAGGCTGAAGGAGCGCCGGCGCCCGACCCTTCAGCACCGTCGGCGCTGACCGTCGGTGGAGGCATCACGCCCGGATACTTCGCGGCCATGGGCATCCCATTGCTGGATGGCCGCGATTTCGACCAGCATGACAGTTTCGGCGACGGGGTCGCGATCGTCAATCAGACGCTGGCGCGCCACTATTGGCCGGGCGCGCGAAGCGTCATCGGCAAGCGCCTCATGCTGACGAAACCCAAACGTTGGCTTACGATTGCCGGCGTGGTTGGCGATGCCCGTTACGATGGGTTGGAACAGCCCGTTCGCCCGCAGATCTTCTGGCCCTATCCGGCGGACCAGATCGGATCCATGAGAATCGCGGCGCGCGGGGCCATGGACACCCGTGCCCTGGCCGCGGCCGCCCGCGAAGCCGCCCGGCAGGCCGACCCGAATATTGCCATCTTCGATGTCGAAACCATGCGCGAGCTTCTGGACCGCTCGTTGTGGGCGCGCCGCGCGTATTCCTGGCTGTTCGGCGGGTTCGCGGTGATTGCGGTAGCCATGGCGTTGGCGGGGATCTATGGCGTGGTGTCTTATTCGGTGACGCAACGGACGCGCGAGATTGGGATCCGCATGGCCTTGGGCGCCGATCGGGGCCAGGTGGTGGCGGAGGTGCTTCGCGCAGGCGGAGCGCTGGTTGGCGCCGGCGCCGTTCTCGGAGTTGCCGGCGCCTGGTTCGCCACCAGGCTGATGACCAGTATCCAGCCCGGCGTCAACCCGCATGACCCGCAAGCCTACGCTGCGGTGATCGCGCTGCTCGCGGTGGCCGCCCTGTTGGCCAATCTGGCGCCCGCCCGGCGAGCCGCATCGGTCGATCCGGTAAAGGCGCTGCGCTTCGATTAGGCGGCAGCCTTCGACAAACGCGATCCTCACGCAACCGGCTAGGGCGCTGCCGGTAGAATAGGAGAGAGTGGCTCCTGCTTCGATTTCCTATCCTTTTCGTTCTTACGTATTGGTTTCCCGCGACCAGATTGCGCGCAACTACCGCCAGGTGTGCTCGGTGGTGGGGCCGGATGTGACGGTGGCCGGGGTGGTGAAGGCCGATGCCTACGGGCACGGCGCGCTGGAGGTGGCACGGGTGCTGGTGGGCCAAGGCGCGCAGTGGCTGGCGGTCAGCTCGGTGGATGAGGGCGTACAGCTTCGCACCGCCGGAATCCGCGACCCGCGCATCCTGGTGATGGGAGGCTTTCTGCCCTATGAGGTGGAGGCGCTGGTGGAATACGGGCTGACGCCGGCGGTACATTCGCTGGAACAGGTGCTCGAACTGGACGGGCTGGCGGCCGGCGCGGCCAATCCGCTGCGCTATCACCTGAAAATCGATTCCGGGATGGGGCGGCTGGGCACGCGGGCCAGGGCGGCTGAGATCGTGGCGGCCCTCGGGCGGACGCGCCACAGCCGGATCGAGGGCCTGATGACCCACTTTGCCTCGGCGGCAGACTATTCTAGTCCGCAGACCGACGCCCAGCTCGACTGTTTTCATGCCATCCGCGAAGAGCTGGCGCGCGCGGGGGTGCGGCCGGCGTACTGCCACACCTCCAGCACCAACGCCATAGGGTACGGCCGGAGAGAGGGCTGGCACAACCTGGTGCGGGCCGGGCACGCGCTTTACGGCTACGTTTCACCGGCGCGGGGAGAGGCCCCGGCGCAGCTTCTGGAGGTGCGGCCGGCGCTCACCTGGAAGGCCAAGCTGGTGGCCGTGAAGGACATTCCCGAGGGCGCCCTGGTGGGCTACGGCGGCACGTTCCGGGCGCCGCGGCCGATGCGCATCGGGATTCTGGGCGCGGGCTACGCCGACGGAATCTTTCACCGGTTATCGAACCGTGGGAAGGTGATCGCCGCCGGACGCCTGACGGCGATTCTGGGGACCATCTCCATGGACCTGACCACCATCGACCTCAGCCACACCACCCGGTTGGGGCCTGGCGATGACGTGACGCTGCTGGGCGCAGAGGAAGAGGCCAGCCTGGACGCGCAGCAGATTGCCCGCACGGCCGGTACCATTTCATACAACATCTTGTGCAGTATCAGCGCGCGCGTGCGGCGGGTGTACGTGTAACGGCGGCCGGCCGCAAGCTGCAAATTGGTCGCAACGGCTCAGGCTCGCACGGCAAAGGCGATGCCACGGCAGGGGTCGATTGCCACAAGAGTGACGGCACCCCCCGAGTCCCCGTACGCGGCGCCGGGGCGGCTGGCGGCTTTCGCGCATGAGGGTGGGTGAGTTGCCCCGACTGCCCCAATCGCATGGCGGTCAAATGTCGCAAAGACCTACACGTTCACTGGAGAATTAGGCAAATTAATAGTAAAAGACCTGTTGGACTTAAAAATGCTCGGATTGCCTCCGAAAATTGGGTAGCCGGGTGGGTCAAGGCCCTCCCGGGAAAGGTGGTGTTGGCGTGCGACGCTGGCTCCGTGATTCCGCTCATTTGGTTCGGCCCGCCCTGGTTTTGCTGGCCGCCCTGGCCGTCTTCCTGGTGGTACGGAGCGCCATCATCCCCAAAGCCTTCGGACAGTATGGGCATTACCGGCCGGGCGCGCTGGACCTGGTGCGGCAGCATCCCATTGCCTACGCCGGCCAGGAAACCTGCCTGATGTGCCACGAGGACGAAGGCAAGGCGCGCGCCGCCGGCAAACACGCCCACGTGGCCTGCGAAGCGTGTCATGGTCCGCTGGCGCAGCACACCGGCGACCCAACGTCGTACGTTCCCAAACTTCCCGTGGTGGCCGACTTATGCCGGCGGTGCCACGAGCAGGATGCCGCCAAGCCGAAGGACTTTCCGCAGGTCCAAACGGCGGTCCACTCCGGCGGCGCGGCCTGCAACGATTGCCACAAGCCCCACAATCCCCAACTGTAAGAGAAGGAGACGAGCATGGATATCAGCCGGCGCGACTTATTTCAAATCGGGGGAAAGATCCTGGTTCTGGCCTCGGTGGGAGCGACCCTGGAGCAGATCACCGGCGCCGCCCCTCCCAGCGACGCCTACCGGATGGCCGACCACTGGTGGGGCATGATCATCGACATCGATCAGTGCATCGGCTGCGGGAACTGCGTGCGCGCGTGTTCCAGGGAGAACAACGTGCCGGAGGGTTACTTCCGTACCTGGGTAGAACGCTACCAGATCGAAGAAGAGGACAAGCCGCCGCGCGTGGAATCGCCCAATGGAGCGATGGACGGCTTTCCGCCCTTGACGCGCACGGACCTGAAAAGCTTCTATGTCCCCAAGTTATGCAATCACTGCGCGGATTCGCCGTGCGTGCAGGTGTGCCCGGTGGGCGCGACTTTCGTGAGCCCGGATGGCGTGGTGTTGGTGGATGAGACTTACTGCCTGGGCTGCCGCTACTGTGTGCAGGCCTGTCCCTATGGCTGCCGGTATCTGCACCCCGCCAAGAACACCGTGGATAAGTGCACCTTGTGTTACCACCGGATTACCCAGGGGCTGACCACGGCGTGTTGCGAAAACTGCCCCACGGGCGCCCGCCTGCTGGTGGATTTCAAGAACCCCAAGGACCCGGTACACGAGATTCTGCGGACTCACAAAGTGGAAGTATTGAAGCCTTACATGGCCACGCGGGCCAAAGTCTACTACGAGAACCTGGATGGCGCGGTGCGCTGAGGAGGAGCCATGATGATACCCGGCGTTGACGGTTTCATGTACCCGAACGAGGTGGAGCTGCAATGGAGCGTGCTGATCGTGCTGTATCCCTACATCACGGGCCTGGTGGCCGGCGCGTTCATTCTGGCGTCGCTCGAAAGGGTGTTCAAGGTGGATGCCGTGCGGCCCACTTACCGGCTGGCGCTGCTGACGGCGCTGGCCTTTCTGCTGGTGGCGCCGCTGCCGCTGCAACTGCACCTGGGGCATCCCGAGCGCTCCTTTGAGATGTACCTGACGCCGCATACCTCCTCGGCCATGGCGATGTTCGGGTTCGTCTACCTGTGGTATCTGACGGTGGTGTTGCTGCTCGAAATCTGGCTGGAGTATCGCGCGGAAATTGTGCAACTGGCACTTTCGTCGCAAGGCCTGAAGCGCTGGATTTACCGGGTACTGACGCTGGGTTCGTACAACGTCAGCCCGGAGGCGCGGCGGGTGGACGACAAGGTGGGCTATGCGGTGACGGTCATCGGCATTCCATCGGCGTTCCTGCTGCATGGGTACGTGGGGTTCATCTTCGGGTCGGTGAAGGCCAATCCGTGGTGGTCTTCGCCGCTGATGCCGATCGTGTTCCTGTTCTCGGCGATGGTTTCGGGAATTGCGGCCGTGATGGTGCTGTACGCGGTCTCCATGAAACTGCGCAAGACGGTTATCGACATGCGCTGTCTGGACACCATCGCGCGCTACCTCTTCTATACCTTCGTCATCGACTTCACGCTGGAGATGCTGGACCTGGTCCACCGCACCTATGAATCCGACGAATCCTTCCGCAGCCTGGACTTCATGGTGCACACCCGGCTGTGGGGTTCGCAGGTGATCCTGCAGATCTTTCTGGGAACGCTGGTGCCGCTGGCGCTGCTGGCCGGCACCCAGTTGTTCCGCATTGCCGAGGGGCGGCGCAAGGCCATGTACATGACTGCGGGCGGGCTTACCCTGATCGGCATTTTTGCCATGCGGTGGAACGTGGTGATCGGCGGGCAACTGTTTTCGAAGAGCTTTCTGGGTTACACGAGCTACAAGATGGAACTGGTGACGCGCGAGGGGCTCGTGCCGGCGATCCTGCTGATGCTGCTTCCTTTCGCAATCTTCCTGGTGCTGGTGAAGCTCCTGCCGCCCTGGCAGGAGGGAAAGGCTCACGAAGCCTGAGGAGGTTGCCGTGTCGCAACCGGATTGGGAGGCGCTGGAGCGCGAGGTCCAGGACCTGGCGCGGCGCGTGGCGTGGCTGGAGGAACATGCCGGGCTGAGCACCCCGGCGGCGGCGCAGGCAAGCGTGATGCCCGGCGCGGCGGGGATTCCGGAGAACCATCCGCTGGCGGGGATGCCGGGCATGCTGCCGGTGGTGGGGCGGGCGCTGCTGGGGCTGGCCGGCGCGTACCTGCTGCGGGCGCTGACCGAATCGGGGAGCCTGCCCGCGACGGCCGGAACCGCCGCCGGGGTCGTCTATGCCCTGCTGTGGCTGGGTTGGGCGGCTCGGCGCGCGGCCGATGAGCGGCTGAAGACCGCCTTCGACAGTCTGACGGCAGTGCTGGTGCTGGCGCCGCTGCTGTGGGAGGCGACGGCGCGTTTCCACGCCATCGGAACGTGGACGGCGGCGGCCATCCTGCTGGTGTTCGCGGTGTTTGGCATGGTGATTTCCTGGCGCAAGAGCCAGTTGATCGTCTCAACTTTCGCCACGCTGGCCGCCCTGGCAACCGCCGCCGCCCTGCTGCTGGCTACCCGCGACGTGCTGCCGTTTACCTTCCTCTTTCTGGCGATCGCCGCGGCCATTGAAGCCTCGGCATGCCTGCAGCATTGGCTCAGCGAACGCTGGCTGGGGGCCACCGCGGCAGACCTTGCGGTGCTGCTGGCCACCTGGCTGGTGACCAACGATCGCGGCTTACCGGAAGGCTACGCGGCCATTCCGCACGGCTGGCTGCTCACGGCCCAGGTGGCCCTGCTGGGCATTTACCTGGCGAGCACCATCATCCGGACGCTGCTCCGCGGTTTTTCGTTCACCAGCTTTGAGACCGCCCAGTGCGCCGTGGCATTCGCCATTGGCCTGGGCGGCAGCTTGCGGTTGGCTCCGGCGGGTACAGCGGTGATGCCGGCCGCGGTTATGCTGGCTTGCGCGGCGGCCTGCTACCTGGTGTCGTTTATGATGATGGAACGGCGGGGCGCCGCAAGCCGCAATTTCTACACCTATTCGACCTTCGGCATTCTGCTGGCGCTGGCAGGCAGCCGCATCCTGCTCTCCGGCCCGGCGGCGGCCTGGCTGTGGGAGGCGCTGGCGGTCGCCTGTATCTGGGCGGGTGGCTCATTTGGACGGTTGACGCTGCAAGCGCATGGCGCGATCTACCTGTTGCTGGCGTTGGCGGGGTCGGGCGCGTTCGGCGAGACGGCGGGGCTATTGTTGGGCGCCAGTCTCTGGCCGGGCGGGCAGCAGGTGGTCCTGTGGAGCGGTCTGGCGGCTGCAGTGGCCGCCTACGCCCTGGTAGCGTCGTATGACGGCAGAGCTTCGTGGAACGCGGAGGCCGTGCGCATTACGGTGGCTGCCAGTTGCGCCTGGATGGCGGCAGGGGTGGTGGCGGGCGCCCTGACGGGAGCTTATCACCTGGTCTTTGGCGCGGAGGCCACTCACGCATACTGCGCCACCGTGCGGACTGGTGTGCTGGCCGGCCTCTCGTTGTTGCTGGCTTTCGCCGCCCCGCGCTGGAACCGCGCAGAGCTGGCCCGCTTGATCTATCCCGCCATGCTTCTGGCCGGGTACCGTTTGCTGGTGGAGGACCTGCACCAGGGGCACAAAGGCGCGCTGTTCCTCTCACTGCTGGTTTATGGCGCCGTGCTGATGGCGCTACCGCGATTGAAAAGAAGCGCCGCTTAGTTGGCTTGGGGGCGTCTTCGAAGCACTAGACAAGATCGCCGGGATCTGTTAGTGTTGAGTTATGGACACCGCAACCAAGCGACTCTGTAACTCGCTAAGTTGTACCTGCCTGTCCAGTCAACCCTTATCATCTTTGCTGTGGTATTGATCGCGGCTTCTTAGCGCTGCGGAGAGCATGGGCAATCGGTAGCCCGGAATCCCGCTAAGATTCCGTTGCTTCGGCACATCGGGGTTCGAGTCCCCGGCTCTCCGCCAGGTTCTTTGACAGTCTAAGGCTTATGCGCGCGAGTTAGCAAGGAAGCTGGCTGGGACGTAACCCGGCGGCTCGTCCTGCCGCGCGCAGCAGGATGTTCAGGTGATGGTGCCCGCTGGCTTGCGGCCCGCCCCTGGACACGGGCCGGTGGTGGAATCTGGCAGACACACCTCGCTCAGAACCAGACGCCTCAGCGCATGGGAGTTCGAGTCTCCCCCGGCCCACCAACTTACACTCCCGTGGCGGAACAGACAGACGCGGCTCGCTCAAAACGAGCGTCAACATGCAGGTTCGAATCCTGCCGGGAGTATTACTCGGCAATGCCGAGTCAGGCACCCGACCGGACGGTGACGGTAGCAGCCTCCAAAACTGCGATTCGGGGTTCAATTCCTCGCGGGTGTGCCATGTGGGAAATGCCGAAGTGGACGAGGCGGCTGTCCGCAAAACAGTTCTTACCGGGTTCGAGTCCCGGCTCCCACTCCATCGGAGGGCGCGAAGCGACGGCAACGCTTTCTGGTCCCGAAAACCAGCGCGCCGGGAATGACCCGGATGGAGGTTCGACTCCTCCGCCCTCCGCCACTCACATTCCTCGCAATTCGTCGCACGAAGCTCTTGCTTTTGGCGCCGCAGGGAACCAAACCCGCGTGCGTCGATACCCTGAATGTGCCGGAAGGTGCATAGCCCCGTGTGAGATAGTTATTGGAATTCTCATTACGGGCCCGATCGAAAGACCGGGTAAGAGCGCATAGGGCTGAAAGGATCTAACCGTCCGTGCGCTGCCGTCGATGTGTGTTCTTTGATAATCAGCGAGTGGTGGTTTACCGCCTACTAAGTACGCCGTTACCTGGCGAGGGCCACTCGCAATGGGCGGGTATCGTCTAGCGGCTAGGATCGGCTAGGATTGGACCGCGCCATGGTCCGGACACCGGTTCGAATCCGGTTACTCGCTCCAAGTCGAAGCAGTGCAAGACCGAGCCTTTGGGCCGGCCCCCGAAGGTCACCCAGGAAATGATGGACCACTGGGTGAGCGAGGCGCGGGTTGAGCTGCGCGGGGGCGGCGTGGAGGAGTCGCCGCACTGTTACAAACGGCTGCCGGAAGTTCTCGCGGAACAGCGGGTAAGGATGTGTACGACCCGTTTAAGGATCAGGCTGTCGTCTAACTGGAAAAGGCACGGGTCCCGACAGAGGCTCCGCGACGGCGGCAAAGGGCATGTTGCCAGCAAAGCTCGGGGATCGCGACCTGCGGCGTCGGAGAGCGGCCCATGCCGCGCGGCCCAGCGGAAGTTTCCGCACGGACCTAGCGATCGTTAATGTGCCGCTGCCAACTCTCGGGATCTTGTACCGAAACCGGCGCCCGGCTTATGCTTCGGGTGTTCCCGTGGGGCGCCCGCGCGGAAGCGGGCGCCGGGAAGCGGAAGGAGCGTGTATGGAAGAAGCACGGTTGGAGCCGAGACAGCCCAAGAGCGGGCACTATTCGATAACCTGGCGAGGCATGAATTCCAACACGTACTCCGCCGAAGGCAGCGGCCTGGATATTTCCTCCTCCGGGGTTGGAATCGAATGTCCCACCGAATTGAAGGCCGGCTCGATTGTCTTCGTGCAGGCGCGCGACGGTTCGTTCGAGGCTTCGTGTGAGGTGGTCCATTCCACGCGGAAGGGCGCGAAGTTCCGCATCGGCCTGGAAGTCCGCGAGGCGAAGGAAGCGGAAAGACCGCCGGCGCCCAGACCTTCCGACAGCGAACCCGACCACTACGAGACGCTTCAGATCAGCAATAAGGCCGACCTCCAGACCATTCATCGCGTGTTCCGGATTATGGCGATGCGGTTTCATCCCGACAATCCCGAAACCGGCGACGTGGAGCAGTTCCTGCGTATGAAGCGCGCCTACGCCGTGCTTTCCGATCCGGAGCGCCGCGGGGAATACGATGCCATCCTTGAGAAGAAACGGGAGAGCGGACCAAAGCCCATTTTCGGATTGAAGGACTTTGTGACGGGGGTGGAGGCGGAGACCAACCGGCGTCTGGGTGTGCTGTGTCTCTTGTACCACAAACGGCAGACCACCCCGGACGCTCCCGGAATCTCGTTGCTGGACCTGGAGCGCGACATGGGATTCCCTCGCGAATACCTGAGCTTCACTTTGTGGTATCTGCGCGCGAAAGACTTTGTCACCGTGGCGGATAATTCGGATTATGCCCTCACCGCGCTGGGCGCGGATTTCGTGGAGCGGAAGGCCATGCGGCATGAGATTGTGGGCAGGCTCCTGAACCCGGCGATGCGTCTGCAACGCGCTGCCGCCGCGGCCAAGAGCCGGCCCAAGAGCACCAGCCAGCCGCCGCGACGATTCCTCACGGCGTGACCGTTGCCGGATGCGCGGTCCGCATCTTCCCGTTGCCGCCCGCACGCTCAGGGTGAAGCTGCAAGCGCGCTGGCACCCGCAGCTATGACGCGCGTGCGATCCGCGGTTTCAGCGGTGGGTGTATACTCGCACGGTGGCTGGGGACTTGACGGCACGCGGATTGATATTGCTGCTGCTTTGGGCGGGGAGCGGGCGAGCGGCGGATGGACGGAAGGTGTTTCGCGAGCACTGCGCGGGGTGCCATGGCGCGGACGCGCGCGGGACCGGGAAGGGGCCGGGACTGGATGGGAATCCGCGGGTGATCGGGCTGGGGAAGGAAGGGGTGCGGGCGGTTGTCCAGCGTGGCGTACCGGGTGGTGGAATGCCGGGGTTCGATTTGCCGGCGGACGAACTGGATGCGGTGGCGGAATATGTCCGGACTTTGAATACCGGAGTGACGGTCCGGGCGGCGGCCGGGAAACGGGTGACGTGGGGAAGGCCGGAACCGGGCGACTGGCTGACGTATAACGGACAGGCGACGGCCAACCGGTACAGCGCGCTGCACCAGATCGATACACGCAACGTGGGCGGCCTGCGGCTGCGGTGGGTCTTTCCGATTCCCTACTACGGGCTGGAAGTGACGCCGCTCGCCGCGGGGGGCGTGCTTTATGTGACCGGGCCGAACCAGGTGTATGCCCTGGATGCGCTGACGGGGAGCCCCATCTGGCAATACTCGCGGCCGCAGACGCGCGGGCTCGACGGAGACGCTTCCCTGGGGACCAATCGCGGGGTGGCCGTGCGGGAGGGCAAGGTTTTTTTCGAGACCGATAACGCGCACCTGCTGGCGCTGGACCGCGCGACGGGCGAACTGGTGTGGGACAAGGCCATGCCGGAAGAGCCGATGCATTATGGCGGCACTATGGCGCCGCTGGTGGTGGGGGACACGGTGATTGCGGGGGTGGCGGGGGCGGACGAAGGGATCCGGGGATTTATTGCCTGCTACCGGGCGGAGACCGGGGAACTGCTGTGGCGGCGCTGGACGGTGCCGCGGAAGGGCGAGGCGGGGTCGGAGACCTGGCAGGGTAGCGAGCCGGCGCGGGGCGGCGGGTCGACGTGGCTAACGGGGTCGTATGACGAAAGCACGGACACGCTGTACTGGCCGACCGGGAATCCGTTTCCGGATGGCGACGACCGCGACCGGGGCGGGGACAATCTGTTCACGGACTGCATTCTGGCGCTGAATCCGCACACCGGCGAGGTGAAATGGCATTACCAGTTCACGCCCCACGACCTGAAAGACCGCGACGCGACAGAGCCGCCGGTGCTGGTGGATGCGACTTATCGGGGGAAGCCGCGGAAGCTGCTGCTGCACGCGGACCGGAATGGCTTCTTTTATGTCTTGGACCGAACTGACGGAGAGCTGCTGCTGGCGCGGCCGTTTCTGCGGAGAGTGGATTGGGCGAGCGGGATTGGGGCGGATGGGCGGCCTCTGGTGGTCGATCCGAAGGGTTGCCCGGACGATGCGGCCAACTGGAGTTCGGCGGCGTACAGTCCGGTGACGCGGCTGTTCTACTTTCTGGCGCTGGAGGAGTGCACGGGGAACCGCATGGGGTACCCGGACCAGACCGGGCAGCGGTTTCTGCGGGCCCTGAATATTGAGACCGGGGAGACGGTCTGGGAGGCGGCGCAGCCGGGGGCGGCGCGGGCGAAAACGTGGTCGGGTGTGCTGGCGACGGCGGGCGGGCTGGTGTTCTATGGGAATCCCAATGGAGGCTTTGAGGCGGTGGACGCGCACGACGGGAAGAGCCTGTGGCGCTTCGAGACCAATGCGCGGATGAAGGCGTCGCCGATGACCTTCGCGTACCAGGGCAAGCAATACGTGGCCGTGGCGGCGGGGCCGAATATCCTGTGCTTCGGCTTGTGAGCGGGAGCACCCGCCATAGTTGGAAGCAGAACTGCACGGCGTTCCGCAATGCGTACGGCTGCCGCGATGATGCTGCTTGCTTCGGCGGGTTGGGCGCAGTTCCGAAGCACCGTTCCGCTGGTGGTTGCGCCAACCACGGTGACCGATTCCAAAGGACACTATGTGGATGGCCTCTCGGCCGGGGACCTGGTTCTCTACGACAACAATGTGCGGCAGGCGATACAGATGGACTGGATGACGTATCCGATCTCGCTGGTGGTAGCGGTGGAAACGGGGGCGAACTCGGGGGCGGTGATCGATAAGCTGGGCGGCAGCGGGATTCTGTTTACGGAATTACTGGCGGCGGATGCGGGCGAGACGGCGGTGATTTCGTTTGCCGACGCGGTGAAGGTGCACCAGGATTTCACCGGCAGCGCGGACAAGGTGATTCATGCGTTGCGCATGCTGCGCATGGAGGGCGGCGGCGCGCATACGCTGGACGCGCTGCGGGAGGCGGTGGGGATGTTGGCAAAGCGGCCGCCTTCACGGCGGCGGATCGTCCTGATGATTGCGGAGAAGCGCGACCGCTCCAGCATGGCGAAGCTGCCGGAGGTGGTAGAGCAGATCGAGCGGCTGAATGTGGCGGTGTATTGGCTGACGTATTCGCCATTTCTGGAGCCGTTTACCGTGCGGCCCAAGACGGCGGAGGATCTGAAGCCGGAGGCGCAACGGATCGAGCGCTCGCAATGCTTCGGCTGCCCGGGGCCGGACGATACGCCGGTGCCGCCCGACCTGGGGCCGGGAGGATTGATGTACGCCCTCGGGGAGTTGGCGCACATGCACCAACCGGACCTGGCGAGCCTGTTCACTTCGCTGACGGGCGGGCGAACGCTGGGCTTTCTGAAGAAGAACGGGCTGGAGCAGGCTATTCAACTGGTGGGAGCGGAAGTACACCGGCAGTACATTCTGACGTTCCAGCCGAAGGGCGGCGAAGCGGGGCGCTATCACTCGATCCGGGTGGAGGTGAAGGACCGGCCGGAACTGGCGGTGAAAACGCGGGAGGGATACTGGGCTCTGGAGTGACGGCAAAACGTATGGAACTTTCCGGCAGGGTTTCCGTCGATGTCCTCGAAGGAGAACCGCATGAGAATTCTGCTGGGCGCGCTGCTGCTGGCCGCCTTGGCGTTTACCGCCGCCGCCGATACAAGTGTTACCGGGAAATGGTCGGGGAGCTTTAACATCACCGGCCCGGACGGCGCGACGAAGGAAGATACGGCCTATTTTGTGTTCGAGCAAAAGGGCAGCGAGATCACAGGGACGGTGGGGCCGAACGAGGATCAACAGGTTCCGGTCACGGGCAAGATCGAAGGCGACAAGATCACGATTGTGGCCGACCGGGAAGGGCAGACGATTAAGCTGGACCTGGTGCTGGCAGAGGACCGCATTACGGGCGAAGCGAGCATGTCGCGGGACGGGGAGAGCGCCAAGGCCAAAGTCGACGTGAAGCGCGTCAAGTGATCGCGGGGCAGCGTCGGACGGCCCGAAGCTTGGTCCGGATGAGCAGCGCGACGACGCCCGCTAGTACGCACGAAGGCCGCCGGCTCGGGGGTATCCTGGGCCAGGATCAGCGCGTTGAGTTGGCCGCCGACATCGGATTGCCGTCCCGAACGGGTGGCGGCGCGCGGCATCCGCGGTGAGAGTCAGCCGGCGAGCCACCGGTGAATCCAGAGGTGTGGGTGATGCTGGGCGTGCTATGCGAGCCCGCAGCGGCGGTAGCGCGGGCGGGGCGCGCTAGATTGCCTACTGCTGAATGGTGACAGACACGCCCGACTGGCTGGAGACGCCTCCGATGGTGGCCAGCACGGCGGCATCCCCGTTGGGCAAGTTGGGGACCGTCACGTTCAACTGGTAGAGGCCTGGGCCCACCAGTCCGGCGTAGGTGACCGTAGCCGCCATGCCGCCGATAGTTACTTGAACGGGGTTGGCGAGCACCGAGGGCGTGGTGACTAACTGGGCAGTGGGCAACGGCGGGTTGGTGGGGCCGAAGCCGGTGGCGTAGATGGCGATGGTTTCGCCGGGTTGGGCCGGTTGCGAGGTGACCCCGGGAAGCAGGCCAGGGCTGCCCACCAGAACGTAGCTCAGGCTGAGGGCGGCCACGTATTTGCCATTATCGATGGTGAAAAGCGCCGGGGAGAATTGGCTCTCCTGGATGGTCAGGACGTTGCTGCCCTGGCCGGCGGTGGTGACCTGGATTGCCACCGGGCCGGTAGCCGAATCGTCGGGAGCCAGGACGTTGATTTGCGTGGGGCTGAGGTAGGAGATGTAGCCGGCCTTGCCGTCGATAATGACCGAGACACCTTGGAGCGAGGTGGGCAGTTGGCCGTTCACGAAATCGGAATTCTGCCAGGAGTAAGTGACGGTGGAGAGATTGGCGCCGAAGATGGCCAGCCATGTGGCCGGGGCGCCGCCGGGCTGGTAGCTTCCGGCGTTGGTGACGGCGGTGACGGCCGGGGCGGCGGGGGTGCCTTGTACCACCAGGGTAACGGGGATGGACGCGGGGCTGCCGGCGGCGCCCGCGGCGGTAATCTGCACGGTGGTGTTGTAAGTTCCGGCGGCCAGATTGGCGGGGTTCAGCGCGACGGAGAGGGTGCCCGGAACGCTGCCGGAGGCGGGCGAAACGGAGAGCCAATAGACGCTGGCGGAGGCCGTCCAGGTGAACGATCCACCGCCGGCATTGGCGATGGAGATGTTGTGCGCGGCCGGGACGGATCCGCCGTTAGTGAAACTGAAGGAGAGCGAGGCGGGGGATACGGACAGCGCCGGGGCGGGCACGGTGACGGTGAGGCTGACGGCGATGGCAAGCGGAGTATTGGAGGCGCCCGATGACGAGATCTGAATGCTGCCGTTGTAGGTGCCGCCGGTGGCGCTCAGATTAGCCGGCACGATGGAGATGGAAAGCGTGGAAGGGGCGGTGCCGGAGGAGGGCGTTACGCTGAGCCAGGACGCGCTGGCGGTGGCTGTCCAGGCCAGCGAGCCACCGCCGGTATTGGTGACCTGGACGGATTGCGCCGAGGGAGCGGCGCCGCCCGAGGTGTAGCTGAAGGTCAGGCTGGCGGGCGAGACGGCGATGGTGGCGGGGTTGGCCGCGGCGGCGATGATGGCGATGGAGTCGGTGCCGCCGGCGGCGATCACGGTCAGGGATTGGAGGCCGGTCATGCTGGAGGGAAGGGCTGCGGTGATGGAGGTGTTCCCCCAGGAGGCGATTTGCAGGTTCTGGCCGGTGGAAGAGCCGGCCGGGGTGGCGACTACTTTGCAGCCGCTGCACAGTGAGCCGAAGTTGTTGCCGCTGATGGTGATGTTGCCGCCGGCGGTGACCACGCGTCCGGCTGCCGTGCTGAGGAGCGGACCGACGGAGATGATGGCCGCGCCTTCCTTACAGCGCACCGCCAAAGTATAGCCAGCCGCCGCTGTCTGCGTGCAACCCTGACCCGTGCCAAGCGACTGGCTGGTCCATTGGAAGGTGCCGGTCCCTTTGAGCAAGTCGAAATAGTATATGGTGTTCGTATCGCCGCCGTTCTGCATTGGCACGGTTCCCCAAGTGACTTGGCTGAGATCTGACACATAGCTGCCTGCGGCGTTCAAGAGTCCGAAGTACAACCCTCCGTACTGCGACAAATAGGGGTCCGACGAGGGAGCGGATCCGATAGACTGCCAAGTTGTATTGTCGGCCAGGAAAGAGCGCACGATCTGGCCGGTTTCCTGGGAGGTGCTGGTGACGTTGGCGATTCCGGGCGCGTTGCACAGGTACGATCCGAAGACCTGGGTGGTGAAGGCGCTGGGATCGACGTGGCAATAGGGCACGACGCGGGTGGAACTGGCGGATGCGCCATAGGCGAAGCCGAGCGCGGCGCTGGTTTCGGATACGATGCCATCGCTGGAGGAGTCGGTGACGACGCCGGAGCTCAGATTGGGCTCATACTCGCCGGCATTGCCGACCACGGCGATGGTGCTGACGCCGCGGAGGTCGTCGCTGTGCTGGTTCCAGGTGGCCAGGTTCCATTGCAGGGCGCTGCCGGGAATCAACTCGGCGTCCTGCGTGCCGAGCGAGATGACGGTAGTGTAATTACCTGCCAGAAACGAGCCGAAATTGGGGGAAGCGATCAGGACCAGCTTGTGGACCAGTGTGGGGAAAGGCGGCAGGAGGGTCTCATTGGGCTGGAGACCGGCCAGGTAGGCACGGGCAATCAAGCCACCCAGGCTGAAACCCACCAGGTCGACTTGGGGGACTTGGACGCCATTGGTGTATTGGATGGAATTGAGGAAGGCGCCGAGGTCGTTGCCCAGGGTCTCGACCAACTGATTGGCGCCTTCCACGCAGTTATCGAACAGGTAGACGATGGGAACGCCATCGGACACCAGGTAGGGGGCGAGATTGCCGAAAGTCTCGGAAGAACTGGTGGAGATGGGGCACGAGTCGGTGATGCCGGTCTCCCATCCGTTGAGCAGCACGACGGGAACGCGGGACGAGCCGGTGGGCACCTGCTGGAGGGGATGGACGACGACGGAGAGGGCGGCTTGGCGGACCTCGCCATCCGCGGCGGTGGCGGAGACCACGACGTTATACTGGCCGGGCTTGGTGCGGAGGGAGGCCGCCAGGACCATTTGGCCGGCGCGGTTCGGGCCGATGACGAGGCCGGGTGCGGCGGCGCCGGCCGCGGTAATGCTGCGGGACTTGGCGGTGTAGAGGAAGTTGAGCGTCTCGGCAGGCGCGGAGACCAGCACCGGCTCTCCCTTGTTCAGTTCATAGCTGGTCTGGCTGAGATCCATGGGCCGGGCGGCCGCCATGGAGGGAGCGGGCGCGCTTTGCGCCACTGCGGCAACCGCCCCGCACACCAGCAGGGCGCTGCAAGACAGGGTTATGCGGATACTCCTATGCCGATCGGCCATTTACCAGGATAGACGAGGCAACCTGCCGGGCCGCGATAGTTCTTCCGGGCTATCGGTGGTGGCGAAGCGCTTGGGGAAACGGCCCGCGGCACCGGGCGAGGCGGGCCGGATTCAGAGCCATCGTTCTTCCCGGCCTCGGGCACGCGCTTAGCGGGCGAAGCGCTTGAAGAAGCTGTCGGAGTTCCACTGGGGCCGGGCGGGGTCGTCCGCCACGCGTTCCAGCAGGTTCATGATGATGCGGTCGAAGCGGGCGGCGGATTCCTTGTCCACGGGCTGGTCGAGGTTGTCGCCGGCCTTGTGGTAGCGCTCGCGCACCCAGGCCTGGCGGATCTTTTCTTCCGGCGACCCGAATTCGTAGCCGAACTTGAAGGCCAGGGCGGGCACGCCACGGCGGATGAAACTGTACTGATCGCTGCGGATGAAGCGGTTCTGTTCAGGCTCGCGGTCGGTCTGGACGCCGACACCCAATTCGGCGGCAGCGGCCTTGGCCTGCGGGCCGAGGGTGGATTCGGCCAGACCTTGGACTTCGAGGACCTTGAGCGGGTAAAGCGGCAGGAACATATCGAGGTTGATATCGGCGACGATCGCGCGGAACGGCACGGTGGGGTGGGCCGCGAAATAGCGCGAACCCAGCTCGCCTTTCTCTTCGCCGGTGACCGTGAGAAACAGAATCGAACGCTTGGGTTTGGCGGCGGTTTCCTTCATCAGGCGGGCCACTTCGAGGACGGACGCTACTCCGGAGGCGTTATCCATGGCGCCGGGGCGGCCGGGTCCCAGGTGGTCGAGGTGGGCGGAGAAAATGACGTACTCGCTTTTGAGCTGGGGGTCGGAGCCAGGCAGCACGCCCGCCACGTTGGAGGCTTCCAGCGAGTCGCGCTTCACGACGGCCTGCATGCGCAGGGAGACGTTCATGTCGAATTTCGGGAGGGGGCGATTTTCGCGCGCCAGAGCCATGATTTCCTCGTAGGTATGGCCGGAATGGGCGAAGAATTTGTCGGCGCCCCGGCGGGTCATCGTAAGCGCTACGGACTGGCCTTCATTTTCCTGGAGCGAGGGATCGGCGAGCACCACGGTGGGACCTCGTCCGCCGCCTCCGGCGCCCCGGCCGGCCCCGTTGCCGCGCCCACGGCCGCGGGCGTTTCCGGCATCGGCGGGATTGGAGGATGGCGAAGAACGGCCGTTGCCGCGGCCGACCTCGGCTGGATTGGGGGTGACGGCCTGGACGCGCGGATTCTGAATGCTGGCGAAGCCCACGGCGCCGGCGCGGTGGAGGGTGGCCCACCGTTCAACGCCCGAGGAATAATGCGAGGTGAGATTGCCATCGGCTTTGACGGGACCGGCGGCATTCACGTAAACCGCGATTTTGCCTTGCAGGTTGATTCCAGCCAGCTCGTCGTAATGGGCTTCAGGAATTTGCAGCCCGTAGCCGACGAAGACCATGGGCGCTTCCAGGGCCGGGGCGAGGCGGGCGCGGGCGCTCAGGCCGGCGTCGGCGCCGAGGGTGAGCGGCTCGACCTCGTCGCCGTGGACCAGAGCCAGGCTGGAGGATTCGGTGACCAGCTCGCGGGTCTCGAATTTCACGGGCTGCTGATAGCCGGAGGTGCCGGCGGGCTGCAAGCCATCGCGTTCGAATTGCGTGGAGACGTATTCGACGGCCTGACGATAGCCTTCGCTGCCGGTGTTGCGGCCTTCCAGTTTGTCGCTGGCGAGATATTGGATGTGGGCCCACCAGAGGTTGCCCTCGGCGGCGAAATCGGCGGCCAGGAGGGTTCCCAGGGCGATTCCTGCCATGAGCAGGAACGGGACGGAGCGTTGCAGACGTTTCATAAGAACCTTACGGGCGCGGGGCCGGCTGGAAGAGGGCGAAGACCGCGCCCTGCGGGTCGGCCACTACGGCCATGCGCCCCACGTTCTCCATGGTCATTGGTTCCAAATAGAGGCGGGCGCCCAACTGTTTCGCTTGGGCGGCGGATTGATCGCAATCGGCCACCAGCATATAGATGAGCCAATGAGGGGGAGCGCCGGGGCTGCGCATCCCGGCGGGCGGGACACCGCCAATGAAGGTGTCGCCATTCTTGATGTGCAGGTAGTCGCTGCCATCCTGGCCCATCTCGAAGCTCCAGCCGAAGGCGGCGTTGTAGAAATTGGTGGCGGCGTCCGGATCGGGGGTGCTGAGGTCGGCCCAGCAGAGCGTACCGGGATCGCCGGAGATGCCGAACCCGGCATGCCGCATGGGCTGCCAGACGCTGATCATGACGCCGGTGGGGTCCTGGAGCACGGCCATGCGGCCATAGTCGCTGACGTCGAAGGGGCCGGCGATGGCGCGTCCGCCGGCATCGAGGGCGGCCTGGACGGTGTCGTCGGCGCTTTCCGAAGAAACATAAAGGGACCAGTTGGGAGGCACTCCCTGCTCGCGCATGGCTTGGTTGAGGGTGTACGCCGCGCCTGCATCGCGCCCCTGGAGCTTGAACATGGTGTAGATCTCGTCGGGTCCCATGGGCGAATCGACGAAGGACCAGCCGAACAGCGAGGAGTAGAACTGTTTGGCGGCGGTTTGGTCGACAGTGGCGAGTTCAATCCAGCAGAAGGAACCGGGCGGAAGGCTGTCGATGGGCGGCATTAGCGGAGTATAGCATTGGAGGCGGCGATTTCCAGCGGCGTTCGCACGGAGCGGCAGGGCCGGGTTGTAACCGTTTGTAACGGCAGTTGCACACTCCGCGGCGATTCAGGTATGATTGAAGAGTTTCGCGAGAAGAAGCTTTCTGCCCTTCGGCTACCACCCGTGTGTAGACGGGTCCGTCCAAGGGTGAGGCCCCGAGGTTCCGCCGGTTACCCCGCTCGGAACATGGGCCTGTCCGAAAAGGGAATCCTCGCTGTTCGAATCTGAGTTTATTTCCGGAACCCCTGTGCGGGGGGCCGGTGGTTTAGTGGGAAGCTCCACTTTAGATTTTCAATCGCGAAGAGGAAATTCGTGCCGACGTTTAACCAACTTGTGCGAAGAGGGCGGAAACCGCCGCGGTGGAAGACGTCCAGCCCGGCGCTGAACAGTTGCCCGCAGAAGCGCGGAGTTTGTACGCGTGTGTACACTTCCACTCCCAAGAAGCCGAATTCGGCCTTGCGGAAAGTGGCACGTGTGCGCCTGACCAACGGAATCGAGGTCACCACCTATATTCCGGGGGTTGGCCACAACCTGCAGGAGCACTCCATCGTGCTGATTCGCGGGGGCCGTGTGAAGGACCTGCCGGGCGTGCGCTACCACGTGATTCGCGGCGCTCTGGATACCGCCGGAGTGGCCAACCGCAAGCAGGGACGGTCGAAATACGGGGCCAAGAGGCCGAAATCGTAGGAACGTATGCCACGCAGAAGAAGAGCCGTTGTTCGCGAAGTCGTGCCGGATCCGGTTTATAACTCCACGCTCGTCGAGAAATTCGTGAATTCGATGATGTGGCAGGGCAAGAAGACCGTGGCCCAGGGCATCTTTTACGAAGCCATGGACAAGCTGCGGGATCGCACCAGCGACGATCCGCTGAAGGCCTTCAAGAAGGCCGTGGAGAATGCCAAGCCGCTGCTGGAAGTGAAGACGCGGCGGGTGGGCGGCGCCAACTACCAGGTGCCCATCGAGGTGCCGCAGAACCGCAGGACCTCGCTGGCGATCCGCTGGATCATTATCAATGCGCGCACGCGCCCTGAGAAGGGGATGCCCGAGAAGTTGGCCAATGAGTTGAACGACGCCGCCAATCTGCGTGGCGGCGCGATTAAGAAAAGGGACGATGTTCACCGCATGGCGGAGGCCAATAAGGCTTTCGCGCATTACCGGTGGTGAGAGGCCAGATGCTCACCGCAGAGACGCTGAGAACCCAGAGCAAGCGCGGAGAAAACCAGGAGAATCTCTTGGGTGTTGCTCCGCGTTCTCTCGGTGACCTCTGCGGCTCCGCGGTGAATACAGAGCCAGCGATTTAGGTTTTTATGCCACGAACTATACCGCTCGAAAGGATGAGAAACATCGGCATCGCTGCCCACATCGATGCCGGTAAGACCACCACGACTGAGCGGATCCTGTATTACACGGGCCGCACCCACAAGCTGGGCGAGGTTCATGAGGGCACCGCCATCATGGACTGGATGGAGCAGGAGCAGGAGCGCGGCATTACGATTACGTCGGCTGCCACTACCTGCGAGTGGCGGGACATCCAGATTAATATTATCGATACCCCCGGGCACGTGGATTTTACGGCCGAGGTGGAACGCAGTCTGCGCGTGCTGGATGGCGCGGTGGCGGTGTTCGACGCCGTGGCGGGGGTGCAGCCGCAGTCCGAAACGGTTTGGCGGCAGGCCGATAAATATTCGGTTCCGCGTATCTGTTTCATCAACAAGATGGACCGGGTCGGAGCGGATTTCTACCACTCGGTGGACACCATTGTCACGCGGCTGAAGTGCCGTCCGGTACCCATTCAGTTGCCGATTGGCGCCGAAGACCAGTTCAAAGGGGTAGTGGATCTGGTCGAGATGAAGGCGGTGGTGTGGCGCGACGAGACGCTTGGCTCGGAATACGACGTCACGGAGATTCCCGCCGATCTGGTCGAAAGAGCGCACGAATACCGCGAGAAGATGATCGAGGCCATCTCGGAATTCGACGATCAGTTGTTTGAAAAGTTCATCGATGGCCAGGCGATTACCACCGACGAAATCCGCGGCGGGCTGCGCAAGGCCACCATCGCGCTGAAAATTTTTCCGGTGATCTGCGGCTCGGCATTCAAGAACAAGGGCGTGCAGACCATGCTCGACGCGGTGGTGGATTACCTGCCGTCGCCGCTGGACATTCCTCCGGTGGAAGGTTCGGACATCGACGACCCCGAGGTGAAGCTGATCCGGCGGGCAGCCGATGATGAGCCGTTTGCGGCGCTGGTATTCAAGATCATGACCGACCCGTATGTCGGCCAACTGGCGTTTTTCCGGGTGTATTCGGGAACCCTGAGGGCGGGCGATTCGGTGTACAACGTGGCCAAGCGGCGCAAGGAGCGGATTGGCCGGCTGTTGCGCATGCACGCCAACAAGCGCGAAGAGATCCAGGAGATTCTGGCGGGCGATATCTGTGCGGCGGTGGGGCTGAAGACGGTCTCGACGGGCGATACGATCTGCGACGACGGGCATCCGATCGTGCTGGAATCGATCACCTTCCCGACCCCGGTGATTCAGTTGGCGGTGGAGCCCAAGACCAAGGCCGACCAGGAAAAGCTGGGCATGGCGATTCAGAAACTGGCCCAGGAAGATCCTACTTTCCGGGTCAACACCGATCCGGAGACGGGACAGACCATTCTTTCGGGGATGGGCGAACTGCACCTGGAGATCATTGTCGACCGGATGATGCGCGAGTTCGGCGTGGGCGCCAACGTGGGTAAGCCGCAGGTGGCCTATCGCGAAACCATCCGCAAGAACGCCGAGGCCGAAGGGCGGCACGTGAAGCAGACCGGCGGCCATGGCCAGTACGGCCACGTGAAGATCCGCATCGAGCCGCTGCCG
>DATJRE010000478.1:0-35853 GCA_035505095.1 Bryobacteraceae bacterium | reverse complement strand
GAGATCGGCGGGCACATCGGGCGATAGCACGATCAGGTCGCAGCCTTCAAAGACCGCGGGCGTTTGCTGGGCGAAGGGGATGCCGAGCCGCTCGATCAGTGCGCGGGCCTCGGGCAGCGCCTCCAGCGGCTTGAGGTCGGTGGCGCGCACCACCGCGCCCTGCCGCACCAGCAGTTCCGCCGAGGCCATACCCGACTTCTTCATGCCGACCACCAACGCCTTGGCGCCGCGGAGCGGGAGGCTCATCCGTGCCTCCGCGCCAGGTTTTGACTGCTGCTAGCCAGTTGCGCCATCCTCATCTCAGTTTCAGCGTGGTCAGCGCGAACAGGGCCAGCACCAGGCCGGCAATCCAGAAGCGCGCGATGATTTTCGATTCCGTCCAGCCCAGCGCTTCGAAGTGATGATGCAGCGGGGCCATTTTGAAAATACGTTTGCCGTGGCGCAGCTTGTAGCTGCCCACCTGCAGGATCACCGACAGCGCCTCCAGAATGAAAATGCCGCCGATGAACAGCAGCAGCACCTCCTGCTTGATGAGCACCGCCACTACCGCCATGGCGCCGCCCAGCCCGAGCGCGCCTACGTCGCCCATGAAAATCTCGGCCGGGTGGGAGTTGTACCAGAGAAAGCCCAGACTGGCGCCGGTCATCGAGCCGCAGAAAATGGTCAGCTCGCTGGTGCGCGGATTGCGCGCAAGCTGCAGGTATTCGGCCAGCGTGGCGTGGCCTCCGGCGTAGGTCAGCACCGTCAGCGCGCCTGCGGCAATCACCATCAGCCCGATGGCCAGGCCGTCCAACCCGTCCGTCAGGTTCACCGCGTTGGACATGAAGACCACCACCAGGGCGAAGAAAACGCAAAACGGCGCCACGCCCAGCGCGTAGGTCCAGGGGTTCTGCAGAAGCGATTGAATCAGCAGCGACGGCTTGAACTGCTTGAGGAACGGGATGTTCATGGCGGTGGAAAAATCGCCATAAGACCGCAGCACCAGCAGAAAAGCGGTGAACGCAAAACCGAGGGCGAACTGGTAGATCAGCTTACGGCGTCCGGTGAGGCCCAGGTTGCGCCGCTTGGTGACCTTGGCGTAATCGTCCAGGAATCCGATCCAGCCATAGCCGATGAGCGCGGCCACCGCGGTCCACATATAAGGATTGCGCAGGTCGGCCCACAGCACCGTGGGGATGACGATCGAAATGATGATGAGGATGCCGCCCATGGTGGGCGTGCCGGCCTTCTTCTGGTGCGACTTTGGCCCCTCCTCGCGGATGTATTGGCCGATCTGAAACTCGCGCAGTTTCTGGATCAGCCACGGCCCCAGCACAATGCACAGAAACAGCGCCGTGAGGCTGGCGAAGGCCGTGCGCGAAGTGACGTAGCCGAAAACGCGGAACGGTCCGACCAACCGGTTCAGCTTCTCGTAGAGTAAATAATACAGCATGAAGGTTAGTTCAGGAACCTTTCCAAAGCGCGTTCCACGCGCACTCCGCGCGATCCCTTGAAGAGCACGGCATCACCCGGTGCGGCCGCGCCGCGGACCCATTCGCCGGCCGCGGCAGCGTCGTCGAAGAACAGCGCCGAGCCTTCGGGCATGCCGGCGGCGAGCGCTTCTTCGGTCATCCAGTGGGCCGCGCCGTGAACTCCCACCAGGCGGTCCACGCCGTTCGCGGCGGCATAGCGGCCCAGCTTGCGGTGCAATTCCTCCGAGGCGTGCCCCAGCTCCAGCATCTCTCCCAGCACCGCGATGCGCCGGCGCGCCGGGGTCCGCGCCAAAACGTCGATCATCGATTGGGCGGCCTCCGGGTTGGAGTTGTAGCAGTCGTTCCAGACCACCATGCCGCGGTGCTCGATGCGTTCGCCGCGCATTTTGCCGGCCGAGAAGGTGCGCACCGCGTTGTGCAGCCGCTCCGGCGCGATCCCGAACACATGGGCCACCGCAAGGGCCGCCAGCAGATTGGAGACCGCGTGGCGGCCGGTGAGGCTGGTTTCATAATCTACGCCCAGGGCGCTGAAGCGCGCGCCGTCCGGCCGGTGGTCCACGTTTTCGGCGCGCACCGTGGCCGTCTCCGCGAAGCCGAAGGTCACCGTGCGCCCACGATGGAACTCGGCGAAGCGGCTCACCCGCGGGTCGTCGGCGTTGAGCACCGCCACGCCGTCGCCAGGCAGGGCTTCGATCAGCTCGCGCTTGGCCGCGGCCACGCCTTCGATGGAATCGAAAAATTCCACATGCGCATATCCTACGTTGGTCACCACGCCAATTTCGGGCAGCGCGATGGAGGCCAGCTCGCGGATCTCGCCCGCATGGTTCATGCCCATTTCGAGCACGCCCACACGGCAATCGCCGGGCAGGCGCAGAATCGAGAGCGGCACGCCCACGTGGTTATTGAAGTTGCCCACGGTGCGGCCCACCGGGAGGACCACCGAGAGCAGGTGGGCAATGGCGTCCTTGGTGGTGGTCTTGCCGGCGCTGCCGGTTACGCCCACCACTGCGCCGCCCCACCGCCGGCGGGCCCAGCGGCCCAGGTCCTGCAGGGCGCGCAGGGTATCGGGCACCACCAGTTCCTTGGGCGCGCCCAGGCTGCGCTCCACCACCACGGCAGCGGCTCCACGATCGAGCGCCGCGTCCACGAAATCGTGCCCGTCGTGGTTGGGTCCGCGCAGGGCAAAATACACATCGTCGGCGTTGAGAGAGCGCGAATCGATGCTCCACCCGGCCACCTGAATACCCGGCGGATCGCCCGCGGCGGCGATGGCTCGGGCCACGTCCTGAAGTGCGAAGGTCATTTGTAGAAGGGGATCCCGGTCTCAGACGGTGTCATTTTTGCGGTATCCGTAACCTTTCAGCACTTCCCGTGCCACCGCCCGGTCGTCAAACGGGATGGTCTGATCCTTCAGCACCTGATAGGTTTCGTGGCCCTTGCCGGCCAGGATGACGATGTCGCCTTCGTGCGCCTGCTGAATGGCGCGGGCGATTGCCGTGGCGCGGTCGGGCTCCACAATGTGCGGCACATCCACGCGGCGGATGCCCACCAGCGCATCATTCATAATCGCCAGTGGATCTTCCGAGCGTGGATTGTCGCTGGTGAGCACCACCAGGTCGCTGCCCTCCGCCGCCGCGCGCCCCATCAGCGGGCGCTTGGTGCGGTCGCGGTCGCCGCCGCAGCCGAACAGGGTGATCACGCGCTTGGGGTTGAGCGCGCGCGCCACCGCGATGGTGTTGCGCAAGGCGTCGTCGGTGTGCGCGTAATCCACCACCACCACGAACGGCTGCCCTTCATCCACGCGCTCGAAGCGGCCGGGAACCGCAGGCAGGGCGGCAATCCCGCGCGCCACGGTCTCCGGAGGAATGCCGTAAGATAGCGCCGCGCCGCAGGCGGCCAGTATGTTATACACGTTGATGCGCCCGATCAGCGGCGATTCCACTGGGAACCGCAGCTTGCCGAACTGCACCTCAAAGCGCAGGCCTTCGAAACTGGTGGAGACGTTGCGCGGGCGCAAGTCGGCCTCCTGCCCCCAGCCGTACCAGAAGACTTTGGTGGAGGGATGGAGCGGCAGGCGGCGGGCGTATTCGTCATCGCGGTTGACCACCGCGAACTGCGGTGCGGGCGCGCCGGCGCCGGCGAAGAGCTGGGCTTTGGCCGCGAAATAAGCGTCCATGGTGCCGTGAAAATCCAGGTGGTCGCGCGTGAGATTGGTGAATACCGCGGTGTGGAAATGCAGCCCGTAAACGCGGCCCAGGGCGAGCGCGTGCGACGATACTTCCATGGTAACGTGAGTGCCGCCGGCCTGCTCCAGCGACGCAAACAGGCGCACCAGGTCGAGCGACTCGGGCGTGGTATTAACCGCCGGAAGCACCTGCCCCCCCAGGTGATATTCAATGGTTCCGATCAGCCCGGTGGTGGCGCCGGCCGTGCGCAGCACCGAATCCAGCAGGTAGGCAGTGGTGGTCTTGCCGTTGGTGCCGGTGATGCCCGTCAGCCCCAGGCGCTCATCGGGCTTGCCGTAGAAGTTGCGGGCAGCCAGGGCCAGCGCCTGCCGGCCATGCGCCAGGCGCACCCAGCGCGCCGCCAGGCTCTCTTCGTGCGGCTCAAATTCGCTGGCGATGGCCACCGCTCCGCGCGTCAGGGCGTCCTGCACAAACCGCCGGCCGTCCGTGCGCGCGCCCGGAAATGCGAAGAACAGAAACCCGGGATCCACGCGGCGGGAATCGTAATCCAGTCCGTTCACTTCCACGGCGGCCAGGGCCGGCGCCAGTGCCTGGGGCAGCGCAATGCCCGCGAATATCTGGCCGAGGTTCATCGCACAAATTGGACGCGAATGCGTTCTCCCTCGTGCAGCAGGGTTCCCGGCGGCGGATATTGCAGGCGTGCGATTCCGCTGCCGGTGGGAAGAATGGTGAGACCCTTTTGGGCGGCCTCGGCCAGCACGGCCCGCATGTTCATGCCCCGGAAGTTGGGGACGGTGGGACCGGGAGGGCCGGCCAGCAGCGTTTCGGGGACGTCGGCCTCGTCGGCGGCGGCCAACAGAATATTGTCCGCATCGGACTGGTCGGCGTCCGCCAGGTCGTCGTCCGCGTTATCGGCGGTGGTCACCTCGGTAGCCGGCTTCGCATCGGGCAGGTCGCGGGGAACTTCCATCACCCGCAGTGCTTCGGTGGCCACGTCATGAAACACAGGCGCCGCCACCACGCCGCCGAAGCCGCCTTCGCCGTGGGTCCCGTTGAGCGTCACCACCACCACCAGCGCCGGATTTGTCAGCGGAGCGAATCCCATGAATGTGCCGTTATAGGAATGCGTGTAGTGCTTGGTAAGGGTATCGAAGATCTGCGCGGAGCCGGTCTTGCCGCCAACCGAATAACCATCCAGGCGGGCCCGTTTGCCGGTGCCATAGGGCAGAACCACCACTCCTTCCATCATAGTGCGCATCAGGATGGCGTTCTCCGGGGTCAGCACCCGCACGGGCGGCGCCACCGGAACCGGCTTGCCGCCTTTCATCAGAACCAGGTGCGGATGGATCAGAAATCCGCCATTGGCCACCACCGAGGCGGCCTGCGCCAGTTGCAGGGTGGTGACGCCCACCTCCTGGCCCATGGAAACCGAGGCCCACGAAGTCTTGCGCCATTTGTTGAACGGCCAAACCCGGCCGCGGTTCTCTTCCTTCAGCTCAATGCCGGTCTTCTGCCCGAAGCCGAAGCGGCGCACATATTTGTAGAGGTTCTCCGCGCCCACGTGCGAGCCGATTTCCACGGCGCCGCTGTTGCTCGATCGCGCCAGCACGTCCGCCATGGGAATCACCCCGAGGCCCAGGTGCGAATCGTGGATCACGCGGCCGGGCAGCTTGAAAACGCCACCGTGGCAGTTGATGGGGCTGTCAGGCCTGAGCTTGGTGGTTTCGAGCGCAGCCGAAAGCGTGATCACCTTGAAGACCGACCCCGGCTCGAAGGGCAGGCTCACCGCGTGGTTGATGCGCTTGGGGTCGTCGCCTTGGGGCGGCTGGTTGGGATCGTAGGTGGGATAGCTGGCCATCGCCAGCACCTCGCCATTCATGGGGTTCATCACGACGGCGCTGCCGGTGGCGGCGTGGTGCTCAATCACGGAGGCCTGGAGGTCGCGCTCGGTCTCAAACTGGATACGCTCGTCGATGGTAAGGGTGATGGAAGTGCCGGGGCGCGCCGGGCTGGAAAGCTGCGAGTCGATGCCGCGGCCCTTGACGTCGGTCAGCAGGCGCATCTGGCCGGGCACGCCGTGGAGGTCCGCGTCGAGAGCGCGCTCCACGCCCGAGGTGCCGGTCTCCGAGAAATCCACGCCGCCCAGGACATGCGCGGCCAGACCGCCCTTGGGATAATGCCGCTGGCTTTCGTGCTGCACGCCGATCCAGTCGAAGGCCAGGCCGCGGACGATCTCAGCCTCTTGAAAGTCGATATGCCGCTTGATGAGTAGGTAGCCGCGATGATCGTCGTAGGCCTCTTTCAGGGAAGCCAGGAGTTCGGTGCGGTCCAGGTGGAGGACCCGGCTCAGCAGGTCGGCGGCCACTCCCAGGTCGGGGAGCTTCAGCGGATTGACGTACACCGACGCCGTCGGGACGCTCATCGCCAGGGTCTGGCCGGAGCGGTCGAAGATGGTGCCGCGCGGCGCCGGAACCTCCAGCGAAACCTCCTGGTGGGAGCGGGCCAACTGAACGTAATATTGGTGGTGAAAAACCTGTAACGAGATCAGTTGGTAGAGGACGACGGCCACCCATAGGGCGGCGATTCCAGCCAGTGTGAGCAGACGTCCTTGACCCATAGCATGCCATTCGAGTGCGGGTCCGGGAGGCCGTTCCCCGCGGTTGAAATCAGTGGATCATGGCGACGGTGGCGTCGCCCTTGCCATTCAGGTGCACCACCTGGTTGGATTGCGGCACAACCATATTCTGATGCTGCGCGAGTTGCTCCAGCCGCTGCGGCGAGGTCAACTCGGCTTCCTGCAGGTCCAGCGTGCGGCGCTCGTCGATCAGGCGCCGGTTTTCCGCGCGCAGCGCTTCCAGTTTGTAGCCCGCCAGCGTGTTGGCGAGCCTGGGGCCGAGCACCCCGGTCAGCAGCATCACGGCCAGGGCTGTGGCGCCGATGGCGGACCAGCAGGCGCCACGAGCCTGCGGGTCGGGTTGGCGCACAAGCCGCGAATTATCGATCGTCTTGAATTCGATGCCGAGATCCTCGCCGGGCAACGGACGCAGCAGGTGCGGGTCGCGTGCGGCATGGATGCGCGTGTGCTCGGCGGGCGCCGGCGCAGCGTGTGACATCTGAGTCCTTCGGAACGGATTGGGTAAGGTCGCCATGGTCTTTTTACTAATGCCTTTCTAGTTCCCGTGCTCTAATTCCACTCGAGTCCGCGCAGTTTGGCGCTGCGGGACGCCGGGTTGTGAGATACCTCTGCCTCGGTCGGCTGCAGCGGATGTTTGGTCAGTATGGTTCCCAAACCTTGCGCTGCCAGCTCCCGAAAACGGTTCTTGACAATTCGGTCTTCGCCGGATGAGAATGCAATCACTACCAGACGGCCGCCGGACTTGAGTAAGTGCGGGCCGATTTCGAGAAGCCGGTCCAGTTCTCCTGCTTCGTCGTTGATCGCAATCCGGATGGCCATGAATGTTTTGGTTGCCGGATGGATGCGGGTCGTTTTGGGCACGGCCCGCGACACCACATCGGCCAGATGAAGTGTGCTCCGTATTGGCCGTGCCCTCACGATTGCTCTGGCTACTCTCCGCGCCCTCCTTTCTTCGCCGAGTCTGTAGATCAGGTCGGCGAGTGTCTTTTCGTCCGTGAAATTGACGAGATCGGCCGCCGTCATGCCCGTGGTTGGATCCATGCGCATGTCCAACGGCCCATCCGCCGAGAACGAGAAGCCCCTGTGCGGCGTAGTCAATTGATACCGGCTGACCCCCAGGTCGGCCAGCACGCCGTCGATCTTGTCGAACCCCGCTTCCCGCACCGCATCGGGCAGCGTGCCAAACGTTCCCCGGTGGAAGCGGATGCGGTCCGCCCATGGCGCCGTGTTCTGGCGCGCCAGTTCCAGCGATTCCGGGTCCCGGTCGTTGGCAATCACCAGGCCCGCAGTCAGGCGCTGCGCAATCAGCCCGGTATGGCCGCCTAATCCGGTGGAAGCGTCCAGGTAGATACCGTCGGGACGCAGATTCAGCAGCGCCAGGGATTCCTCGGGCATGACGGGAATATGCATGCCACGTCACCGGAGGCCGGCTCCTTCCATCTTGTAGAGATCCTCTACCGGCGTCGCCGAGGCCTGCTGCTGGCGGGCCTTGAAGACTGCCTCGCTCAACACGTCGATGCGCCCGCGATGGTGATAAACCCGCACCTGCTGCTGATCGATTCCCAGGGCCTCCCGCAGCTCGGGGGAGAACAAGATGCGGCCCTGCGCGTCCATTTCGGTCTCCGACCCCAATTCCGCGGCTGTAAATGCGACATTCTGTGATACTGTTGGATCATCGCGATAGGTCTCGAAAAGAGCCTCGTTCTCGCGCCAAAGGTGCATTGGATAGATGCGGGCGGTTTTGCGGTCCATGGACGTGACGAACAACTTCTCCCGAAAGATGTCGAGATACTTCTGGAAGTCGGCGGGTAGCTTAAGGCGGCCCCTGTCGTCCAGACGGGCGGTGTACATGCCCCTCGGGGCTTCTCGGGTCGGAATTTGTCCCGCTGGCTCCACTAACGTCGCTCAATTGGTCCAAAACCTATCACAAATGATCCATTGTCATCCATTTTGGACCCACAACAGATAGTACCCGACTTAAAGAAGGTTTGCAAGAGGGAAACAAGGGGAACTGTCTCTATCTTCAATCAGTTATAGCCAACCATCAGGCCCCCATGCGGTCTATATTTGCGAAATAGCACACAATATATGGGGTTCGGGTGAATTATGGGCGAAGGATAAGGGAACAAGAGACGAATAACAGGAGAACAGAACGGCAGAAATGCGTACCTGAGGGGATTACCTGGGGGGAGCCTATGCCGCGTTTGCGGCTACCAAAAAATAACCTGCTAACAAAAGTTAAGAGGCGGGCGGGGCTTTTGGTTCGGAACCCACCCGCCTCCATAACTATCGGGTCATCACTCCACCGGGACGGTGGTGGGGGCGCTGTAGTAGGCCGTGCTCGATCCCACCGGAATGATGCCGATCGAGAACGGGATGTTATTGCCCTGGGTCTCACTCTCGGGAATCTGGAAGGCTACGATGTAAACGCCAGGCAAATCCTCCGAAAGCTGGGCGTACACCAGCGGCAAACCAGCGCCGTTCATGCCAGGGATGACGGTTCCCATAACCGCGGATGGCGTCCCCAGCGGTACGGGCAGCGCAGTGGTGTTCACGGAAGGCGACGTCGGCCCTAGCCCGGTGACGTACGCCACCTCGGTTTCACCGCGGCGCGCCGGGTTCGAGAGGCTCACGAACGATCCATCCGGCCGCACCAGCACCGCGCGCGCGACCCCATCGGACATCACGGTATGGAACACACCGGGCGCCGCCGGGGTGACGTTCAGATTCACGCTGGTGCTCGACCCGGCGATAGACACGGTCACCGGTACGGCGCTCGCAGGAGTCAGTTGGCAGGGCACCTGGAAGAGCACAAACTGCTGTCCCTGCGGGTTGTTGCCAATGCTCAGAACGGGAGCGGTGATGCCGTTGAAGGTGATCACCACGTTGGACTGCGCCGCCGGTAGTCCGGGATAGGAGGGCTGCACGTTGCTGACGCCGAGCGACCCGGCAATCAGTTGGCCCAGACCGCACGGTGAGAGCGAATTGGGCTGCTGGTCGGCTCCGTTATAGAAATTGGCGGCGGTGATCGATGGCCCTTGCGGCACCACCGTGAGGTTGAAGGTCTGGGAAGAGCCGCCGCCGGCCGAACTTACGCTGGCCAGCACGATGGCGGAGCCCGGGGACGTTCCGGCCTGCGCGGTCACCTGCGCCTGGCCGCTGCTATTCGTCACGGCGCTGGTGGAGGACAGCGTTACAGGGCCGCTCTGCACCTGAAATTGAACCGCGATTCCGGAAGCCACGCCGTTGCTGGTGGCCACCTGAACCACCAGAGGCTGGGCAAAGGCGGTATTCACAACCGTGCTCTGGTTATTGCCGGAGACAATCTGAAACCCGGTAATGGTGACCAGCGGAACCACCGTAATACCGAAAACGGCATTGGTGCTGGTGCCCGAAGCACTGGCGGTGACCGTGACCGCCCCCGAAGCCAGGCTGGTCAAGGTGACGATGTTGGTGGTCTGGCCGTTGGTGCCCGTGGTGGTGGTCGCGGTCAAGGCGGCGGCGTTGGCCGGGCTGACGGTCCAGTTCACCTGAACGCCCGCCAGCGCCTGGCCGGAGGCGTTCACCACTTGCGCGACCAACGGCTGCGCCAGAGTCTGTCCGGGACTGGCGGACTGGCTGTTGCCGCTCACCACGCTGGTGGATCCCGGGGTGCCCGGAGTCACCGTGTAGGTATACCCGCTGCCAGTCCCGGTAGAGGGATTATAAGGAGCCAGCGGGAAGGTGTAGTATTCCGAGGATGGAAAATTCGCCGTCGTGGTGGATTCGGCGCCACCCACATCTACCCAAAACACGCCCGTGCCGGGAGTTCCGCCATAAACCGGATAACAGGTGGCCGTGCCGGTCGAGTCGGTTATTACCACATTGGCGCCGGCGCCCGGCGTGCCCTGGCATGAGATGGTCGGAGCGCCGCTGGTGGTCTCCGCATCCACCAGGAAAACGGCCACATTGGCCACGGGCGACTGGGACTGATCCAACACGGCGATTTTGATGGGCGTCTGGGCGGTGGTGCCAACCTGGCCGCTGAAGGTGACTCCCTGAATCAGGGAATTGTTGAGCGCGATGGCGCTGACGGGCAACTGGGTATAGCCGGTGGTGCTAAAGAGGTCCAGCAGCGCCTGGCTCTGGTAAAACGTGACGGAAAGATTTCCAGTCGACGCGGTGATGCTGGTCTGGGCGACCGAAAACAGCGGGCTGCCGCTTTGCGGATTGTACAGCGAGAGGGTGGCGCTAGCGAGACCGTTTACATCGGTTTGGACGCTGTAGGTATTGGAACTGCTCTGCTGGAAGACGCCTGTGCCGGAAGCGATAGTCCAGTTCACAGTGACGCCGTAGACGGGATTGCCGTTGACGTCAGTAGCCTCAACCACCATGGGCTGATAAAAGACCGGGACACCGTTGGTACACAACTGGCAGATCACCTGGCCATCCCCGGCGACAATCGCGAGATTGGCCGCCGTCTGAGCGGTAGCCGCACCCACACATAGCCATCCTGCGGCCAGCACCATCATCATGGATCGGATTCGGTTCAAAAAGAGCCTCCTTTTATTCCTTAGGCAAAAGCACACGGTTGGATTAGTGAATGGACGCGGGGGAGAACATCAGTGTATCACAAAGAAAAAGGGGGGAGCCGAAGCTCCCCCCTTTTGGTAAGGCTGAACCGGGTTTTTTTAGTTACCCAGAGACTCGGCCGCCGGTACGCTACGGGTGATGGCGCCGTTGTTGACGATGAGGGCCAGGTAACCCATGGCCAGGTTGCGCGCGCCCACATCGCTGATGAAGGCAAAGCCGTGAGCGAACTGGAAGTTGCAAACGGCGATGATGTAGCCTTCGAAACCAGGAGTGATGGCTGAAGCCAAGGTGGCCGACGTAGTGCCCGTGTTGATCACGTAGCCACTGGTGCCGGTGCCCGGCATACAGAACAGGCCTGTGGCGGTGCTGGAACTGCTACAAGCCGGTTGGCTTGTGGGCTGTCCCGTCGCGCCGTAGGCGTACAATTGACAGACGCCCGCCTGAGTCTTGGTGCCGAATGGATCGCTGGTTGTATTCGAGATTGCTATACCGGTGTCAAACCCGTCGATATTGGTGATGAACGGGAACAACAGAACGGTCTGGCAAATACTGATCGAGTAGGCGTTGATCGCCGTGGAAGTGTCAGAGAACCGCGGAATGTTCAGGCTGCTCGAGGCAGTGGCCCAAGCCGCGATGGTGCTGGAAGAAGAGCCTGCCGGTGGGATCGGCGCATAGCTCATATTGACCGTGGCGGTGACGCTGGAGGAACCGGCCGGGATCGGCGGGCTGTTGATGCCCGAGGTGGACGAATACAACTGGGCGTACACGAAGTTGTAGGTGTCGAGGGCGTTCGGATTGTTGGTGACGCTCTCCCAAACGGCGTAGGCCGAACCGGTGGAATCCGGAATAATTTCAACCATCGGGACGTTGACGCCGGAGACAAAGGCCACCGTGGTGGTAGCGGAGATTACGGGGTACCCGGCAAGGCTTCCAGCGGATACGGTGGTGCTGGAATCGGGGGTGGCAGAGGACGGATAGGGCCCGGTGGCAACCAGGACTGCGGTGCTCGGCGGAGCCAGGTTCGTGGTGTTCACTACGTTGTTGATGGACACGAACATGCGAACACCGGAGGGGATGTTGTGGAAGCTCGCCTGCAGACGGGTTCCGAAGTCCGCTAAGCCGGCAATGCCGTTCGGCGTCTGGAGTTCAAAGCCCGATTCCGTATTGTAAATCTGGCCCGGAATATTCTGACTGAGAGACGCACCTTGCGTTTGCGTCATCCCTCCTGAGCCGTTGGGAACGGAATTACGTACCTTGAAGGCGGTACCGAATTGCTCCGCGTATTGCAGCAGCCCGACGCCGGTGATGCTGCTTTCACTGCCGCACTGGGCTAGGGCGTAAGCCGAAGAGCTGGAGCTCAGGCCGCCGGTGTTATTCAGGTTCCGGGTGGAAACCGAGAGACTGGTCTGCACGAAGCCGGCGGTCTGGAAGGGCTGGTTCAAGGTAACCGAGGTAGAACCGCTGATGGAGACCGAAGCGTTCAACTGCTGGGTGCCCTGCAGAGCGGCGCCGCTGAAACCGGACACGTTGGCGCGAATGTTGGTGATGCGGTAAATGCGCGCTACGCTGCCCGACACCGGCGGCAGGATCGGAATACCGAAGAATTGAATCTGGTTCGGGGCATACGAGAACCACTCGCCCTGGTACACGTTAGCCGGGTTGGTGACCGCGGTGGGGCTGCTGCTCATTACCGGGGTGCCGTAACCGGGGACCAAGATGGGATACTGCAGGCAACCGCCCGGGCCAGCGCCAGCCGAAGCCGAGGAGCAGACCGTCTGCGGAGCCGCCGGACCCGAACCGGGGACCACGGGGGTCAGACCGGAGCCGGGCTCGTCGATGAGCAACAATGCTTCCGAAACAGCGCCGTTGATCAGGCGGCTGGTTACGTTGGTTCCGAGACTCACCGAGATGTTGGCGGTGGGAAGCGGAGCACCGATCGTATACGCCGTGCTGCTTCCACCCGTGCATGTCAGCACGATGTCTCCAATCAACTCAGTAAAGCCTTCGGCCCGCAATGTCGGCGGCACCGACACGGCGGCCGAACAAGTGAACGGCGTGTTAGGTGTCTGCGCGCTCGCTAATCCCGCTAGCAGGATTACTACAGCAAGCACAAAAAACCATCTGCGAAAAGCTACCATTTCCTTCTCCTTGTAAATTGCAAAGTTGTGAATCGGTCGAAGTTCTCTTCCAACCTGAGCCTCAAAGTCAACCTTAAAAACCGTTCAGTGAATCCAGGGAACTTCTCCGTGTCGGGCGGAGAGTCTAATTTCCATCAGCTCCCAGGAGCCAATGGGCCTTACTGAAGTGATGATCCCGCCACACCTGCGTATTTTGTGTTCTTGTCTTCGGTGCCTGCGGGATACGAACGCAAAAATTGCACACAATTGCTGGCAGACGCGGTAAAGATATATTCATAACTGATTGCCGGCAGCGTGTCAAGAGAAATTCATTCCCTTCAACGCATTTCGGCGCGCTGGCCAACTTGCTGACCTGTCCATTTAAGCTCGCCCGATTAAAGCACGTAACGGGTGTCCGCGTCAATAGTTTAACACCCGGCGGTCCCATTTTTTTCGCTATTGGATTGCGATGGGCACGGTATTGCTCGTCAGCCCGCCCTGCTCCAAGGCCAAGGACTCCTGCAAACCGGGCGCCACAGATGCTGGAATCGTCACATTAATTTGGTAGACTCCGGGAAATCCCGGAGCTAGTCCCGCAAAGGCCACCGGTAACTCCTGCCCATTCAACAACACCGTGACGGTGCTTGCAGTTATGGAATATTGCCCCTGCGGCGTCACCGGTCCCAGCCCTGTGGCATAAATCAGCAGCGTTTGTCCGGCAGTAATTGGGTTGGACATGGCATTCAACGTGCCGTTTGCATTCACCAGCGCCCCCACGTTGGGACTGCCAATGACAAAAATGGCCGGCGCTACCGCCGAAACCGCCACCGCTTGCTGTGCCGTGCCATAGGCTGAGTGGAGCGTCAACGTATGGGTGGTGCTGGTCAGCGTGGCGGGAATCAACGCGTTCACCTGGAACGGAGAGGCGGACACCACCGTGGCATTTACGCCGTCGAAATCCAGCGTAGTCGCGGCGCCCGGCCCGGAAAGGCCCGCGCCAAACACCGCCATCAGCCCGTTGGGCGCAATGCCGGAGGTGAAACTGGCCGCGTTGACCACGGCGGCGGCGGTGAAGCTGGCGGTTTCCGGAGTCAGCGTGAGCGCCAGTTGCGGCCGGGTGGCGCGGTAGGTGGCTTGGCTCGACCCGGACGCGTCGGTGGAATCCCCTCCGGCGGCCAAGTCCGTCACGAACTCATGGAAGGGCTGACTGGCGCCCACCGTCACCTCATACAAAGGTTGCAGCCCGTCGCAGACGGTCAACCGGGAGACCAGCGCGCCGGGCGCGGCGTCTCCCGCCGCATCCACCGAATCCAGCAGATCCAGCGGCTGCCCGCAGCTTCCCGCCGCCGATTGCACGTTTTCGGCCAAGGCGTTAAGCAAGGCGGAGGGTTGCGAAAGCGCGCCCACCATGAATCGCGTGGCGCTGGGTGTGCCGGGAGCCAATAGCACCACGCCCCGGAGGGTGCCCATCCACGTGCCGTTGCCTAACGCGACGCCGTTCAGGTAGTTGTTCAGATTGGTCTGGGCGAAGAACGGGTTGGGGTCCTGGATGGCGATCGAGCCATCGGCATTAATCCCCACCGCCGTGACGTAGGTTCCGCCGGCGGCGACGCCGTTTTGGGTCAACCCCAGCGACAGCAACACCGGCGAGCCCTGCGCCACCTGGTCGGCAATGTTGGTCAGGCTGGGAGCCAGCACCGTGACATTCACGCCGCCGGTGAAATCCGCCGCCCGCCACAAATTGACCACCTGCTCTGCGGAGGCCGGATTGTTGAGAAATCCATCGCATAGCTGGTTGCCCTCGGGGTCCACCGCGCAATCGGTCAGCAGGAACTGGTTCAGCGCATTGGGAGTCGCCGGGCCGTTGGGCGCCGGCAAGGCCGAGCTGTTTTGGTAGAAGGTAAGGATGGAAGCCACCGCCGTCAGCAGCGCGCCTTTCTGCCCGATCGTGGCTGTGCCATTGCCCAAGGGCGTGCTCCCGGCCTCCATCCACTGCGGAAACCCGTTCAGGCTATAGGCCGCCGCGCGGGCGTAGAAAGTCACCGGGGCCTGGGCGATGGAAGCGGCATTGGCGGTTACCGCGGCAATTCCGGCGGTGGGCGGCAGGCGCATGGACGTGGATGCCTTACCGGTCGCATCCGTGACCGCGCTGGCCACCGTAACCTGAGCGCCCTGCGACGCCTGGAAGACCACCGGCGCTCCGACGATCGGATTGCCCGCCGCATCCGCCAGCGCCACCACCAGCGGCACCGGCAGCAACGCTCCCGGCGCGCCGGTCTGATTGTCGCCTTGCACTTTGGCGATGGGAACGGGGTTATCCACCAGCCCGTTGACGGTCAGAGAACCCGAGGCGGTGGCGGAACTGCCGGTATCGGCGGCGGTGATGGCGGTGGTGCCGCTTTTCGCGGTGAGCGGCACGAAGAAGTTCCAACTGTATGCCCCATTGGCGGTGGTTACCAGGAAAGCCGGCTGCCCGGTGACCGAAACGCGCACGGTGGCATTATTGGCAAATCCGAAGATGGCCGCCTGCACGGTGCCTCCGGCGGTAATGGTGGCCGGCGCCACCACCACGCCGGGCGTCCGTGCGGTGGACTGGGCGGTGGCCGCCGAAGCGCCCGCGGGATAAGAGATGGTTCCACCTTCGAAATTCTGCTCCGTGACGCCGCCCGAAACGAACTGATCGCTAGTGGGCATGCCGAAATTTCCGTTGGCCCCGCCCAGCGCGTTGAACTGCGCCAGAATCAGGCCGGAGACCAGGTAAGCCTGTCCCTGCCGCGGCCCCGCGGTAGCCGCGTAAATGACCCCGTTGACGAAGCTCTGCTGGTTCCCCGAATTGGCGCCGAAGGTGGAGAAGGTAGTGGCCGCCGCAACCGGCGCGCCCGCCGCGCCGGTTTCAAAGCCGAGCTGCGACCACTTGGTCTCAATCAGCCCGCTGACCAACTGCACCGGATTCCCGCCCAGGGCGGCGGTATTTTGAAAGGTCTGGGTGCCCCCCGCGCTCAAGTCGCTCGTGGGATAACCCAGCCCGCCGGCCGGGCCGCCCAAGCCCTGGTAAGCGGCCAGCACCGCGCCCTGCACCACGAAAGCCATGGCGGCGCCGTCGGCATCGGCCAGCAGATAAGCCGGCTGCGCGGCATTGGATGGCTGCACGATTTGCTCGTACCCGTTGCCCGCGCGCACGGCGGGCGATGGCGTGGAAACCGGCGCGGTCAGCTTGTTGCGCGCCAGGGCTGCCTGAAACGCTTCCGCCACCGTGGTGGGGGCGCCTTCCCCAATCTGGCAGCACGGCGCGGTGACCACCACCAGCAGGCGGGGGCTCTGCACCCCTTCGCTGACCGCCAGCACGCTGGCCGATCCCGCCGCCAAAGCCGTCACCACCGCTGTAGCTCCGTTGGCCTGGATCGACACCACCCCGCCGTTGTTGGAGGTCCACGAGACCACCCTGTCGGTGACCACGGCGCCGGAAGTATCCGTCACCGTCGCGGTCAGGGTAATACTCTGTCCCACGTTCAGGCTCACGGTGGACCCCGAGGCGCCCGAAACCGTTACCGCGCCCACCGGCAACCGCACCGTGGGTCCGCCGCCGGTGGTGCTGTATTCCAGCGTGCCCCCTTCGAAGGTCTGGATGTATTCGGTGGAGGAGATGGCGGTTACATTGGCGGTCGGCAGCCCCAGTGTGCCGGACGGGCCGCCCTGGCTGGTATACAGATCGTAGATCGGCTCGACCACCCCGAAAACATCGCCCTTGTCGGTGCCGGAGGAAATCGAGTAGATCGTCCCGTTGGCGAACGGCTGCGAGAGGTAGGTGGTTCCGGTGTAGGCGGTGTTGGGCGAACTGGACGAGGTCAGGGCATCCAGCGGACGCCCAGGACCGCCCATGCCGCCCAGGTTGGTCCAGGCAGTGTAGACCGTCCCGCTGATCGAGAAATTCTGCCCGGTGGTGAGCGGCACGGCGTAGGAGAACAGCGCGTAGCTTTTATCGAAGAAGTCGTAGTAGCAGTTGTTGGAAGGATCGAAGGATGGGCACAACTGGTTGTCCTCGATCGGGTAGCCGGCGGTGGCGGCGCCTACCGAAGAGTAATAGGTGTAGAGGTTGGGATAAATCTGGACCACCCCCTCCTGGCCGGCATAGGGCGAGGTCGAGCTGATGGACACCAGGGCGTAATGCGTACCGTCCCCGGCCGAATCGTTGAAAAGCTGCACGTAGCCGCTGGTGCCCAGCTTGGAAACCGCACCCACCGGCGGCAGGGTGGTCAACTGGTCGAAGCCATTGCGGTAATAAGCCACCAGAAACGCGTTCACCAGGTTGGCGGGCGCGCCGCTACCGATGGTGATGTAGTTGCTTAGCGTGACCGTGGCGCTGCCGCTCTTGGTGGCGTCGGCCATGCTGGTGGCGGTGACCTTCAGCGATGCGGTAGAGCTGATGAGCGCCGGCGCGGTATAGGCCCCCGTGGATGTGATGGTGCCGGTGGCCGGGCTGATGGTCCAGGTGACCGCCTGGTTGGTGGTGTTGGCCACGGTAGCCGTGAACTGCTGGGTCTGGCTATTGGTGAGCGAGACGCTGCTGGGCTGGACCGTGACTGAGATGGCGGCCGGCGGGCTGAGCGTGACGGTAGCCTTCCCGGAAACCGCGGTGTTGAACGTGCTGGTGGCGGTGACGGTCACCGTCTGGCTGGTGGTGACGGTAGAAGGAGCCGTGTACAGGCCGGTCGAGTCGATGCTGCCCGTTTGCGGGCTGATGCTCCAGGTGACGCCGGTTTGGCTGACCCCCAGCACCTGAGCGGTGAACTGTTGCGTCTGCCCGGCATTCAGTGTGGCGGTGGAGGGCGACACCACCACCGTGACCGCGGGCGGCGTGAGGGTGAACTGCACCGAGGCAGCCTGGGTGGGATCGGCCACGCTGGTGGCTGTGGCCGTGACTGTTTGCTGGGAAGTGACGACCGGCGGGGCCTTATAAGTAATGGTGGTGATGGCGCCGCTGACGGTGGGAGTTCCCACCGTGGCTCCCGATACGCCGGGGGAGAAGCTGAAGGTGACCGACGTATTGCTGCTGCCGGTGACTTGGGCCGTGAGGGTGACCGTCTGGCCGCCGCTGACATTACTGGAGCTGAGGTTGTCTCCGAGGGTAACCAGGACCTGTCCGTGAAGCGCGCCGGCCGCCAGACAGAACAAAACCCACCGCAGGGCCGCGGATAAAGACCGATTGAGACGCACGGGTATCTGCCAGTTTAATATGGGTGCCAAGCCGGCGGGCGAAAATAGAGTTGCGTGCGGGGGCACCCGGAAATCGGCCGGATTCGCGGTGGGCAAATTGCCGCCGCTCGGTAAAAACGCCCTCCGGATCGCGCACGGCTCCGACCAGGTAGCGGCATGCGGCCTGCGGCGTTCGTGCTTAAATGAGGGAGGGCGCCCGCGCCTCTTCCCATGTCGGACATCCCGCTGGTCAACGCGCTGCTCTATGCCGGGCTTGGTGTGCTGCTGTTCCTGGCCGCCTTCGCGGTGGTGCGCAAGCTGATCCCGTTGGATCTCTGGAAGGAGATCGGCCAGGAGCGCAACGTCGCCGCCGCCATCGTGGCCGGGGCCGCCATTCTGGGCCTGTCCTGGATCATTGCCGCCACGCTGCATTAAGGGCCACCACGCTGCACTGAGGACCCTGTGATACCCTCGAACTTATGCTGTTCGAGTCCGACAAGGTGATGTTCGAAATCTACCGGGAAACTGAGTACACGGGCCGCTACCGGGTGGTCTATTTCACCGAACTGCAGGACCACAATAAGGAAACCGAAATCAACCACGCCATGGCGGGCGAGCACTTCTACGACGGGTTCATCAAGAACTTCGGTAAGGACGAGGCCAAGGAGATTATCGATTCGCTGTTGACGCGGCTGAACGGCGGCGAGAAGCTCGATGCCCAGGAAGTGGAACACGCCCTGGGCGATCACCTGGCCTGAGGCAGCCTTGCGGATCCTGCGTTATCCCTCACTCGGCGAGCCGCAATTTCTGGGCTGCGCGGCGGCTTTCGTGGACTCGCTGGAGGGCGAATTGAACGCTGCCGCTATGGCCCTGCGGCGCATGGAGGGGCGCGCCAAGGGATCGGCCTTCGCCTACGAGATGGCGCTCGACCAACACCGTTACGGCGCGCTCATCGTGCTGGACCGCTGGTCGGCGCTGGTGGGCGCCTTCGGCCCGCACTTGCGGCTGGCGGCGCGTCCGGAGATAGTCGCGGAGGCGCCTGCGCGGGTTGCCGCCGCGGAGGGCATCCTGGGGCCGGCCAACCAGCTCATCGATGCCGCCGTGGCCTACAGTTCCGAACTGGTGGAAGCCTGCCTGCTGGCCTTCCAATCGGCTTCCGGGGTGTTTCAACAGGAGCGCACTTCGGCCGAACAGTCGGCCAAGCTGGGTCCCATGCTGCCGGACGACTTTCGCGAGGCGCGGCGGATTTTTTCCGAAGACCTGGCGGCACGTTAGACCGGCCGAAGGGCGTCAGGGATGCATGGCGGCCGGGCATTAAGGCGTCTAGCCTCCGACCGGGAGATGTTGTGCCGCTGCGCGACGGACGCTCCCTGACGGGTCGCGGCTCTGATCGGGCCCTGCGCCGGTCGGGCGACGGCGCGCGGGCAATGGCGATCCCACCGTTTGGCTTTACCGGAAATTCTCCACCTGGACCAGGTTGGTTTCGCTCTGGTCCACCTTGGGATACAAAATGCGCTTGCCATCCGGCGAAATGGAGTAAGTGCCCGCCGGCCCGGCTCCCTTCATGCGGAATACGATGTCGCTTTTCTTAGACGCGAAATCGTAAAACGAAACCACCGTGGAGCGCGAGCTGCGCTCCCATTCCAGGTAATACAAGCCTTTGCGCGTAGGCTGGAGGGTGGTCCACAGCAGATCGTGGTCGGGAATGATGGCCTCTTCCTCCTGGCCGCCCGCCGCCGGCACACGCCAGATGCTGCGGCGCATGCGGAAGTAGACGAACTTGCCATCCGCCGATTCCACCGGCTGCGCGCTGCCCATCTGCTTCGCCACCGGCTCCGGATCGCCGCCCGAAGCGGTCGCTTTCCAGATCTGCCCGCGCGACTGAAAGTAAATCCACTTTCCATCGTGCGACCAAGACGCATTGCTGCCGCCCAGCACCACCCGCACGGCCTTCGCGCCAGGCTCCGCGGCCACCGTATAAAGGTCGGAGCCGCGATCACCGCTGGCATCGAACAGCAGCGTGTCGCCGCCTGGAGACCAGCGCAGCCGCCCCACGTGCGGGCCGCCCAGCTTGGTTACCTGGATGCGATTGCCGCCATCGGCATCGTACACGTAGATTTCGTCCGCGCCGGTCTGGTCCGAAACGTCGGCGATGCGCTTGCCATCGGCCGAGTACGCAGGCGAAGATTCGTTGCCCGCCGAGCGGATCAAGGGCCGCTCTTCGGGCGCTTCCTGGTCCTCCAGGTCGGCCTGCCAGATGGCCGAGGACGACGGGGTATCGGCATACACCAGGCGGTTGCCCGCCGCCGCGACTGCCGGATATTGGGCCTGCCGTCCGGCGATGGCAATCTCGCGCGGGCTGCCGCCGAAGGCCGCCACACGCCAGATGCGCCAGCCACCCGCCCGGTTGGCCGAGTACACAATGTCGCGGCCGTCGGGCGTCCAGGCGATGCCGCGGATGGCGCGGTCGTCGAAAGTCAGGCGGCGGACCGCCCGGCCGGCCAGATCGCAGAGCCAGATATCCGCGCCGTCGGGCCCGGTGCTGCGTACGAAAGCCAGGCTGGCGCCGTCGGGCGAAATGGCCGGCGTGGAATCGCCTTCGGAACCAGCCGGCGGGTTGGTGATGCGGGTGATCTTTCCGCCATCCAGCTGCACCGCCGCCAGCGCCGGCGGACCGTCGCCATCGGAATCCACCACCACCAGCGATTTGCCATCGCGCAGCCAAACGGTCGCCGGGAGCGGCTGGGTCTCATCGGCAGGGGCGGCGAAATCCGCCACGGTGCGCTCTTCCCCGCCCTCGGCCGGGGTGACCACGTAGCGCGCGCGCCCGTCCGCAATGCGCAGGAAGGCGATGGTCTTTCCATCCGGCGACCAGGCCGGGCTGACGTCGTTTCCGCCGCTGGTCAGAGTGCGCGGCCGGTCGGCGGCAGCCGCCCGCACCGCCACATGAAAGCTCTCCACCTTGGATACGCCCCGCGCGCTGAACGCCAGGAGCTGTCCATCGGGAGAGTACGCCGGGTAGGCATTCGTGCCGCCCTCGCTGGAGAGCGTGGTACGCTTCTGCTCCACCTGCGGACCGCTGGCCAGCTTTCCCAAAATGGTCACCACGCCCCCCACCGAGCAGAGGGCAAACGCCAGTAGCACGGCCGGGCGGCGCAGAAACGGGGCAGACGACATATTCTTCAATTATCGCAAGATGTACGCTGAACACTTGCCAGACGCGATTGGCGGCCCGATTGTTCCCGGAAAATCACGGGAAAACCCGTCTGCGGTGCGGCCGGGTTTGCGCCTCGCTCGGCGCATTTGCGAAACTGGCCTTTCATGCAATTGAAAAGGTGGCGGTGGGTGCCCCTCGTCTGGGCCTTGTGGGCCGCGCCCGATGCGAACTTTCCCCCAGCCCATGAAACCTTCTATTACACCATCGAGTGGCGCCTGATCACCGCCGGGCAGGCCAAGCTGGACTGGGTGGCTCCGCCGCAGCCGGGAGCCAACTGGCACGCCAACCTCCACCTGGAATCGGTCGGCCTGGTCTCCAAGCTCTTCAAGGTGGAAGACGACTACAGCGTCAACCTCAACCATTCTTATTGCGCTCTCTCCGCCCAGATCTCCTCGCACGAAGGCGTCCGCCGCCGCGAAACCCGCATCGTTTTCGATGGCGCTGCCCATAAAGCCACCTACCTGGAGCGGAACCTGGTCAACAACACCGTGTTCCTCTCCAAAGAGATCGAGATTCCCACTTGCGTCCACGAACTCCTGGGCGGCCTGTTTTACCTCCGCACGCTGAAACTGGAGCCGGGGCAAAGCACCGAGGTTGCCATGAGCGACGGTAAAAAAAGCGTCATGGCCAAAGTGGAAGCGCAGGCGCGCGAGGAAATCAAAACCCCCGCCGGTACGTTCAATACGGTCCGCTATGAGGCGTACCTGTTCAACGACGTGCTGTACAAGCGCAACGCCCACCTGTACGTGTGGCTTTCCGACGATGCGCGACGCCTGCCCGTCCAGATCCGCGTGCGCCTGCAATTCGCCATCGGGACGATTACCTGGCTGCTGCAAAAACACGACTGAGGGGGCCTGTCCGGTTACGGTCGAGCACGATATGGCAGGAACTCTTCACCGTGTGCAGTGCGCCCCGGCCACGATTTAAGCTGAAGTCAGGGCGAAAAGTTGCCCAGATGAACTGGCAAAGGGAAGGCTTTTCGGATGATCGGGGTTTTCGACAGTGGCTTCGGTGGGCTGACGGTGCATCGTGCGCTAATCCAGGCGCTGCCTGGGCGCGATTTCGTCTACCTTGGCGATAACCGCAATGCGCCCTATGGAGTGCGGCCGCCCATTGATGTGCTGAACCTGACCTGCGCGGCGCTCGAACGCTTGTTTGCGGAGGGGTGTACGCTGGCTGTGGTCGCCTGCAACACGGCCTCTACGGTGTCGCTCCGCTGGATTCAGCAGCAGTGGCTGCCCGTGCGGCGGCGCGACGACGGGGTCGCGCGGAATGTAATCGGCATCGTCGTACCGACAATTGAGGCCGCCACCGGGATCGGGTGGGGTGAAGACGGCATTGCCGTGCGGCAAACACAGCAGTCCAGCACGATCGCAATTTTTGCGACTCGCCGCACGGTCGAGACCGATTGCTACCCCATCGAGATCCGTAAACGCCGGCCTGATATTACGGTAGTGCAGCAAGCCTGCCCCGAGCTGGCCGGCTCCATCGAGCGCGGATTGCCTCGCCACGATTTGCAAGCACTGGTCGACCGATACGTTAGCGAACTGCTGAGAAAACTCGGCGCCGCACCCGGGTGCGTGATTCTGGGCTGCACCCACTACCCGCTGATCGCCGACCTTTTCGTCGCCGCCCTGCCGCCTGGCGTGCGGATGATCCACCAGCCCGACGCGACTGCTCGGGCGCTGAAGGCCTATCTCGACCGGCATCCCGAATATGACTGCTCACACGCCGGGCGGCGCAAGTTCCTGTCGACTGGGTTTTCCACGGAGGCCCTCCCGCTGATCGAAAGATTCTGGGGAGATAAGGTTCCCTTCATGCAGGCTTGAAAGCCAGTCCGTTCGCCGAAATCGGCCTTCCGCGGCGTGGCCGGCGGATCCAGCTCAGAAGTGGTACTTCAGCGAGAACTGGACGTTACGCGCTCCCTGCGAACTCTGCAGCAAGCCGAGGGTCGTTCCAATTCCATGATTCGGCGCGTTCAGGATTGGAGTGTTACTCAGGTTGATAAAATCGGCGCGGACATCCAGACTCTGGTGTTCGGTGATCTTGAAATTCTTCGTCAGATCGAAATCGAGCGTATGGAGTCCCGGACCGCGAACCGTGCCGACGCCACAACTGCCGAATGTCCCCGCGGCCGGTTGGATATACGAGGCCGGGTTGAACCATTGGTATCCGCCCAGCAAGGAATCCTGTTCGCCGAATACGTCCGGAGGAGCAATACAATCGGCCCGCGCGCCGCGCGAACCGGTGCCGGAGGCGTCGGCGGCAGTGATGGTCAGCGGGAACCCGGTATGCAGCGACAGAATTCCGCTGGTCTGCCAGCCTCCGATGAAGGCATCCGCAACTTTGTTCATATTCCTTCCGAAAGCGCGGCCCCGCCCTAAGGGCAGATCGTAAATCGCGTTGGCGACGAAGTTATGGGTGGCGTCATAATCGCAGGGTCCCCATTCCGCCGCCGCATCGTAAATATTCTGGTAATAGTAGTTGCTTTGACCCGATTGACCGCCCTGGCCGTAATAGCCGAGATTGTTGGTCATGCACTTCGAGTAAGTGTATGCCAGCGAGTACTGCAAACCCGCGCTCAGCCGCTTCTGCATCAAAGCCTGTAATGCGTTATAACTCTGGTTGCCGATCGACGCCGTGCCCGAAATCTGGCCGATGTCGGCAAGCAGCGCGGGGTTGCCCGCCAGGTATTCGGTGGGGGATACCGTCCCGTTGGGATTCAGCACCTTCTGGAAATAGGGCATCGGGACCATCAGGTGAGTGGTCCGCTGTCCCACGTAACTGACCGCCAGCGTTGTGCTGGGCGTGATCTGCTGTTGCAGCGTTAAGTTCCACTGGTTGGCAACCGCCGGGCGGACGTCCGGATCCCACACGCGCAAAGTCACATCGTGGAATTGGTCGCCGGCGTTGGACGTAAACGGCAAAAAGCCCTGATCGAGGGTCGAGCCAGGCAGTTGATTGTATTGCGCCAGGGTGTAATTGTTGTCGTGCTCCACCGCAAATGGCGGATTGATGGGCAGCCGCAGGTTGGTCCCCGTGCCTTCCAGATAGTTCGAAAGTGTATAGCCGCCTCGAATCACCAGTTTGCCGTTGCCCGGCGTAAATGCAAAACCGACCCGCGGCTGAAAGTTGGTGATTCCGTTGTATTGGTTGTAAAGAGCGCTGCAATTGTTGTATGGGCAGCTTTGGCCGGCGATGTATTCCGCGCCAGTGACCAGGTTGAAATTCGCCTGCCGATTGTCCACTTCGTCCCAAGGCGTATGCAATTCCCAGCGCAGGCCAAGGTTCAAGGTCAGCTTCGAGGTGGCGCGCCAGTCATCCTGGTAGAAAGCCGCCAGGGAATCGGCGCGCTGCCCCCAGGTCCCGCCATTGACGCCGCCCTGAATCTCGTTGGGCAAGCCCAACAGGAAGTCGGCCTCCGCAATACCGCCGTTGGCGGGGCTGGCTTTGACACCGGGGGCCATCGAAGTGTACTGCCCGTTGAATAGAAAAGTGCCCGCGATTCCGTTGTTCCCCGAATAAAAGGTATCAACGCGGTAACGATAGGCCTGGAAGCCGAAATGCATGGTGTGCGAACCCTTGGTCCAGATCAGGGTATCTTCGAACTGCATGACGGTGTCCGCGAAAAGCTGATACACGTCGCTGGTTCCAAAACTGGCTACGTTTCCGCCGGAGAGCGACATGGAGGGCAAAAAGCTGGAGGGAACCCCGGGAATGCCAACGGTCTGAGCGAAATTCGCCAGGCCGTTCGCCGCCGAACCGTTATTGATAAACACGTAATTCACGCCCGCCCGTACCTCATTCACCAGCGAGGGACCGAACGTGCGGGTCCAATCCAGGTCGCCGGTATGAGTTGGATAGGTAGCGAAGCTATTGTAGATTAGCGGAAAGGTGTTTACCGTGGGGTTATCGAAACGGCTCTCCGAATAGCGCGCGAAGGCGCGATCCTTGTCGTCGATGTTCCAATCCACTTTTACATCGCCCTGATCGCCATTAGTAGAGGTGTGGGTCGCGTATTGATAATTATTCAGCAGGTTGCCATTCGTGGGCTGCGGATAGTATTGGGAGGTCAAAATCTTGGACGCTGCCGGACTGAACAGCGACGACGGAATCTGGTTATTCGGGAACGGCGCACGGGCGCCGTTGCTGTTTATCGAGTACGGATTGTACAACTGAACCGGAGTGGCTTCGGTCAACAGTTGGGAGAAGTCGCCCGTACGTTCCGCTGCCGTGTACAGAGTGGTCGTGACAATACTGGTGGGTGTGTCCAGCCGGGATCCCTGGTAATCGGTGAAGAAGAACAGCTTATCCCTCTTGATGGGGCCGCCGAAGGTCGCGCCGAAGTTATTCCAGCGGACCGACGGGCGCTGCGCATCCTCGAAGTTATTGGTCCAACTGTTGGCGTTCAGGACGTCGTTGCGGAAGAACTCGAAGGCCGAGCCATGATACCCATTGGTTCCGGACTTGATGGTGGCGCTGATGATGCCGCCCATGTAGTTGCCAAATTCGGCTGGCGCATTCAGCGTGATTTCATTGAACTCCTGGATCGCGTCAACGGATGGCGCATAACCAACCAGGTTGTCGGAAACCTGGTTGTTGTCCAGACCGTCAAGAATAAAGTTATTGGCCTGTTCCCGGTTGCCGTTGACGTTGGGCCGGCCGCTGGAAGCAGTGGTCTGGCCGCTTTCGAAGGTCGATGGGTCCGGATGAATACTCCCCGGCGCCAGCAGGGTCAACTGAATGTAGTTTCGGGTAGCCAGGGGAAGTTCGACATTGGTACGGGAGTCTATCACCTGTCCCAGCAGGGTCGCCTGAGTCTGCAACAATGGCGCCGCTGAGGTTACTTCGACCGATTGGGTGATATTACCGACTTGAAGTTGAATGTCCAGGCGGGCGATCTGATTGAGTTGCAGGACCACCCCTGAACGTAGAGCTGTCTGAAATCCCGGTTTCTCTACCCTCACGTTATAGGACCCGATGGGCAGGCGAGGAAGGTTGAAAGCGCCTTCCGCATTGGTTGTTGTCGGCCAGACCGTTCCGCGGTCGATATCCGTAGCCGTAACTTTGGCATCGGCAATTGCGGCGCCCGATGCATCCGTAATCTTTCCGGTAATGGCGGCTGTCACTTCCTGCGCCCAGGATGCGTTGATTGCAAGAAACAGGAGACCAGCCGTAAACACTAATCGCACCGGCAGGCTGTTTGCCTGCCCGCGAACCAGGGTCCTCATGATATTCAACTCCTAACCGACTTTTTGGTTGTCACGCGGTCGAGCGACTTACGCTCTGACCCTCAATAACTCTTAACGCGAGTTCGAAGCAAACGATGCTCCGATTGTCTGTAACTCATCGGGCCAAGTCAATAGCCACTTTGTGCGTGCCCTCTCTAAGTGCTGGAATGATGTTCGGATGGATTCGTGTTGTTGTCCAGTTTCGAACGGTTCGTAACCTCATCGAACATCCTTTGTCTTGAACTGAATACAGCAGTATGCAGATGGCTCGTTAAGCTGCGAAACCATGGCGGGCTGCACCGCCGGAACTGGAGGGCGTCTGTGAGTTTCGATACCGAGGAAGTCAATAGGTTCGCGATAGGTTCGCAACGCTGCGCGGTCGATCCGAAGTCGGTTTAGCAAGACGCGCGCTGCGTCGTGTCGGGCAAGTGAGTTTTAGTTCGGGCCTCACTGATGTCTCGTCAACTGGGCGGGAAATATCGGAGTCTATCGGGGCGGTTTGGTTGGCCGCCCGTGCGTGAGTGTTCGGCGGTTAAATCTGCGAGGTTCGCCCACGACGGGGCCATTCGCCAAGGGCCTTCTCTTGCGCCGGTGTCCGCAGTGCGACCCCCGCGTCAATGGTCCGCCTAGAACTCCTATGGAACCAGCCGCTATGGCGACCCGGCAGGCTCTCGTGTTTTACTATAAGTATTACTTCATGAAGGCTTTACTGGAAAAGCTCCGGCCTGGGGACAAGGATTGGGAGCTGGCGCGGTCTCTCGACCCCACCCGCCTCCCCGCGCACATCGCCATCATCATGGATGGAAACGGACGGTGGGCGGGACAACGCCGCTTGCCGCGGGTGGCCGGGCACAAGGCCGGCATCGGACCGGTGCGGCAGACCGTGGAAACCTGCGCCCGCCTGGGTGTCAAGGTCCTGACTCTTTACGCCTTCTCGATCGAAAACTGGAAACGGCCCCGCGCCGAGGTGGAAACCCTGTGGCGCCTGCTGCGCTTCTATCTGCGACAGGAACTGCCCGACCTGCAAAAGAACGACATCCGCCTCCAGGCCATCGGGCGGCTGGACGCTCTGCCGCCGCAGGTGCGCGCCGAGCTGGATTCGGCCGTGGACGCCACCTCCGCCAATCGCGGCCTGCTGGTGAACCTGGCCATCAATTATGGCGGACGCGCCGAAATCGTGGACGCCCTGAATGCCATCCTGGACATGGCCCGCATCGAAGGCAGCCTCGGGAGTTTGAAGCTGGATGAGGAGATGATCTCCACCAACCTCTATACAGCGTCCTGCCCCGACCCCGACCTCCTGATCCGCACCTCGGGCGAGATGCGCATCAGCAATTTCCTGCTGTGGCAGATCGCCTACGCCGAACTCTACGTGACCGGAACGTTGTGGCCGGATTTCACCCGCACCGACCTGTTGCAGGCGGTCCTCGAATACCAGAAGCGCGACCGGCGCTACGGCGGCCTGAGTTCCGCGGCCAAAGCGGCTCAGACCAATGGCGCCGTGGAACCGCGCGCTGAGGCGCTGATCGAAGCCCTGCGTTCCTCATGAAGCGCATTCTTACCGCCGCGGCGTTGATTCCGATCGTCGCCTACGCGGTGTTGTGGGCCGGTCCCTGGGTCTTCCTGGGGGTTCTGGGCACCGTGGCCTGCCTCTGCTACCGGGAATTCGATGGCATTGCGGCCGGTTTCGGGTTCGGCGCGCCGGGCCCGCTGGGCTACGGCTTGGGCATCTGGCTGTTGCTGTGGCGGGGCGATGCCGCGCTGCCACTGACCGTCGCCGCTCTGGTGGCCCTGGCATGGAGCCTGCGCGCCAGCCTGAGCGAATCGCTGCCCCGCGCCGCCCTGCTGATCACCGGGGTGGTCTATGTTTTCGGATGCTGGCGCTGCGCCATCTTCCTGCGCCAGCACAGCCCGCACTGGTTGATGTACGGGCTGGTGCTGAACTGGGTGGGCGATATCGGCGCTTACTACGTGGGCCGCCGCTTCGGGCGGCACAAGATGGCGCCGCAGGTGAGTCCCAACAAATCGTGGGAAGGCGCGGCGGCCTCGGTGGTCACTTCCGTTCTGATTGCGGGAGGCTACCTGTTGTGGGCGGTGCCGGGCTTGCCCGTGTGGCACGTGATCGTGCTTACGGTGGTGGCCAACGCCGCCGGACAGTTGGGCGACCTGGCCGAATCGGCCATGAAGCGCGGCGCCGGCGTCAAAGACAGCGGCGCGATCCTGCCGGGGCACGGCGGCTTCCTCGACCGCGTCGATAGCACCCTCTTCGCCCTCCCGGTGATTTACGCCTATTTGACGTTGGGCTGAAACGTCGTTTACTTCCGCTTCCGCGCGTGCACGGCGCCCGGCGGAATGGGGGCCTCCGGCAGTTTTTCGGCGCGGTCGGCCAGTTCAATCAGGCTGGCCGCCAGCGCCCGCGCGGCTTCCAATTCCAGGTCCACCCCCACGGTAAACCGGCCCTTCAGCTTGCCGGTCTTGTGGATTCCCAGGGCCAGGTGGACCCGGGCGCCGAACAGCCGCGTATGGCTGGCATGCCCGTGAGTGCTGCTCAGTTCCAGCGTTCGGCCGACGTAAGTGGGCAGATCCGGAATGGCGTTGCGCAACTCGCAGGGAAAAGTCATGTAATTCCGGCGGCGCAGGCGCAGGGCCGGCACGCCCGCCGCTCTGCGGGTAACCGGACCGCTCATTGGGGAGTGGTCTCCAGCATCTTGATATCCTTCAACCAGTCGCCCAGGCGGAAATACCAGGTGGTCGCCACTGGCGACGGATTGTGTGTGTGCGGGTTGATCCCGAAGCCGTGCCCGCCGCTGGCGTAAATGTGCACCTCGGTGGAAATGCCCGCCGCCTTCAGCTTGGGGTACAGGCCGGCCAGCGCCGCCGAAGGACCGCGGTCGTTATCGGCGCACAGCAGGAACGTGACCGGCATATCCTTCGGAATGGTATAGGCATCCGCGTGGATACCTGGATAGATCAGGGCGTCGAAATCGGGCCGCGAGCTGAGGCGGTCGATGGGGTCGGCGGCCTCCGGCTTGCCGGCGTCGAAGCGCGTGGCCGCCAGGGCCGCCACCTCGCCGCCCGCCGAGAAGCCCATAATCCCCACGCGCGCCGGGTTCACACGCCACTCCGCCGCGTGGCTGCGCACCAGGCGGAGGGCGCGCTGGGCATCGCCCAAGGCATCCACTTCCACCTTATAAGTCGATCCCGGCTCCCGCGCCAGCCGGTATTTCAGCACGAAGCCCGCAACCCCGATGCGGTTCAGATACTCGGCCACGTAGGTGCCTTCCTGGTCGAAGTTCAGAAACTGGTGTCCTCCGCCTGGGGCGATCACCATGGCTGCCCCGGTGGCCTGCGGGGCCGGGGGCAGAAACACGGTGATCGAAGGGTTATTGACCTGGGTAATCTTGAAATAGCCGTGCGCCTGGTTGGGGGGTTCGTCCACTTCCTTGGCGGTCTTGCCCTCCGAGCCGGGTGCGCCATGCTCCCACAGCGCAATCTCCGGATGATCGGCGGCCCAGGCGGCGCCGGAAAGCGCCCAAATGCAGATCCAGGTTCGCAGCATGGAACTTCGCAGCATGCAACGATGATAACCAATTATAAGGGTAAGAACCGGGGACCCTGGGGAGGGTTTTCACCTATGGACCTTAACGTTAACTTTTGTCATCGAACGGCAACTTTACGGGCTGAGCCAGGGTTCGCTAAGATCGCGCTATGGGAAGAAGCTTCCTTCGTCGGTTGCTGGTTGACGAGCTTGGGCAGGATAATGCCGAATACGCCTTGTTGTTGGTTTTCGTAGTTCTGGCGTCGGCGGGGATCTTCCTGACTTCCGGCGCCAGTTTTGCCGGTCTCTGGAGCCTGTCCAATAACCAAGTGGTCGCCGCCAGCGCTGCGGCATCCTGAATCCCGGCGAATGCCCGGCCGCTCATGGCGTGAGCAGTCCGGTGCGGGAAACCCATCGCGGGACGCCGGTTCGGGCGGCCTGCTTACTCCAGCCAAGCCTCGTGAAGGCGTTGGGGCGTGCGCGGCACATCTCCGAAGCGGCGGTCGCGTCCCCGGAATTCGCGGACGGCCGCAGCCAGTTCCGCAGGTCCGAAGTCCGGCCACATGGCGCGGCAGAAGACCAGTTCGGCGTAAGCCGATTCCCACAACAGAAAATCGCTCAAGCGGTGCTCGCCCCCGGTGCGGATGATCAGGTCGACCGGCGGTCCCAAGGCCTCGCCCATGGCCTCACGCGAGAGTTCCGCCGCTGCTCGCGCGGCCGCCAGAATAGCGTCGCGCGCCGAGTAGTCCACGGCCATGCGCAGGCGCAGTCGCTTGCCGTGGCGGGTGGCCAATTCGGCGGCGGCGATGCGCTCCTGCAGACCGCTGTCCAGCCGGTCGCGGCGGCCGATCACCTCCAGCCGCACGCCCCGCTCCAGGGCGCGCGGGGTCTCCCGGTCCAGGTACAGATCCAGCAGGCCCATGAGGGTGTCCACCTCCTGCCGGGGCCTTCGCCAGTTATCGGAGGAGAAAGCGAACAAGGTGAGTACTTCGATCCCCAATTCCGGGGCCGCTTCCGCCACGCGGCTCACCGCCTCCACGCCGGTGGAATGCCCGGCCACCCGCGGCAATCCGCGGGCCACCGCCCAACGGCCGTTGCCATCCATGATGATTCCCACGTGCAGAGTACTTTGCTGTTTAAAGTAACTGGCCATATCGAACCTCATTGCGCGATCTGGCGAACGGCGATCCGGCGAACGGCAACCCGGCCGCCCGCTATTTCCGCATCGCTTGTATGAGCGCCTCCATATGATCGAGGTAACGGTCCAGGGCGCGCCTTCCGGTGGCCGTAAGCCGGTAATCGCTGCGTGGCAGCCGCTTGTCGAAGGATTTGGTGCAGGTGATATAACCGGCCTCTTCCAGTTTGCGCGCGTGGACGCTCAGATTGCCGTCGGTAGACTCCAGCAGCTTCTTCAGGTCGTTGAAGGTGAGCGATTGGTTCACCGAAAGGGCGCTCAGAATCCCCAACCGCAGGCGCTCGTGGACCAGCCGGTCGAGGTGCGGGGTGACCTTCAGGCCCGGAGCCGTTGCCGAAGCGCCTTGCGAGGCGGCCGCCGGGCCCGCAGCCACGAAATCCTTTTTCTCCCGGAGCCGCCGGGCCGCATTCTGTTTAGCCGCCATAGTTCACCGCGATGATGGTTCCGAATACCATGTGAATTCCGCCGAAGCCGGCCGCCAGCACCAGGTCGCCCCACGCCGGCGGCAGGAAAAGCGCCAGCGTTCCGGCCGCCATGAAGCAGAAACCCATCAGCGGAACCACCCGCACCGAGGCTCCCCCGGCGGAGAGCACCGCCGCTCCGTAGAGCAGCAGCCACATCCCCGGCAGATAGGCCGCGCCGCCTCCGGCGTACAGCGCTGCCGTCAGCACCGCGCCCGCTAACATCGCCGGCGCAAAACCCGCCAGGAATTTGCGGCCCGGCCCGGAAATCACCGGCAGGCGGGCCCGCCGCGACTTCCTGGCCGCCGCCAGAATACCGATAGCCATGGCCAGCACCGCTTCGGCCAGCCAGACCGCCAGCCATGGCCCGCTGCCGCGCCCGGCTATGGTTTGCGAATGCGCCACCCACGCCGCCGCCAGGGCGCTGACCGCCATGGCAATCCCGCCGGCCCCCGGAACGGCCGTGAACGATCCGGCCCGCTCGATGGTATCGCGGATGTACCGCAGATTATCCATCGCGTAGGCGTGCAATTCCACAGGCTGCTTGCCGGGCATCGCCATATCGCCATGCTACACCTGGAGCTTGCGGCTTTCAAGTACTTTCTGGGGCAAAGTAGCGTGGTTAGTGGTTGTTCTTCTTCAGCCACTGCTCAATTACGCTGGACTCGCCCGTGGGCATCCCAGGGACCACCTTTTCGAGCATCTGCAGGAACCAGGCGATCTCCTCGGGTTGGGCGGGATAGCCGATATTCGCCGAGGCCGGTTTGCCGGCGTTCGGCCGCATAGAGGTCACCATGGCGGTCCCGTGGCTATCCAGGAAAGCGAAAAAGGGCAGCCCTGCGTCCTTGCCGCCCCATTGGGCCATCAATTCCTCACCGCCGGGGTTGTCCAGCGAGGCTTTTTCCCCGTGCTCCTGGACCACCACGTGCACGAGCACAAAATACTTGTCAATGATGGGCTGTATCTCCGGCGTCTCGATAAACTTATCGAGTCGGTGGCACCACCCTCACCAGGAGGCGTGGAAGATGACGAAAACACTCTTCTTCTGGGCCTCGGCCTGGGACAGACCCGCCGCCAGCAGGCTGGCAGCCGCAGGCGGTGCTTCCGCCGCGGGGATCAAAGCAGCCGCGACCATTAGCAGGGCGGCCGGAGCAAGGAAACGCACCCGCATGGAATATAGTATAGCCACGGGGACAAGTCTACGCGGCGCCCGAAAAGGGAGCCGCGTGCGCTAGAAGCCCTGAAGGTCGCCGAATCAAGCTCGGCTCTTGGCAACCCAGGCTTTCCGCACTGCTCGACCAAATGTGGACTCGGGGAAGCGCGGAAGGCTATGAATTCCCGGACCCGAAATCGGTTACGTCGCGCAAGGCCCGGTGAAGCGGAGCGATTGAGCAAGCAATGGCAAGTGTCCATTTGGCGCCTTCCGCCAGCCGCGGAAACGCGAAAAGTCGTCGGCCGCCACCGGCGAAGAACAGGCGTGGCCGCGTCGAACCCGGCAGTGCCGCCTGTGAGAATGCGTGCCAAACGCTCCACGCCGCACGCAGCGCTTCGCAAGACGGCTCGGGACTTGCATGTACCATGCCGGAGGCAAGTATGCACCGCAAGATCATTGCCTGGTGCGCAGCCAGTTGGCTGGCATCCGCGGCGTGGTGCATTTCCGCACACACAAGCGTTCTCGCCCACCCTGCAGAAACTGGCCCAGCGCAAGTGGGCGATCTCATGGATGCAATGCAAGATACGCCGTTGCTGGTGGCGCGTCAGAATCTGATGCTGGCGCGTTCGCTGGTTGTGCGACACCGATACTCGGAGGCGATCGCGCCTTTATTGACCACGGCAGAGGCGTTGGCGTTCGTCGAGCAGAGGGACCCTGGGCCGATCGGCCGGGATGCCGGGTATACCCGGCAGGAGATCAAGAACTACACCAATGATATCGAAACCGACCCCAGCACCGCCCTCGACCGAGTGGACGCCTGGTTGTACCGAATCCGGCAGTGGGACGCGGCTACTGAGTGAGCCACTGACGGCGGCCCTCCGCGGCGGAACAGTTCGTATAGCGTAGGCCTGCGGCACCATGCTACCGACCCGCGCGCAGGACCCGCTGGCGCTTGCCGCTTGAATTCAGCGCTATCAATGACAGGGTGGTCCGCCCGCCACCCCGCCTCAGCGGGTCTGGCCTTTAGCCGTGGAGGTCTCCGAACGAGGGTCCCCGCGCTTGATCTGCACCCGCCTGCGGCCGGTTTGCAGATTGCCGGCGGCCTTCTCCTTGGCGGCCTCGCTCACCTGGATGTGGTTATTCACCGCAACCGCCCCGGCCGACTTGGCCATGCGGGTAGCCGTGCCTTTGTGCTGCACCACGTCCGTCTTGCCTTCGAACGTGGCCACGCCGCCCTGCACCCGCACTTGCAGGTGCTCCACCGAGAGTTTCGGCGATTTGGCCAGTTTAGCCTTGATGGCGGCCTCGATCTGCGCATCGGACTTGGCCGCTAGCGGCCTCCGGGCCGGCGCCTTGGAGGTAGCGCGCGTGGCGGCCGACGCCGTCGATTTGGAGGTAGTCTGCGCATCGGCGGCCCCATTGGCGCCCGCCAACCCGCACGCTACCCACACGATAACCGGAATCGCTCGGATTGCTCGCATAGTGAATACTGTTCGCCGAAGCCACTGTTGTTCTCAAAAATGTGTGCTAAAGTTAGGGTTTCTCAAGGCTTTTTCCGGTTCGATGCCCGAACAGATCCTGCTTCAAGGTAAAATTCTGGGCACGGAAGAGTTCCTCCTGGCTGGCTCCGCCGAAGGACGTTCCGCGCGCTCCGTAGGGGAAGACCTGCTTGCCGGGCGGTCCCAGTGGATCACTCTGCTGTGCGAAGTGTTGCCACGCGCCCTTCTAGCCGATCTGGGTCTCGCCCGCATCCTGCTCGGCTCCAGCGGCGGCGGCCAGTTCCTGCTGGTCCTGCCCGGTGAATTTCGCGAGGCGGCCGAGAATTTCCTGGCCGGGGCGGCCCGCCAGATTGGCGCTCTGAGCTCCGGAACGGTGCGCCTGATCTGGGGCGTCACCGACAACCTGGGCGATTGGGCGGTCATCCGCAAGCGCCTCAACGACCAGTTGGAAGGCAAGAAGAACGCCCCGCTCGCCACCCTTGCGGAGGGCGCTTTCCAGCCTTTCCCGTACAACGGTCAATCCGAAGCCGATAGCTACTTCGCGAAGGACCTGGGAGCCAAGGTGCGGGAGGCTTCCTTGATCGGCTGGTCACCCGAAAATCCCGGCAAGGTGACGCCCGGTTCCGGAAAGTACACCTGGCAGATCACGTCCAACCTTTCGCCCGAGGGCATCATGCTGGCCCGCCACGCCGCGCCGTCGGACGACGGCAAGACCGCCGCGCCCGTCCAGACATTGGCGCGGCGTGCCCAGGGCCGCTCCATCTGGGGGGTGCTCCGCGGCGATGTGGACAATTTCGCCCTGCGATTGCGCCGCGTGAATTCTATTGAAGAGCACGTGCCGCTCTCGGTCCTCTTTAAACAGTTCTTCGCCGGCGAACTGGAAGTGCTTTGCTCGCTGCCCGAGTTCTGGCGTAAGGTCAGCATTATTTATGCCGGCGGCGACGATTTCGCGGTGTATGGGTCGTGGGATGCGCTGATCGGCCTGGCGCGCGAGGTGCAGCGCCTGTTTCACCGCTTCACCGAAGAGAATCTGAAGGAATATCCAGGTCCCGAGGGCAAGACTATCTCTATGGCCATCGCCTTGGCGCCGGAAACGTATTTTCCGCTGGCCGCGGTTTACGAAGACGCTGGCCGCGATCTGGACATGGCTAAAGCCTCCGACAAGGACTGCATCTACCTGCTGGGCCGGATTCTGGAATGGCGCCACCTGGCGGACGCCGCCGAACTAAAAGAAACCGTCACCCGGCTGATTCACGATTTCCGCATGTCGCGCCAGCTCCTCTACCAGTTGCGCAGTTTCTACCACCGGGAGGAGTTTGCCGGCGGCGAACTGGAGCGGCAGCGCACCTGGCGGGTCCAGCGGCGTTTCAACCGCATTCTGAGC
>DATJRE010000477.1:0-55862 GCA_035505095.1 Bryobacteraceae bacterium | reverse complement strand
AAGGCGCCATTTACAACGAGATCCTGAGCTACCGTAAGTTCCCCCGAAACCTGTTCGTCGGCAGCGAGCCGCGCCTCCAGGCGCTGGCGGCGGCAATGGAGAACCTGGCGAACCAGCAATAAGTAACTATCCCTCCGCTTACTCGATCGCGGCTCCGAAATGAATCGGAGCCGCGGCGGCCAGAGAGCGCCGGCCGCCAGAAACACTGGCCCGACGGGAGCGTTGGCCGAGTGGCAGGGCTGGCCGAGCGGCAGCGCCGGCCGTCAGGCAACGCCGGCCGTCAGGCAGCGCCGGCCACCAGGCAGTGCTGGCCGCGCAGGAGCGCTGGGCGTCGGGCGCGCTGGGCGTGAGGGAGCTGGGCGCGCGGGAAGCGCTGGCCGCGCAGGGGCGCTGGCCGCGCGCAAGGGCTGGCCGAGTGGCAGCGCCGGCCGTCAGGCAGCGCCGGCCGCGCGGGCAGGGCTGGCCGCCAGGGAGTGCTGGCCGCGCAGGAGCGCTGAGCCGCGAGGGAAGGGCCGGCCGCGCAGGAGCGCTGGCAGTGCAGGAGCGCTGGCCCAGACGGGGCGCTGGGCCACGAGGGAAGGGCTGGCCGCGCGGGAGAGCTGAGCCGCGAGGGAAGGGCTGGCCGTCAGCGAGCGCTGGCCGTGAGGCAGCGCTGGCCCTGCGGAAGGACTGGCCGTCAGGCAGGGCTGGCCGCGCGGGTCGGTTGCCCCCTGCGATTGACGCTATAATCGCCTGGAATGCATTCGCGGCCGCCACTTCGTTCCGTTCTGGCCATCGCGGCCCTGGCGGTGTTCACGGTCTGGATCACCTGGCGCGCCAAGACCATCGAAATGGGCGAGCGTGCGGGAGCGGCGCCTTCGCGGCTGGTGGGCAAACCCGCTCCCGCATTCGCACTGGAAACTCTGGACGGGCAGAAGATCTCGCTCGCCGACTACCGCGGCAAGATGCTGGTGACGACCTTCTGGGCAAGCTGGTGCGGACCCTGCCGCATGGAACTCCCGGTGCTCGTGAAGTTCTACCAGGAGCAGCACAAGGCCGGCTCGAACTTCGAAATCCTGGCCATCAGCGTGGATGCGCAGAAGGATGACGCCCAGGGCGCCGCGCGAACGCTCAAGATTCCCTTTCCCGTGCTACTCGACTCCGACAGCCGCATTTCCGATGCCTACCAGGTGGACGCGATCCCGACGCTGTTCGTGATCAATCAAGCCGGCAAGGTGGTCTTCGCGCACACCGGGTTCCAGATGGGTCTGGATTTCATGCTGGCCCAGCAGCTCGCCATCAAAAACTACAGCCCCGCCGGAGGCAGGCAGTGACCGCGGCCATCGAATTCGCGGGCGTTACCAAGGTCTATAAGCGGCTCTTCGGCGAGGAGCGCATCGAGGCGCTCAATGACGTTTCCTTCACCGTATCCGCCGGGGAAGTCTGCGGGTTCCTGGGGCCGAACGGCGCGGGAAAGACCACCAGCATCGGCATCCTGATGGGCTTCCTCTTCCCCAATTCCGGCCAGGTGCGGGTGCTCGATTACCCGCCCGGCGACATTCGGGCCAAAGCGCAAATCGGCTTCCTGCCTGAGAACTTCGCCTTCTACCGGTTCCTCACCGGACCGAAGCTGCTGGCCTTGCACCTGGCGCTTTCCGGGCGGGAAGTTCCGAACGCGGCGGCTCTCATCGCGGAGTTGCTGGCGAAGGTGAACCTGGCGGGATACGAATCTCTGCGCATCGCGCGGTATTCGCGCGGCATGGTGCAGCGGCTGGGCATCGCGCAGTCCCTCATCGGCGACCCGCAACTGGTGGTTTTCGACGAGCCGACTTCGGGGCTCGACCCGGCCGGGCGCAAAGAGGTGCTCGACCTGGTGCACGCGCTCAAGCAGGCCGGCAAGACTGTGTTTCTCAGCTCCCACATCCTGCCGGAGGTGGAGCAGATCTGCGACCGCGTGATCATCATCGATCGCGGGCGCCTGGTGCGCGCCGGCCGCCTGGATGAGATCCTGCATGCCGGCATCCGCGTGGAGATCGTGGTCGACAAATTGCCGGAGGAAACCGAACGCGCCGCCGTGGAGCATGGCGCCGCCGTGGATCGCGGCCCGCACGGCATCCGCCTGCTGGTGGAAGCCGGCCGCAAGCGCGAGCTGATCGAGCTGCTGTGGGCTGCCGGCTGCGATGTGGTGCGTATGAATCCGCTGAAAGATACCCTGGAGGATGTCTTCCTCAACCTGGTGGGAGGCGCCAAGTGAAGATCCGCTTCCTGGCCTGGATCACCTTCCTCGCGCTGCTGCGCAACCGGCTCATCATCCTGTTTTTTGCCGTGTTCATTTGCGTGATGCTGTTGATGATGACGCCGCTGTTGACCTTCAAATCCATGGCCGCCGATAACCCCTCGCAGGGACAGGGAATGATTTTGTCGTTAGTCTCCGGCATCATGTCGCTGGTGAGCGGTTTTGGCAGCCTGCTGGCGGCCTGGTCGGCGGCGGACGCGGTGGCCTCGGAGATGAAGAGCGGCACCATTATGGCGGTGATGGCGCGGCCGGTGCGGCGCTGGGAGTTTCTGCTGGGTAAGTATTGCGGCGTGCTGATGCTGATGGCGGTCTATGTGGTTTTTATGTTCGCCATCACCAACCTACTGGCATTTATCGGCGGCGAGCGGCTGGTTACGAATCCCTGGGTCTTATTGGTTTATCCGATGGTGCGCTACGGCATTTATGCGGCCCTGGCGATTTGCCTGGTCACGGTGATGCATCCGCTGTTCGCGTTTGTCATCGTGATGATCGCGGGCGTGCTGGCCGACCTGGTCTCCCCGTCGTCAATCGGCGCCGGCTTCCTGCCGCCATGGCTCCATAGCGGCCTGTACTATGTGCTGCCTTCCACGAACCTGCTTTCGGAGACCAACTTCCTGGCCATTACTTCCAGCAGCCTCAAGCCGACCCCTTGGACGGATCACCTGACCGCCTTGGTTTACGGGCTGGACCAGGCACTGGTGTTTCTGCTGCTGGCGGCGTGGGCTTTCCGGCGCCGCGGGCTGGCGCGGGAGTAAAAATTTATTCGTAGCGCAGCGCTTCCACCGGGTCCAGCCGCGCGGCCTTGTTCGCCGGCCAGATGCCGAAGAACAGCCCCACGCCCACCGACATAACGATTCCCAGCACCGCCGACCACAACGGGACGCTGGCGGGAATGGACGTAAACACCAGCCGGCTGATGATCGAAATCAGCCACCCGAAGGCGATCCCCGCCAGGCCGCCCATGCCGGTGAGCGCCGCCGCTTCCAAAAGGAACTGGATCAGAATATCCGCCCGCCGCGCGCCGATAGCTTTGCGGAGACCGATTTCATAGGTGCGCTCGGTTACCGACACCAGCATGATGTTCATCACTCCGATACCGCCCACCAGCAGGCCGATGGAGCTGAGCACCGTCATCACCAGGAACGTAATGGCGGTGATCTGGCGGAAATCCGAGACCATCTGCTCGGCAGTGGAGAGCGCGAAATCGTCCGGCTTGCTGTACGGCACGCGGCGGTCGATGCGCAGCGACACGCGGACTTCGTCCTGCGCCTGGCTCAGCATCCCGTCTTTGGCCGTCACCACGATGGCGTTCTCGCGCGCATTGGGAAACATCTTCTGCATGGTTCCGTAGGGCAACAGGACGCGCGTATCGGTGTCGCCGAAAAACGAGGCCGCCGGGCGGACCATGGTGCCGATCACCATGAACTCGTGGCCATCCACATTGATCGGTTTGCCGATCGGATCGAGATTGGCGTAGAGGCCCTTCTCCAGATCCTGGCCGATCACCGCCACGGGCAGCCGGCGGCGGCTTTCCTGGTCGGTGAAGAAGCGGCCCAGGTGCATATCCACCTGCCCGCCGCGGGCGTAGGCTTCCTCGACCCCAAACAAATTGACGTCGTACATGTCGTTGCCCTTGTAATGCGCATTGATCGTGTCGGCATTGGGAAACAGCATGGTGGAGACGTCTTCCACGGATTTGCAGCGCTCGCGGATATCCACGGCGTTCTGGTAAGTGAGGTTCTTGCGGGTGCGCTCCTCCGGGCTGAGATGCTGGGTGCGCGGCCCGACGCCGAATTTGAAAACGATGATGGAGTTGGGGCCGAAGCTGCGCAGCACCGAAGTGATGGAGGCGTCGAAGCCGGTGAGGATGGCGCTCACGCCGATGATCGTGCCGGTCCCGATGATTACGCCCAGCACGGTAAGGAAGGCGCGCAGTTTGTGGGTGCGGATGGTCTGGAAGGCCAGCACAATGCCATTGACGAGGGCCAGTTTGGTCATATTCAGCGCTCGGCCCGCAGGGCCACGATGGGGTCGAGCTTGGAGGCGCGGCGCGCCGGGTAAATGCCGAAGAAGAGGCCGACCGTGGCCGAGAGACCCACGCCGATCATGATCGACGACCATGGTAGCGCCATCGGCACGGAGGTAAACGTGCGGACGATCAACGCAATCGTCCAGGCCACCAGAACCCCGGCCAGCCCTCCGGCGCCCGAGAGCACCGAGGACTCCACCAGGTACTGATTGAGAATGTCGCTGCGGCGCGCGCCGAGCGATTTGCGGATGCCGATCTCGCGCGTGCGTTCGGTGACCACCGCCAGCATGATGTTCATAATCACGATGCCGCCCACCACCATGAAGACCGAAACGATTCCGACGGCCATGGCGGCGATGGTCGAGGTGAGCCGCTCCCAGAGGCTCACGATGGTGTCGGAGGCGAAAATCGAAAAGTTATCGTCGACCGCCGGGCCGAGATGGCGATAGGAGCGCAGCAGCACGCGCGATTCGTCCTGGGCTTCCATCAGATGCTCCTGGTCCACGGCTTTGGCGATCAGGCGGATGCCGGTATGGGCTCCGTAGGTCTTGAAGTAGCTTTCGATGGGGATCATCACGAAGTTGTCCTGGGAGTTTCCGAAGACGCTGCCCAGCGCTTTGGCGCAGCCCACCACTTCATAAGGATTGCCTTCGATGGCGACGATCTTGCCCATGGGGTCCCGGTCTGGGAAGAAACGCGCGCGGATGTCGTTGCCGATGAAGGCCACGGGAGCGTGGCGGCGCACCTCTTCGTAGGTGATGGCGCGGCCGGCATCCACTTGGACGTTGTTAATGGTGGGAATGTTGTCGGTGATGCCCTCGATGTTCACGTCTTCCATGGAATCGCCTTTGTAGGCGACCCGGGCGTTGCGCGAGACCATCATGCCGAGGTCTTTGACCAGGGTGGCCTTCTCTTTGAGGAACTCGTACTCATCGGGGCGGATCTCGGGGTTGCGCTTCTGCATCTCGAAGAACTTTTTGGGGTCCCAGGGGCCGAACCAGGCCATGCGCACGATGCGGAAGCCGTCGGACCCCATGTTGGAGACCTTGTCGGCAATGTAGATGTTCATGCCGTGGATCAGGGCCATAACGGCGATGAGCGTGGTGGTGGCCAGAATGATGCCTAACAGGGTGAGGAAACTGCGGAGTTTGTTCTTGCGCAGGGAATCCAGGGCAATCCGGGTGGATTCCCAGAATGACGCGCTGAGGTGGAATTGGGCAGTCTTCGGCACGGTTCACTAAGGAGACGCGCGGCGCGGACCGGTTGTTCCCGCGAATGCTCCCTTTCTGGCTCCTTACGTCCGGAGACGGGCGGCGGGTGCAGATGTTAACAGGCGGGCGGCGTACATATAATCTTCACCCAATTCGGCGAGGCGCCGAAATCGCCAATCTACAGAGGCCCTGACCTTGAGGTCCTTTCTGCCGATACCCGATGCTTCGGTTCATGGCAGGCTTTTGTCTCTCGCCAAGACGCCAAGACGCAAAGGACGCGATGGAGGTGAGGAGTTGTTTCTGGGGGCTGCTTTATTCCGCGCGAAGAGCCGTCATTGGATCCAGGTTTGCGGCGCGGCGGGCCGGCAGAAGACCGGCGACGACAGCCGACACGGCGAGAACCACGCAGGCCGTTACCAGAGTTGTGGGATCGTTGGGCTCCAGGTGGTAAAGCAAGCTGCCAAGGAGGCGCGTTGAGAAGACCGCGACCGCCAATCCAAGCGCAAGGCCGGCCACCAGGAGAATCGTCACTTCGCGCAGTACCATGCGGAGCACGCGAGCCTGCTCCGCGCCCAGTGCCATGCGGATGCCGATTTCATTGCGCCGCCGGGCGACGTTGTACGACATGACGCCGTAGATCCCGATGACGGCCAAAGCCAACGCCAGGGCGCCGAAGAATCCGGAGAGCGTTGCCAGGAGCCGTTCCCTGCCGAGCGATTCGTCCACCTGAAGCGCAAGGGTGCGGAATTGCAATGTGATCTGGCGATTCACTTCCTGGACGGCCGATTTGACGCTGGGAATGAGGGAAACGGCGGGTCCGTTGGCGCGAAGCACGAAGTTGGCCCAGCGCATGGGAGGCAACTGCGATAGCGGGTAATACGCAATCGCTTCGCCCTCCGCTCGTAAGCCGATGTACTTCGTATCTTTGACGACGCCGATGATCTGGATGGGGCCGCTGATCTGGTTCCATCCGTTCCGAAACGTCTTGCCGACTGCGCTATAAGGGCTGCCGAAGAACTTGCGGGCCATCGATTCGTCGATCACGGCGACCAGCGGCGCGTCGAGCGTGTCGTGCTCATTGAAATCGCGGCCGGCGATGAACGGCGTCTCCATGCTGGCGAAGAATCCGGGGCTGATCGAATTGGTCCACACGACCAAATCCTTCCGCGATTTCGGCACATACCCTTCGACGTGGACGATCTGGTTCGAGTCACTTCCGCTGATGGGCGTGATATCGGCGAAGCTCGCGGAACGGACGCCGGGAATGGCGCCGAGACGTTGCTGCAATTCCTGGTAAAGCGCCAGGCGGCGATCCGGTGGAACGCTCGCGTAACGAGGGTCGACACGGATGAGCAGAACCTGGTTCTTGTCGAAGCCGGTATCGACCGTGGCGAGCTTCGCGAACGTTTTGAGCATGAGCCCGGCGCCGACCAGAAGGACCAGCGACAGAGCGACTTGCCCCGTGACCAGCATTTTCCCGAGGCCGAACCGGGCGTGCGATTCCACCACACCGCGCGCAGTGGCCTGCATGGCGGAGTGCGGATCGACACGCGTACCCAGCCAGGCCGGCGCGAGTCCGAACAGGATACCCGTGGCGACAGCCACCCCCATGGTGAATGCGAGTACGCGAACGTCAATCGACAGATCGAGAACCACGGTCGAGTTGCCGGTGTCGAGGAACCGCACGAGCAGGCGGCTTGCCCACGCAGCGAATAAGACGCCGAGGACCGCACCCATCGACGAAAGAAGCAGGCTTTCGGTGAGCACCTGCCGGATCAGCCGGGCGCGACTCGCGCCGACCGCCATCCGGATGGCAATCTCCTTGCGCCGCGCCGAGGCACGGGAGATCAGGAGATTGGCGACATTGGCACAGGCGATCAGCAGCACCACGCCAACCGCGGCCATGAGCGTGTAAAGGGCGGACTGGTAGTCGCGGCGAACGTCTGAATATCCATTCGCGCCAGGGAGAAGGGCGAACCTGCGGCTCAGGTGATATTTCTGGGCGTCGGGCGGGTACCCGGCGGGCATTGTCGCCGCGAAGATCTGCGGGGCCAGTGTGTTCATGCGCGCCAGAGCCTGCTGCTTGCCGATACCCGGCTTGAGCCGCGCAAAAATCCACAGCCACCAGTTCGCCCGCTTGTCGAGTGCGGAATTTTCGCGGACCAGCGTACCTTCCGCGCACAGAGGCAGATAGATCTCCACGGTTTCGCCAACCTGGATGCCGTTGAATCCGGGCGGAGCGACACCGACGATCCGAACCGGATGGCTGCTCAGGGTCAACCGCCGCTCGAAGACATCGGCCGCACCCCCGTATTCCCTCTGCCAAAAGTCGTAGCTGAGGACGCCGATTACCGGGCAACCGCGCTTGTCGTCGGCCTCGGTAAACATCCGCCCAAGAGCCGGGTGCACCCCAAGCGTGCTGAAAAAATCCCCGCTGACCCAACTGGCGTTTGCGTTGCGAACCTCGCCGCCCATCGCCTGATTGAGTCGAATGGGGCTGTAGGCGAAGGCTCCCGAGAAAACATCCTGGCGGTCACGCACCTGCTCCCAGATGGGGTTGGTAAACGTGGCGCCATCTTCGGTCTTCATGACGAGTTCGACGAGTTGTTCGGGATGGTTCACCGGCAGCGTTTTCAGGATGACGGCATTGATCAGGCTGAAGATGGCGGTATTGGCGCCAATGCCGAGAGCCAGCGACAGAATCGCGATTGCGGAGAACCCAGGACTGGAGCACAACGCACGGAGCGCGTAGCGGACATCCTGCAGCACGTCGTCGAGCATGTATCCTTCCTCCACCGGCCTCGTTTGGTCAACCGCGCGGCAGGCCGGGAAGGCAAGTCTCCGGCGAAGCATGCCGCTAAGGATCAATACTGAGCAAGCGAGCAAAAGTTACACAGGATCTCTTCCTTAATTCCATAGGGGAAGCTCTCGGCAAACGGAAAGGTTCCGAGCATGGAGGGGGATCGATCCAGCCCGGGCATGGTGCAGGGAGACGAGCCGGAGGGTTGCCAATCGGACGGTTACCGAGCGACCCAAGTGGTCCAAAGGCCGGACCGTGCGCAGACTCGCACTCGATGACGCACCGTGCCCTCTCTGCAGGCTGAGGCCTCACCAGTTCCACAAATGCCGGCCGTGGAGACTTTAGCTGCGGCGGCGCTCCGATCAGCCGTTGCTTCCGCCCCGTGTAATGCAGTCGCAGCGGTTGTGCCGTTCGGAATGCTCCGTATTGCTGGGCCAACTCGACAGCGGCCTGCCAGAACGACTCTGGCGACTTCGCTCGCCTCGAGTTGCTGTTGCAGATGGAGAATCGCTTCCGGGGCTTTCACCGAAGGACACGGTGTTTCTTGGGGCTGACTTGGTCTCTCGCCAAGACGCCAAGACGCAAAGGACTGCCATAGAAGCCGATTACCCAGCTCTCCAAGGCGATCCACAGGGTGGCTGGGAAAACCTTGAGGGGCAGGGTTCGGCGCGCCTTAGATCGATTTACCTTGGCGAGCCTGGCGTCTTTGCGTGGATATCCTCTTCGAGTCCGTTGACAATCCGCGTGATGCCATTCTTGATCAATGCGACGTTGAAATTGATGAGCAGCCCCAGACGCTTGTCCGCAAGCCGCAGGTAGGTGAGGAGTTGTTTCTTGTGAACCGGGGCGAGCAGTTCGACCGATTTGATTTCGATGATCACCTTGTCCTCGACGATCAGGTCGGCCCGGAAACCGATATCGATGCGGATCGTCTCATAGACCACCGGGATCGGTTGTTGGCGTGTCGTGTGCAGCCCCCGGCGGTCCAGTTCAAATGCCAGGACCGTGTTATAAACCGATTCCAGCAAGCCGGGCCCGAGGGCAGAATGAATTCGGAAAGCGGCGTCGACGATTTCTTTGGCAATGGCGTTCTCGGTCATGGCAGCCTCTTTAGTTTCTCGCGAAGACGCCAAGACGCAAAGGACAGCATGGGGCAAGCCCCTGGCCGGGGAAACTGGCGTAGAAACTGGGCCCGAGAGCGGAGTGAATTATGGCAGCTTCTTTGGTTTCTCGCGAAGACGCCAAGACGCAAAGGACTGCATGGGGCAAGCCCCGGCTTGGGGAAAACGGGGCCAGGGATAGCCGCACGGAAGGGGCACGGTGGGCATTGGAGGGCCTCGATCGCGTGAGGCGCCTGGGGCTGCGTCATTCTGGTAGCATGATGCCTCGCGTGATTCGCCGGTTGGTCCTGCTGGGCGCTGCCGTGGGGTGGCCGGGGGCGGGGTGGGGCCAGTCGACTGTGGGGGTGCTGGAAGGGTCGGCGGCCGGGGCGCGCGGGCCGGCGGCGGGGACGCGTGTGGAGATTGAGGGCGTGCTGGGTTCGCTGCCGGCAGTGGAGGCGGACGGGCGGGGCTACTTTTCGGTGGTGCTGCCGTATGGGGAGTATACGGTTCGCGCGCCGGCGCTCGGGGCTACCTGCCGGGTGCGCATCCGGCCGCTGGCCATGGCGCGCTGCGATTTGCGGGCGGGCCAGAATCGCACCGGCGGCGGGGCGGTCGAGGTGCCGGTGGCGGCTTTCAATGCCGCTCAGTATCTACTGGAGCAAGTGCCCGGCGCGTTCCGTTACCCGTTGGATTTCGCCAACCTGGGCGGTATCCGGCTGCCGTTGGTGTCGGGCGAATCGGTTTCCTGGACGGCGGACCGCTTTCGGCTGAACGGTCTGGACGCCACCGATTCGTACCAGCCGGGAAAGCCGGTGATGTTGGATGACACGGCGGCGGAAGATTCGGTGGTCGCCGTCGAACCTTGGTCAGGCGGCGGCGTGGCCGTACCGGTGGATGACTACATGGTGGGCGTTTTCCTCGCCGGCGCGGAGAGTTCCTGGCATGGGGGGCTGGCTACCGCCGATACCGGATCGGGGTTGGCCGGCGACAACCTGCCTCCGCTCGCGGATCGGGGGATTGTGGAGCGGCCGGACGAGTACCTTTGGTTCACTCGGGACACCGCGGACCTGAGCGGGCCGATCGGCCGATGGGCCGATTTCTCCGCGACGGCCACCGGGCAGTGGGCTTACCAGACCGCGCCCCAGCGCACCGCGGACGTGCCGATCGGCAGCCGGATGCTGTTTGCCAATACGCGCGGGCAAGTGCGGCTTAGCCGGCACGACCGGCTGGACGCGCTGTACAGCGGGTCGCGGCTGGACCTTACGAACGGTGGATGGCCGTCCGGCATGGAGGCTATTCTGGCCAACCGGGTGATGCCCGATTTTTACGGAGTGGAGGGTTTTGAGAACCTGCGCGAGACGGATCACTTCGACCTGGTGCAGGCCGGCTGGACGCACGAGTTCGGCGGCAGCGCGGGCGCGTTGGAGGTTCGCTACGGCTATTCGACGGCGCACCTGGACACCTCGCCGATTAACGGCGCCAATTCGCCGAGCCAAATCGACCTGCTGGACGAGGCGCCGGTGGATGCGCCGCTTTCGAATTTCGCCGTGCGCACGCGGCAGCAGCTCGACGGGGCGTATCGAAGCGGTGAAATGCGCTGGGGCGGGATGACGCATAGCTTTTTCGCCACGACGGCACTGGAAAGCTCGCAGCCGCGCAATCGATTTCAGACCACGGGCGGGACGGACCTGATTTCGGCGGCGGGGCAACCGGCCTACGTGGTGCGCTTGAACACGCCTACGGATACGCGGGAGCGGATCGATTCGCTGGTGGCTTCGGCCGGCGATTCGATCCGATGGATTCACGGCATCACGCTGGCGCTGGGCCTGGGGCTGGACGTGGCGCATGGCGCGATCGGCGGAGCGCCGGTTGGAATTTCGTGGACCAGTCCTTCTCCGCGGGTGGGAATCACGGTTCCGGTGCCGCATTTTCACCGCCTGAATTTGCAGGGAAGTTACGCGCGAACGGTGGCTACCCTGGCGGGGCGCTACCTGGATTTCGGCGATCCTGAATCGCTGAGCGGCCTGGTCTACAGTGCGCCGAACGGGCAGCTATTGGAGCGCTTCGGAGGCGCTTATTCCAGCATCGATGCGCATCTGCGGCGGCCTTATGCGGATGAATTCCACCTGGGCGCGGAGCTGGCGCTGCCGTTGCGAAGCAACTTTTCGCTCAATCTGCTTCGGCGCGACGAAAAGGACCGGATTGCGGCGGTCGATACGGGAGTCACCGCCGCCGATTATTACCCAGTATTTATCGACGACCCCGGTCCGGACTTCATACCGGGGACCTTCGACGATCAGAGCCTGGTAGTTTACGCGCAGCAGCCGGCTACCCTGGGGCAGGACCAGTACCTTCTGACGAATCCGGCCGGCTTGCGGGAATTGACGGAGGCGTTGACGGCGGCGGCCGGAACGCATCACCGGTATGCCGACGTCCGGTTATCTTTTACTTCGGAAAAATCGTTCGGTCCGACCAACCCGGGAAGCTCGGCGTGGGTCAACGACCCTGGGGTTATCGGCGCGCTGTATGGCGATCCGAACAGCCTGATTCATGCCACCGGGCATCCGTTTATGGACCGGGCGTTCCTGGGCAAGATGGAGGCGACGCTGCCGGCGCCGCGGCGATGGGGCGGCTGGCGCTTGACCAATATCGTCAATTACATGGACGGGCTTCCGTTTGCCCGCGAGTTGCTGGTGACGGGTCTGCCGCAGGGACCGTTTCTGGTAGACACCACGGTGCGTGGCAGCCCGGAAGGCGGGAACCGCGCGCAATACGTTCTGAACTGGAACCTGCGGCTGAGCCGCGAGATGCCGCTGCGGTTCGGAGGGCTGCAGATAGCGGCCGTGGTCTCGAACGTTCTGAACAACGGGAACAAGATTGAAGAAAGCGACCTGAGCGGGCCGCAGTTCAACCTTCGACCCGCAATCGCTCTATTACCAGCCAGGACGCTGCGGCTAGAACTCCACTGGCACTTCTAATGGGACTATTCGGAAACGGAAGGGCGTAAGTCGCACTTAAGACTGCCGATGCGGGAGATTACGCGGTTTCCTGTTACACAAGAACCGGGCACTTAACCGCGGAGTGCCCGCAGGCTGGGCTGTACCTCCGGCTGAACGGTGGCGGGCACCGGTTGGCCGACCCTCATGGACTGCCAGTCGTAGGCGAATTCTTTTCCGCAATCCAAACAAACAACGTAAGTTCCCAGTCGAGTGGCGCTGGGAGCCGTGGTCCTTCTCCCGGGCGTCAGGGGAAAGGTGGTGCGCTGGTGAGAACAACTGAATAACGCGTTGAAGAAGCTTTGAAGCATTTTGGTCGCGCTCCCTTCGATTACATTAGATACACGAGCTTCGGGCGAGGTTTCAGTTAGGACCGTCACATCGGCAAAAGCCTATGTGCTAGGCAAGACATAAGGACCAGAAGTACCAGCGGACACCCAGCGCGGCGGGCGATCAGCGATTTGGCTTTAAGTGCGAAGCGATGGATTCGGCGATCAGCCGCCCGTGGAAGCGGCCGTTTTCGATAAATATCTCGTTAGTGTGCATGCCGGCCACGATTACGCCGGCCAGATAAATGCCCGCGCGGTCACTTTCCAGGGTTTCGGGGTTGGTGCGGGGGCGCTGGGTTTCGGGTTCCAGGACAATCCCGGTGGCGTTGAGGAACTCGAGGTCGGGCTGGTAGCCGATGAGCGCGAAAACAAAGTCGTTCTTCAGAGAGACTTCGCCCTTGGGGGTCTTCAGGCGGAGGGAATCGGGCAGGATTTCCAGGACTTCCGAGTGAAAGTAAGAGGGGATCTCGCCATTTTTGATGCGGTTCTCGATGTTGGGGCGAATCCAGTATTTGACGCGGTCGGAGATGCCCGCTCCGCGATGAATGAGAGTAACTCGCGCGCCCGTCCACCACAATTCCAGGGCGGCAATCGCGGCGGAGTTTTTGGCGCCAATTACCGCCACGTCATGGTTATAGTACGGATGGGGTTCTTTGTAATAATGCAGTACCTTATCCAACTCTTCACCAGGAACATTCAGGCGGTTAGCGATATCGTAGTAACCCGTGGCCAGGACGACTTTGCGCGCCACATACTCGCGATCGCATCCCAGGCGATCGGTGGTGAAGATGTGGAAGTCGTTATCGGCGCCGCCAATGCGGTCGACACGCTCGTACTGCCGCACGTCGAGTTGAAAATGATCGGCCACACGGCGGTAATACTTGAGCGCCTCGTGGCGGTTGGGTTTGTCGTTGAGGCTGGTCATGGGGATGTTGCCGATTTCCAGCAGCTCGGGGGTGGTGAAGAAGGTCATGTTGGTGGGGTAGTGATAGATCGAGTTCACCACGCAGCCCTTCTCCACCAGGATGGCCTTGAGGCCGCGATTCTGGAGTTCGATGCCGCAAGCCAGGCCGGTGGGGCCGGCGCCCACCACCAATGCATCGCAGGATTCGGTCACAGTTTGCTCGCGACCTCGCGGTAGACGTTTTCGAGCGCGCCATCGAGCGCCGCGGCATCCTTGCCGCCGCCTTCCGCCATATCGGGACGGCCGCCGCCTTTGCCGCCCACGGCCTGGGCCACGGCGCCGGCCAGCTTGCCGGCGTGCACCTTGGCGGTGAGGTCTTTGGTGACGGCCGAAACGATGGACACGCCGCCCTCTTCGGCCGAAGCCAGCACCACCACGGCGGATTTCCACTTATTGCGCAGCGAATCGGCCAGCGTGCGCATCTGTTGGCGGTCCATGCCATCGAGGCGCACGGCCAGCACGCGCGAGCCGTTCAGGGTGCGGGCCTTCCCATCCAGAGCGCCGGCGGCGGATTGCGCCAGCTTCTCCTTCAATTGGTCCACCTGCTTGACGAGAGCGTGCTCGGCGGCCAAGAGCTTCTCCACCTGCTCAATCAATTCCGGTTCGGCCGCGTGCACCAGGTTGGCGATGCGGCGGACGGCGTCGGAGGTTTCCTGGTATTGCCGGAGAGCGCCTTCGCCGGTGACGGCTTCGATGCGGCGGACGCCCGCCGAGATGCTACCTTCGTAGACGATTTTGCAAATGCCGATATCGCCGGTGCGATGCACGTGGGTGCCTCCGCAGAGTTCGCGGCTGAAGCCCGGGACGGTGACCACGCGAACCTGCTCACCGTACTTTTCGCCGAACAGGGCCATGGCGCCAGTGGCGATGGCCTGGTCGATGGGCATGATGACTGTCTCCACGCCGGTATTGCGGAGGATCTGCTGGTTGGTGAGCCGCTCGACCTCTTCGATTTCGGCGCGGTCGAGGGCGGCGTAGTGGGTGAAATCGAAGCGCAGGCGGCCGGGATCGACGACGCTGCCGGCCTGCTTGACGTGCTTGCCCAGCACCTGGCGCAAGGAAGCGTGCAGCAGGTGCGTGGCGGTGTGATTGCGGCGGGTGGAATCGCGGACGGGGGCGGCTACTTCGGCGCGCAGAATGTCGCCCACGGCCAGCGGAGCGTGGGTGAAGACGCGATGCACGGTGAGGCCGGGCACGCCGGGGAAAGCGGTTTCCACATCCGCCACCAGTTCGCCGGAGGCGGAATAGAGCGCGCCCTGGTCGCCCACCTGGCCGCCGGATTCGGCGTAAAACGGGGTCTGGTCGAAGACCAATTCGGCGCGCGCGCCCGCCGGGATGTGCTCGACGGGCTGCTTGTCGATCAGGAGGCCGATCACCCGCGAGGTGGCTTGGAGGTCGCTATAACCGAGGAACTTGGTGCGGCCGTGTTCCAGGAGCTTCTGGTACGCGGGAGTGACCGCGCCCTTGCCGCCGCCCTTCCAGCTTGCGCGGGCGCGGTCACGCTGCTGCTCCATTTCGAGGTCGAAGGCGGCGCGGTCGATGGTGAAGCCGCGCTCGCGGGCCATGTCCTCCTGCTCGTCGAGGGCGAGGCCGTAGGTGTCGTAGAGCTTGAAGGCGACGGCGCCGGGAATGGTGTGGCCCGCCAGCTTGCGGATGGCGTCGTTGAACTCGCGCTCGGCCACCAGGAAGGTGGTGGCGTAGCGGTGCTCCTCGTCTTTCACTACGCGGGCGACGCGCTCGACGCTCTCCATCAGCTCGGGATAAGCCGGGCGCATGAGGTCGGCCACGAAGCCGGTGAGCTTGTAGAGGAACGGATCTTCGACGCCGATCAGCCGGACGTTGCGCATGGCTCGGCGCATGATTTTGCGGAGGACGTAGCCGCGGCCTTCATTAGAGGGCAGCACGCCATCGTGGATGAGAAACGCGGTGGAGCGGGCATGGTCGGCGGCGATGCGGAGGGCGGTATCCACGCGGGCATCGGCGCCGTAATCCAGGCGGAACAGGTCGGCCGCGTAGATGAGGATGGGGTGGATGAGGTCGGTATCGTAATTGGAAATCTTGCCTTGCAGCACGGCGGCGACGCGCTCCAGGCCCATGCCGGTGTCAATCGAAGGGCGCGGCAGAGGGGTCAGCCGGCCTTGGGCATCGCGGTCGTATTGCATGAAGACCAGGTTCCAGATTTCGGTGAAACGGTCGCCGGCATCTCCGGGAAACTGCACGTGCTCGAGGCCCGGCTCAGCGGCTTCGGGTCCGTAATCGTAGTAGATTTCGGAGCACGGGCCGCAGGGGCCGGTATCGCCCATTTGCCAGAAGTTGTCCTTTTCGTCGAGGCGGAAGATGCGGCTTTTGGGCACGCCCGCGACCTTCTGCCAGAGCTCTTCGGCGTCGTCATCCTCGCGGAATACGGTGACGTAGAGCTTGTCTTTGTCGAGGCCGTAGTCGCGGGTGACGAGGTCCCAGGCGAAGGCGATGGCGTCGGCCTTGAAATAATCGCCGAAGGAGAAATTGCCCAGCATTTCGAAGAACGTGTGGTGGCGGCGGGTGTAGCCGACGTTTTCGAGGTCGTTGTGCTTGCCGCCGGCGCGAACCACTTTTTGGGCCGTGGTGGCGCGGGAATAGTCGCGTTTTTCGAGGCCCAGGAAGACGTCCTTGAACTGGTTCATGCCGGCGTTGGTAAACAGCAGGGTGGGGTCGTTGGCGGGAACCAGCGAAGAGCTGCGCACCACGCGGTGGCCTCTTTGAGCAAAGAAGTCGAGAAAGCGCTGTCTGATTTCGTGACCTGTCACGGAGATTCCTTCTAGAAGTGGACTACATACAATTGTAGCGGGTGATCAGGAGCCGACGGAGCGGGCGCCGGCGGGTGGCGGGTCAGTTTCCGGAGATGCGCTCCAGATCCGAAAGCAGGCGCTCGACCTGTTGGAGGGTCCTTCGGAGTTCGGCGGCTTCGACTTGGACCGGCCCGCAGACGGGGCAAATGAGTGTAGGGCTCATGGTAAGCCGGGCGATTGTCTCCTTAAAAACCTCCTCGCACCTGGGGCACTGAACCGAGACTTTCATGTTTCGATTTAAGGGGCTCATACAGGGGGATTGCCGCGCTCCCGGCGCTGATAGAACCGCAGGTTAAGCATTGCAACGCAGCATCCCAGCCCTTCCAAGCCGATATCCGAGATTTTGGGAGCCATGCGGTGATCCTAGCATGTCTTCCGGCCGGGCCGGGGCGGCGATTCCCGCGGCTGGCGAGGAGCGCGAAACTGCGAAAAAGTCCTAGTCCCAAGGGAGGGAAATCTAAGGCGCGTACCGTAACGCCGAACGGTGAATCCGGCGGAGTATGTCGCGATTTGTGCCCGAGAGGTGGAATTGCATCCAAAAGTAATAGGAAAATTCGCCAAGTTAGGAGGTACAGCGAGGACTTTCAAAATAGCAGCATCTGTTGCATCCTCAAAGCAGCGGAATCCAGGAAACGAAAGCTATGGCCTTTTGCACGGAAGCAGCGGCAGGAACCAGTGGAGTCCGGCAACGGATGAAGAACGCCTTGGGCAGATGGTCGGCCCAATATCAACAGGAGCCACCCGCATCGATGTTCACGGGAGTGATGGACCCTCCGGAAACTTCGGCTCCGCACGGGCCGCGAAGAACGATGGGCTTCGGGACGGAAGCGGGCGCCGCGGCGGCCGCGGCGGTGGAGCCGGAGGGGGCCGCGGAGGACACGGCCGCGACGGAACCCGGCGCCGATGGAACCGAGAGCGCCTCAGAAGCCGGTGGGACGGCTGGCGCGGATCAGACTGAGGATGGGCCGCAGACCGCCGAGGCACCCAAGGAAGAGGCGGCGGCGGAGGGGCAGCCGCAGGAAGAGCGTAAGCAGGAGAAGGAACAGGACCGCGAATACGCGCATTTCGAGCCCAAGCCGCCTCCCATCACGGATTACTACGAAGTGCTGCAGATCAGCCGCAATGCCGACCCGGAGACGATTCACCGGGTTTACCGCATCATGGTGGCGCGGTTTCATCCGGACAATCCGCGCACGGGCGATCCGGAGCGCTTTCAGCTTCTGCGGCGCGCCTACCACGTGCTCTCCGATCCGGCCCGGCGCGCCGATTACGACCGGAGCTTCATCTGGGCAGAGACCCATACGCTGCCGATTTTCGAGCTGAAGGAGTTTGTGGACGGCGTGGATGGAGAGAAGAACCGGCGGCTCGGGATTTTGTCGCTGCTGTACCACCGGCGGCGGCTGAACGAACAGAAGCCCGGCGTTTCGGTTCTGGACCTGGAACACCGCATGGGCTTCCCGCGCGAGTATCTGAACTTCACCTTGTGGTATTTGAAGTCCAAGGGCTTTGTGCGCTTCGAGGATAACTCGGACTACGGAGTTACGGTGGAAGGCGTGGATTACCTGGAAGCTAACTCGGTTCAGAACACCATTATTCGCGAGTTACTGGAGGCCGGGACTAAGGGCGAGACGGGCACTTCCGCCTGCGGCGCTACGAACTAATGCGCGGAGCGCCGGCGGCGTGTTAGTGCCGGGCTTGCGGTGACTTACGCGCGCGGCTCGGAAACACCTGCTTACGCGGGTCTGCGATTTGCGCGGAGGGGCGGCCGTGAGGCCCGATACTAGGGCATTTGGCGGGCGAGGGTTCCGGCCAACGCCAGCGGGTCGCGGCCGGCGGCGGTGACCGCGTAGCCACCGATATTGCGGCCCTTGCGGAAAATGCACAAGCGGCCGAGATAGGAGTCGGTTGCCTGGAAGGCTTCGTCGGCAAGGGATGCCGGAGTGGTTTCGCCGAAATGCGCGCGCAGCTTTTGCATCACCTCGGCCGCCGATTGGGGCGTGTCTTCGAAGACCACAAAGGCCTTGCCGAAATCGTACTGGCCGACGAAGCCGCGCTGCAGAATCCGCAGGCCCAGCACGCTTTCGGGAACCATGCGCAGCGATTGCTGTCCTTCGGCGGGGAACCACTGCAGGGCAGCCGGCGGCTGGGTGGCGCCGTCGACCGAGCCCTCCAGCGCCGCGGCCCACATCTTCAGGGCGGGGGTGTAATCGCCCTCCGGGTTGGCGGCGATTTCGATGTAGTATTTGCCCTTGGCGAAAATCAAGCGCCGCGGAACGATCTGGCCGCCCATGCCCACGGGATACTGCGGCTGGCGGAGGTCGCGGGTGGAGGTGAACATGCCGAAGGCGAAATCGGAATTCCCCATATCGGAGATGTCGATGACGAAAGTGACATCGCCCTGCTTGCAGGTGACCCCGCGCATCTGCTGGAAGTTATAGAGGAAATAGCCTTCCGAGTTGCCGTCCATGTACTCGTACAGATTGTCGGCGGTGTAAACGCGCGGGGGGCCGGCCTGGGTCCAGCCGGGCACCAGGCTACACGTAGGAGCGGCCGACGCGGCCAGCGCGACGGCCACCAACGCGGCAGCCAGCTTCAGCACCCGAACAGCTCCTGCGCGCGGACGAGGCGCTCAGCCACACGGACTCCGTGGGGACAGACGACCGTGCAACCGGGGCAATCGGCGCAACGCACGGAGGCATACTGGGCGGACAATTCCTGGAAGCGCTCGCGGCCCAGAGCGAACTGGCCGTAGCCATCGGCATAAGTGACGAAGCGCAATACGTCCTGCACCGGCAGGCCATAGCGGCACTGGCCCTCGCACTGGCCGCACATGCTGCAGTAGAAAGGACGGAGAAACTCGCGGTGGACGGCCAGCAGATTGGCGTCGGCCGGCGTGAAGTAGTCGAAGCCGGCGCGGATGTTCTGATCCAACTGGTCCATATCGGTCATGCTGGGAACGGTGGTGGCTACAAAGGGATTGCGGGTCACCCAGCGCAGCACCGCGGCCATGGCGCCGGGCTGTTGGAGCCGCTGCGCGTTGGGACCGGGGCCTCCGCGACCACGCCCGCCACCCGCGCCGCCGGCCATGATCTTCATGGCCACCACGCCTTTACCGGCCCTGGCGGCAGTTTCAATCGCCGCGGTGACGTCGGGCTGCATGGTGAAGTTGTAGGCGGTCAGGATCACGTCGATGTTCTCGTGTTTCGTCAGGAACGGGATCATGGTGGCCTGGTTGCTGTGGGTGCTGACGCCGGCGAAACGGATCTTGCCGGCTTTCTTGGCGGTCTGCTGCGCATCAATCAGCTCGTCGGTGATTTCTTCCGGCCGGATCTTGGCGTGGAGGTACCAGATGTCTACGTAATCGGTGCCCAACTCCTTCAGGCTGGTGTCGATATCGGCCAGGGCTTCGGCCTTGGTTGCGCCATCGGTCTTGGTGGAGAGAGTGATGTCGTTGCGCTTTTTTTTGAGCGCGGCCCCGACCATGCGCTCGTTGTTGCCGTGCTGGTAGCCGCGCGCGGTATCGAAATAAGTGATGCCGAGATCGGCGGCGCGTTCCACCACGCTGCCATCGGAAGTGATCATGCAGCCGAAGCCGATGGTGGTCACTTTCAGGCCGGTCTTGCCCAGGATGCGGTAGTGGAAACCGGGGGCGGCGGGACGAGTGGGCGGTTCCGTTTGCTGCTGGGGGGAATCCGTATAGCGCGATGCCGAGGCGGCGGCCGGAAGTGTCAAGCCGGCAGCCAGGAAGTTGCGACGTGAGGCGGAGCGAGTCATCTCAAAACCTCCATATCAATCTAAAAGATGATAATATCTTAATTCGTGGAGACGTGGGGCGGTATTTCAGAGTAGCCGCGGCAGGCCGAGGTCTCCCGGGAGGTCCGCATGGCGAAAGTCCAAAGAAGGACGCTGTTCCAGTTAGCCGGCGCGGCGGCGTTGCTGCGCGGGAATGCCGGTGCACAGCCGCAGCGGAGGATGGGGTCGGGTTCCAATCCCGAGGGTTTTCCGGGCCTCGACCGGCGGTCAACGGTGGCGCTCCAGCAGGGCCCGGAGCGGCGCCGCAACGTGTACCTGGCGCTGAAGGCCATCGACCAGGATTTGCGCGCCAAGATGAAGGGCAAGAAGTACGTGGTCATCAAGCCCAACTTCGTCAACACGGAAAACCAACTGGCGGCCAGCCACCCGGACGCCATGCGCGGGATTCTGGATTATCTGGCGGAGAGCTTCCGCGGGCCGGTGAAGATCGCCGAATCGTCGGCCGGCGACACTCAGCGGGGCTATGACAACTTCAATTACCCCGCGCTGACTTCGGAGTACCGCAAGCAGCAGTTGCAACTGATCGACCTGAACAAAGAGGCGGAATTCGAGCGCATTGCCCTGCTGGACCAGGACCTGCACATCGTGCCGTGCCGCCTGGCCGCCCGGCTGCTGGACCCGGAGGCTTTGGTGATCTCGGCGGCCATGCTGAAGACGCACAACACGGTAATCGCGTCGCTGGGAATCAAGAACGTGGTGCTGGGCGCGCCGCTGCACCAGGCGCCCGGCGAAACGCCGCACTGGAACGAGAAGCGTAAGTTCCATGTGGGCCTGCGGCAGACGCACTACAACATGATGGTCACGGCGCAACGGCTGAACTGGGGCGCCACGGTGATCGACGGCTTCGAGGGCATGGAAGGCAACGGGCCGAATTCGGGGACGCCGGTCCCGTCGCGGATCGCGCTGGCCTCCACCGATATTGTGTCGGTGGACCGCATTGCCGCCGAGACGATGGGGATCGACCCGGAGTGGCTGGGCTACGTGAAGTACTGCGGGCAAATCGGACTGGGGCAGTGGGACCCGGCGAGGATCACGGTGATCGGCGCCCAGGTGGCGGAGGTGAAGAAGGCCTACCGGATGCACCCGGATATCGACCGTGAACTGCAATGGCAGGGGCCGATGAAGGAGCTGCCGTTTAACCTGGGGTGGGTGCGGGGGATTAGTACGGAACAGGCAGGGTAGACGGCACGTACTAAAGATGTGAGCGCCCGGCGATTCGCATTCTCTGCCACGGCTATGGTCCTTTGCCTCGCCGCCGGCAAACTGGTGATCCACCTCTACGCTGGGAGGCACTACGGGTACTTCGTGGATGAGCTGTATTACCTCGCGTGCAGCCGGCATCTGGCTTGGGGGTACGTGGATCAGCCGCCACTGATCGCGGCGATTGCCTGGCTGGTGCGGAGGATCCTGGGTGACTCGCTGCCGGCGATCCGCTTGCTGCCGGCGCTGGCGGGTGCGGGCGAGGTTGCCCTTACCGCGCTGATTGCCCGCGAGCTCGGCGGGAAGCGCTTTGCCCAGGGTCTGGCGGGCCTCGCCGTGCTGGTGGCGCCGGGCATCCTGGGTCTGGACAACCTGCTCACCATGAACGCCTTTGAGCCGCTCTTCTGGATGGGCTGCGCGTGGATTGCCATCCGCATCGTGAAGACCGGCGATCGGAAGCTGTGGATCTGGTTCGGCATCCTGGCGGGACTGGGTCTCGAAAACAAGTACTCCATGGCGATTTTCGGAGCCGGCATGGTGCTCGGGCTGCTCCTGACGCCCCAGCGCGGCGCCCTGCGGAGCCGCTGGCTTTGGATCGGCGGCGCGGTGGCGTTCGTGCTGTTTTTGCCGAACCTGCTGTGGAATCTGCAGCACCACTTCCCGTTCCTGGAGTTGCAGGCCAATATTCGCCGCAGCGGGCGGGATGTGCCGCTGGGCCCGCTGGCGTTTCTGGCCCAGGAAACCCTGGCGATGCTGCCCCTCACCCTGCCGATCTGGCTCGCCGGCCTGTGGTTTTTCTTCACCCGGCGCGGCAAGGCGTTTCGCGCGCTGGGGTGGGCGTGGGTCTTCACGGCGGGCGTGATTGTCATCGTGAGCCCGCGGATTTACTATCTGTTTCCGGCGTTCCCGCTGCTGTTCGCGGCGGGCGGCGTGATGTGGGAGGCGTGGCTGGAAGGCGCGCGGCTTGGCTGGGTCAAGCTCGCATATCCGACTGTGATGGTTGTGTGCGGCGCGCTGCTCGCGCCCATCGCGATTCCGGTTCTGCCGGCCGAGACCTATATCCGCTACACCAAGGCGCTGCATCTGCAGCAGCCCAGGCTGGAAACGCACCGGCTGGGCCCGTTGCCGCAGATCTTTGCCGACCAGTTTGGCTGGCCGGAAATGGTCGGCGCGGTTGCGCGCGTGTACAACGGGCTGCCGCCGGATGTGCGCGCCAAGACCGCCATCTTCGGGCAGAATTACGGGCAGGCCGGGGCCGTGGACCTGTTCGGCCCGCGGTATGGCTTACCGCCGGCCATCAGCGGCCACCAGAGCTACTTCCTCTGGGGACCACGCGGGTACACGGGCGAAAGCGTCATCGTGATGGATGGAGAGCAGCGGGAGTTGGAGTCGCGCTTCGCCGAGGTGCACAAGGTTGCGAGCGTCTACCATCCTTATTCGATGCCGTATGAGCACTTCGATATTTTCTATTGCCGCGGCCTCCAGCGGCCGCTGAGCGAGATCTGGCCGCAGGTGAAGCGGTGGGAGTGAGGTATCCGGCCGCTATCCTTCGACATCCGGTTTATCGGCTGCAATCCGCTGCCGCGCTTCGGTCAGCCGCTGCTGCAGAATTTCGGGCAACTCCCGCTCTACTGCGGGGGTGATCAGGCCCGCGTCATCCAGGATTTCGATGTGAACCAGGTCTTTCAGGCGAAAGGCATTCAACTTCATTTGCAGAAGGTCCCGGAGCGGGGCAACCGGAATGGCGATGCCGGACAGGTGCTTCTCCTCCGGGTGCAGCTCCGGATGGGGTTGCGCCTGGGTGGTTCTCGATTTCTCGCCCGCGAAAACCAGGTGCACCGCTTCAGAGCCGAGCGATTCCGTTGCCTTGGCGACTTGCTCCAAATCGTTCCGGCGGATCAATACGTCAATGTCCCGAGTCACGAAGGAACGGCTGCGGTGCTCCAGAAAAATGTGAGCGTTGACAGCAACGCCACCAACAATCTCAAATTGCACACCGGCATCCCGCAACGCTTTGACAAGCTGTTCCAGGTCGTTGGTCAGGGAGTACATACCCTCCTCGAAGATGAGGTTCATTCGGCCGCCAGTTCCTACTTCGCCATGATCAGTTCGTCGCCATGGGGGTCTAACTCGATGGTTACATCCTTGTACTCATCGAACAAGCCGGCGTTGTGCATTTGCCAGGCGATTGGCCCGACTTTGCCCGCGGCGGGGTCGTGGAAGGCCAGTACTTCGACCGCCTGGCTCCCCAGCGGGTGCGCGACTGCCATGCGGGCGGTCCCGGTGGAGGCGTCGGCGAGTAGCTCCACACGGCTCCACTCGTGCGCATCGAAGTGGGTCTTATTGATTGTGGTAAATTCGGCGCCGCCATTGTTATTCATTCCGGGCCGGTAGTCCCAGTGGCCGCCATTGGGGACCTGGAATTGGATTCCCGCCAGCGCATCGAGGGGCTTTTCCTGGCCCCGCGGGCGGGTGCAGAAGATCAGCACGCAGGCCTGGTGGTCGGGATTGCCGGAGACGTGCCGCATGGTGAACATCAGGCGGAAGCGGCCGTAGTCCCTGGCGGTGTAGATGACGCCGCGGCCGGAACCGGTGCTGGCCATAGCGCCATCCTTCACTACCCAGCCGGTGGTCCCACTGGGTGCTAACTCGCCCGCGTAGGCGTCTTCCAGCAGCAACTTATTCAGCCGCGCGAGTGGCTGGCCGCTGGGATGGTGTTTGAGTAACTGCGCTGTCTCGGGCCGGAGAACGATGTTATGGAATCGCGCCGGGTCATAAATCGGTGGTCCGGAGATGATGGAATTCAGATCTTTGACTAAGGCGGAGAGGACCGTCTTGGCATTCTCCGCCGATGGGGAATACGCGGCCAGGCTGGCCTTCACCGAATCCTGCAGCCGGCTGCGCAGATATACCGAGACCGCATCCGTCCCATTAGCCAACTTAGCGGCGAAGGCGGCCGGATCGGCAATACTGCTGCTTGCCAGCGAGGTGGCGTTGTTTTCGATCTGACTCCACCCATGGAGCGACTTACCGTCGAACAAAGAAACGGGCCCGGCGCCCCGCACCCTCTTGGCTGCCACAACCACGCCGGCGGCCGCCATGCCGGCCCGCGCCAGCCATGCCCGCCGGCTAAGATGCCGGTTCATTGGAATAACTTCTCCAGTTTCTCCAGCGCCTCATCCAACCGCTGGGGCCGGTTGAGTACGCCGGCAAACAGGTCGCCCCTGGCGGCGAAGCGTGCCAGCGCGTTGGCGATGGTGAACTGGCTTGGCAGCAGGCCGTGACGCACCTCGCTCCATTCCAGCGGCGTGGCCACCGGCGCGCCCGGATAGGCCCGCAGCACATACGGCGCGGCGATGGTCTTGGACTTTCCCATTTGCAGATAGTCGAAGTATACGCGGTTCTTCTGGCGCTTGGCCACCGAACGCGGAGTGGTAAACAGGTCGCGCCGCTCGGCCACCACCAGCCGCGAAATCAGCTCGGCGAAGTTGCGCGCCTCCTCAAAGCTGTAAATCGGCTCCAGAGGGATATACACGTGCATGCCATCGCCGCCGGTGGTCTTGGGGTATCCCGTGAGGCCGATGCGGTCCAGGATGCGCTTCACCAGCAGGGCGGCGTCCACAATCATCTCGAAGGGGCACTCCTGCGGGTCCAGGTCGATCAGCACATAGTCGGGGTGGTCCAGCGTGGCCATGCGGCTCTCCGCCGGGTTCTGATCGATGCACCCCAGGTTGACCAGGTAGAGCAGGCTGGCGCGATCTTCGGCGAACACGTAGCGGATGGGCCGGCCGTTGTGCTCCGAATCGATCCACTCGGTGCGCAGCCAGTCGGCGAAGCTTTCGGGCGCGTCCTTCTGGAAAAAGAACTGCTCCTTAATGCCGTTGGGGTAGCGCTTGAGCGAGAGCGGGCGGTCTTTCAGGTGCGGCAGAATCAGGCCGGCAACCGCGTCGTAGTAGTTCAGCACATCGCGCTTGGTATAGCCGTCGTCGGGGTAGAAGAGCTTTTTGAGGTTGGTGAATTTCAGGGTGTGCGGGCCGATGCGGCAGGTGGCCTCCTTGACGTCCGCGAGGAACGGATGGGCGGGCGGTTGTGGCGGGTCGGGCGGATCGGGCGCGCGTGCCGCGCCTGCCGACGCCGCGGCGGGAGGGTTAGGGTCCTCGGAAGGCGGCGCCGCCGGTGCGGGCGCTTCGCGGCTCACCTGCCGGGACCCGACATCGTTGCGCAGCCCCAGAAATACGGGCGCGCGCAGGCGGTTGTCCTGGGTCCATTCGGTGTACTTCACCTGGCAGACCAGCTCCGGGCGCACCCAGGTCATGCCGCGATCGGGGGTGGGCCGCTCGGCGAAGGGGCAGCGCTCGGTGACCAGCGGCGCCAGACGCGCGTGGAGGGCCGCCAGCATCTTCTGGTCGAATCCGGTGCCCACGTTGCCCACCCAGCGCAGCTCGCCCTCGTCGTACACCCCCAGCACCAGGGCGCCGAAATATGAGCGGTCGCCTTTGGGCGCGGTGTAGCCGCCAATCACGAACTCCTGCTCGTTAACGATTTTGATTTTCAGCCACTCGCGGCTGCGGCGCGGTTCGTAAGCGCTGCCGGCGTGCTTGGCGACGATGCCTTCCAGGCCGTTCTCGCGAGCCGCGGCCAGCAGATCTTCGCCTGCGCCCGGGAATGCCGTGGAAATGCGTAGGACGCCACCCGGGGTGACGAGCGCTTCCAGCAATTCGCGGCGCTGGGCCAACGCCACCTGGCGCAAATCGTAGCCATCGAGATAGAGCAGGTCGAAGGCGAAGTACACCACCGGCGTGGAGCGGGCCAGGTGAGCCACGGCGTTGGGGTCGGCATTGGCGATGCGCGGCTGGATGAGGTGGAAGCGCGCCACTCCTTTGGCGTCCAGCACGGCGATTTCGCCATCGAGCACTGCCTGGCGGGCGGCGAGCTGGTGCGGGATCACCGCCAACTCGGGATACTGGCGTTCGCAGCGCAGGCCGCTGCGGGCTTGCAGGCGCAGCTCTTCGTGGTCCACGAAGGCGATGGCGCGCACGCCATCCCACTTGATTTCGAAGAGCCAATCCTGGCCGCGGGGCGGCTGCGTCACCAGGGTGGCGGTCATGGGCTCAATCGAATCCGGCATGGCCGCCTCGCGGGCGCCCTTCAGTTTGCCCAGGTTGTGCTCAGAGCTTTTTTTTTTGGCCGTGGCGGGCGCCGCCGCAGTGGCGGGTTTGGCCGCGCGCTTGGCCGGACGGCTTTCCCACACGCGGTCGGCCGCGCCGGCGGTCTTGCGTTTGGCTTCGCGCGCCGGCAGGTTGCGGGCAATCTCTTCCTGGGTGCGGCCGGAAAGCACGCTGTACGCGTGGGCCTCCACATCCCAGCCCGGCACGGCGAAGGCATCGCGCTTTTTCAGCAGCAGCCATTCGTTGCCCTTGCCGCGGTTCTTCATGTGGACCACCGCGAAATCGCCATTGAGCTTTTCGCCGTGGAGCCGGAACTTCAGGTCGCCGCGGGCAATCTGCTCGGCGCCGGAGGCTTCGCCGATCAGCTCGAACCAGCCGCGGTCCCACAGCATCACGCTGCCGGCGCCGTAGTTGCCCGCCGGAATATTGCCTTCGAAGCTGCCGTAATCGACCGGATGGTCTTCCACGGCCGCGGCCAGGTGCTTCACCCCGGGGTCGAGCGTGGGACCTTTGGGGACGGCCCAGGATTTCAGCACGCCGTCGATTTCCAGGCGGAAATCGTAGTGGAGACGCGTGGCATCGTGGCGCTGGACGCAGAAGTAATTGGACCCCTGGTTGCTCGGAAGAGTTCCGGGAGGGGGTTCGGGAGTATTGGCGAAGCGGCGTTTGGCGGCGTACTCCTCAAGCGGCATAAGTCCCTTTGTCCCTTTCGGTTTACATCCTATCGGGCATTGTAGTATGTTGAAAGCCGGATTGGGTGAGGCGACCCCTTGCCCACTGAGGGTGAATTATGGCATCGAGCGTCTGGAAGGGCCACCTCACGTTTGGCCTGGTTTCGTTTCCCGTGCGGCTGTTCAGCGCCGCGCGCAGTGAAACTATCAGCTTCAATCTGTTGCACAAGGAAGACCATTCGCGCATTCGCCAGGTGACTTACTGCCAGGCGGAGGACAAGCCGATACCGCGGACGGAGCTGGTGAAGGGCTACGAGTACGAAAAAGACCACTACGTGGAGATCGACGACGAAGATATTAAAAAGGTGGCGCCCAAAACCGCCAAGGTGATGGAAATCCTGGAATTCGTGAAGGCCGAGCAGGTGGACCCGATCTACCTGGAAAGCTCCTACTACGTGGCGCCGGACGAAGGCGGCGAGAAACCGTACGCCCTGCTGTTCCAGGCGTTGCGCGAATCGTCCTATTACGCGCTGGCCAAGGTGGCCATGCACAACCGCGAGCACATTATCGTGCTGCGGCCGGGCGCCAAGGGAATTCTTTCCCACACCATGTATTTCCAGGACGAAATCCGCCAGGTGGATGAATTCCGCACAGATACCAGCCTGGTGAAGGAAAAAGAGCTGGCCATGGCGAAGATGCTGATTTCCTCGCTGGAGGCCGATTTCGAGCCGCAGAAATACCACGACGGATACCGCGAGAATCTGCAAAAGATGATCGAGGCGAAGATTGAAGGGCGCAAGGTGGTGGCCGCGCCCAGCGAGCACGTGGCGCCGGTGATCGACATTATGGAAGCGCTGAAGAAAAGCCTGGCGGAGAAGCGCAAGCCCGCGCAGGTGGCGACGGCGACCGCCGGCAATGCCGACGCCGACGAGCAGCCCGGCGCGCAGCAGGAAGCACCGCTCGAAGCCGCTCCCAAGAAGCGCACGCGCAAGAGCAAGGCCGGGTAGGGCGGAGACCAGCTCCGCCCCGGTTCCCGGGCCGCGCCCGGCGAGCTACATTTTCGGCTGCCAGAGCGCGAACGTGGCGCCGGTAGGATCCATCAGGATGCTGAACCAACCCATGCCTGGCACCTCGGTGACATCCACGAGGAGCCTGGCGCCCAAGGTCTTGGCCTTTTCGGTGGACGCGCGGACATCATCGACCCCCACGTAAGCCAGCCAGGCCGAGGGAGCGCCCGGCATGGGGTGTTTGAGCATGCCGCCGCCGGTTCCCTGGCCGACTTTGATGATGGTGTAAGTGTCGTGTGCTCCCATGGGCATATCCTCCAGGGTCCAGTCGAAGAGGTGGCTGTAGAAGTCTTTAGCTTTGGGCAGATCGGTAGTATTCAGTTCCACGTGTACGAAAGCGTTGGGCATCGATGATTCCTCCGTGTCTACGACGTCAGGACCAGGCCGGATCGACCGGTCCCGCCCAAAATTTTACATGACGGGGCGCATGAGGCGCTGTCCCGGTTAGCGCTGGCGGATGCGCGCGGCGCTGAAACCGGCCGCGGGAGCCACGGCTGATTCCGGGTTGGGACGCGAGAGTCGCAGTGTTCCGCGGAATGGCTGGCGGCGCACACTGGCGGCCAACGTGCCGAAGGTAGCGTCATGGAGACTCAAATCAGCGGATTTTATCGTACACGCGCGGAAGGCGAAGCCGCTCGGAACGCGCTTCTGACGGCGGGTTACTTACCGGGCGAAGTCAGCTTACTCACCGGCGACACACGCGGCCATGAGACGCCGGCAGTCGGCCCCGTAGCGGCCACCGGGACCCTCTCGGAGGCGCCGCGAGACGCCTGGATTGGCGGGGTGGCCGGGTTGGCGGCGGGGGCGATTGCGATGGTGCTGCCGGGAATCGGGCCGCTGATCGCGATGGGTCCGCTGGCGGGGGCAATCGGCGGAATGGGGGTAGGGGCGGCGGCAGGTGGGTTCATCGGACTGCTGCGGGACCAGGGGTTATCGCACGAGGAGGCCGAGTTCTATGCCGAAGGGGTTAAGCGCGGCGGGGCCCTGGTGACGGTGCATGATGTCTCCGGCGACCGGGCCACCGAGGCACGCAAGATCCTCGACCGCCAGAAGGCCATTGAGGTAGAAAAGCTGACGCCCGACGCTGAAGAGTGACCGCGGGTTTTCGGAATCACTGAGGTGGTGTTGCAGCCGTGGAATTGACCATACTGTCCGAGCGTGCCCGTCACCACACCCGGCAGGCCGGCACGTGGACCATGGGCTGCCCCGCCTTACAGGAGAACGCCTCCTTAAACTCCGGCATATTCGACACCACGCCGTTGATGCGGTACTCGTTGGGCGAGTGGGGGTTGGTGACGGCGTTCAGGCGCTTGCTTTCGGGGCGCTCATCGCCGCAGGCCCATTGGGCCATGCCGATGAAGAAGCGCTGGCCGGGGGTGAACCCGCCGATGGGCTTCAGGTCCTCGCCACGCGTGGCGTCCTTCCAGGCCATGTAGGCCAGAATGGTGCCGCCCAGGTCGGCGGCGTCCTCTCCCAGCGTCAGCTTGCTGTTGATCTTGATATCGTCCACCACGGTGTACTGCGCGTATTGATCGGAGATGCAGGCCGAGCGCTTCACGAAGGCGGCGGCATCTTTTTCGGTCCACCAGTCGCGCAGGTTGCCCTTGGCGTCGAACTGGCGGCCTTCATCGTCGAAGCCGTGGGTCAACTCGTGGCCGATGGTGGCGCCGGTGTTGCCGTAGTTGGGGGCATCGTCCATTTTCGGATCGTAGAGCGGCGGCTGGAGCACTCCAGCCGGAAAGTTGATGTCGTTCATCTGCGGATCGTAGTAGGCGTTCACCGTGGGCGGCGTCATCTGCCATTCGCTGTGATCCACGGGCTTGCCGATCTTGTTCAACTGCCGCCGGGATTCGAAGGCCACCGAGCGCGCCACGTCCCCGGCGAAATCCCCGCGCACGATGTGGACGGAGCTGTAGTCGCGCCAGTGGTCGGGGTAGCCGATCTTGTTCACCATCCCGTGCAACTTCACCAGGGCCTGCTGCCTGGTGGCGTCGCCCATCCAGGTGAGCCGATGGATGTCGGCCTCCATGGCCTTCTCAATCTCCTTAGTCATGGCAAGCGCGTGCTCGCGGGTGTCGCCGCTGAAGGTCTTGGCCACGAACACCTGCCCGAGGGCCTCGCCCAGGTCGCGGTCTACCAACCGCACGCAGCGCTTCCAGCGCGGCGGCATCTGGGCGACCCCGCGCAGGTACTTGCTGTAGAAATCGAAGTTGGCCTGGTCGAAGGCCGGCGAGAGGTAGGCCGCCCGGCCGTGTGCCAGGTGCCAGCGCAGATAAACCTTCCAGTCGGCGATGGGGCGGGTTTGGAGCTGCCGCTCGACCTCTTTGAAAAACTCCGGCTCGGTGACGTTGATCTCCGCCGGGGCGGGCAAGCCGATGGCGTTCCAGTAGGCCGCCCACCCGAACGAGGGCGTCTCCGCCACAAATTGGGCGCGCGACACCTTGTGGAACAGCTTATAGGGGTCGCGCTTATCGACGCGCGTGAGAGACGCTTGGGCCAGCGCGGTTTCAATATCCATCACCGTCTGCGCCTCGGCTCGCGCGGTGGCCGCGGGATCGCCCAGCAATTGGAACATGCGCGCCACGTGCTCGCGGTAGCGGGTACGCGTCTCCTGCGATTTGGCGTCGGTCTTCAGATAGTAATCGCGGTCCGGCAGGCCCAGCCCATCGGCGAAGCCGAAGGCGATCACCTGGTTGGAATCGGCGTAATCCTGGTTGGAGCCGAATCCGAACAGAGGACTGTCGAAGGACTCCATCTGCATCTGGGCCAGCACCTCCGGAAGTCCGGCGGTGCTTTTCAGGGCCGCGATCTCACCCAGCAGCTTGCGCAGGGGCGCGGCGCCAGCCTTGGCGATGGCCGCTTCGTCCATGCACGATGCGAAGTAGTCGCCGATCTTCTGCTCCGAGGGAGTGCGCCCGGGCGATGGCTGGGCGGCCTGTTCGAGCAGGCCCCAGAGGAAGCGCTGGTTGTCGTCTCCCAGCTTGGCGTAGACGTCCCAGCGCGGCTGGTCGGCGGGGATCGGGTTGGTCTTGATCCAGTTGCCGCAGGCGTAGTGAAAGAAGTCCACGCACGGATCGACCGAGCGGTCCATAAAGGCCGGTTCCAGGCTGGGAGTGTATGGCAGGGAGGTCAATGGCCGGCCGGCGCCGGGCGAGGCCTGGGCCGCCAGCATCCCCGGCAGCAGGAGAGCCAGACACAGTGGGCGGTACATGCAGGCAGCGTAACACGGCAGAGGGACGCAGAGCGTTGGGCGACAGCGGGCATAGGCGGTAAAACAAGGCCGTTGGCAACACGCCCCGCCTGCGCGCGAGCTAATCTCGGGTTTGTGCGCAAGTACGTCTCCCCGGGCCGCGGTTTCCACCCAATCTCCCGGTGGGGGACGATGCGCCCCAAGCCGGATGACTTTGGGCCTTTCTACGACGCACCACCAACCTCGCTCTGCGCTTTCTGACCAACGGGTGAGCTAGCGGCTATAATCACCAGGAAGGGGCTACGGTTTAATAGAAGCAGAGGCCCTTGGCATGAGCGCGATACAGCCAAAACTCTTGACGTGGGCACGAACGACGGCCGGACTGTCGCTCGAAAGTGCCGCACAGGCGCTCGGCCTGACCAGTGCACGAGGAAAGACGGGCGTGCAACGCCTTGAGAACATGGAACTCGGCGAGGAGGAACCATCGCGCTCGCTCATCGGCAAGATGGCAAAGGTCTACCGCCGCCCCCTCCTGGTCTTCTACCTGGCAGAGCCTCCGCGGCGGGGTGATCGGGGACAGGATTTCCGGACCTTCCCGGGGCAGGACAAATTCAACCCGGAGCTAGACGCGCTGGTGCGTGACATCAAGGCACGGCAGGGTCTCATCCGGTCGATGCTTGAAGACGACCAGGCCGAACCCTTGGACTTCATCGGCTCGGCCACGATGGAAATGCCCGTCAGGCCAATGGCGGCACAGATCGCCGAGCGCCTCCAGTTCAACCTAGGGCGATATCGTGACGCCAAGAACGCCGATGAGGCATTCGCGTATCTGCGGGAAACGATCGAGGCGAGCGGCGTGTACGTGCTCCTTCTCGGGAACCTTGGGAGCTTCCACACGAACATCCCCACAGACGTGTTCCGCGGGTTCGCACTCGCCGACAAGATCGCACCACTCGTCGTGATCAACGATCAGGATGCACGAACAGCGTGGTCGTTCACGGCCGTGCACGAACTCGCGCACCTCTGGCTCGGACAAACCGGGATCAGCGGGACGGACACGGAAAACCGTGTCGAGCGCTACTGCAACGATGTCGCCGGAGAGTTCCTCCTCCCCGCGATGGAACTACGACAACTCGCGCCATCGCTGCGTTTGAGTGTCGCGACCATCGCAGAAGAGATCAGCACCTTCGCGGCGGCCCACCGCGTCAGCAGACCAATGGTCGCATACAAACTCTACCGGACCGACATGATCGGCAAAACGACTTGGGCCGCACTCGACGAACATTTCAAGGAGCAACGGCAAGCATCTAAGCAGCGCGAAGCTGAAAGGAACAAGAAAGCCGAAGGAGGGCCGAACTACTACGTCGTCCGCCGGCACCGCATCGGCGGTGCGCTCCTCAGCCTCGTGCGCCGATCGCTGGATGAAGGCACCATCACGTACACCAAGGCCGGTCGTGTCCTCGGGGTGAAGCCCAGGAATGTGGAACCGCTACTTTCCGTGCGAGGTGCGCGGTAAATAGCCGTGTTGCACCTCTTCGACGCGAACGTCCTTATCACGGCAAGCAACACCTACTACCCCATCGACCAGATACCGGAGTTCTGGGATTGGATTGATCACCAAGCAACCAACGGCCAGATCAAACTCCCCGTGGAAATCCTGGACGAGGTGCTCGCGGGCAGCAAAAGGGAAGACCCCCTCCTGACATGGATGACCGACCACAAAGACGTCCTGCGCTTGAAGGAAGCCGTCGATCCCACAATCGTGAACAAGGTCGTCACCGAAGGATACGCACCAGATCTCACCGACGACCAACTCGAAGAAATCGGACGCGATCCCTTTCTCATCGCATACGCCCTCGCAAAACCCAGCGAACGATGCGTCGTTACCGTAGAAGTCAGCGCACCAGGAAAACAGCGACAGAACCGACGAGTACCCGATGTATGCAATACGTTCGGTGTAACCTGCCAGAACCCCTTCCAAGTCTACCGATCACTCGGATTCAGTACAGCCTGGAAGAAATAAGGCTGAGCGGCTCACTGCCTGGCTCCCTCTCCCGCCCGAAATCCGTATTAGTAATGATGAGTCGCAAAAGCCCCCCGCAGAGCGGAACCCCGCACCTGGTCATCTTCGCGACTGGCTTATCTTAACGCAACGCCTCCACCACTTACATCTTGGGCGCGTAGTAACCCTTGCGCGCGTGGACGATCAGTTCCTTCCGACCGCGCACGTGCAGGTCGATGGGGTGGAACTGTCCATCGGTAATCAGCGGGTCGGGACGGTAGGAAATGATGTACTGGTGGCGCAGCTCGTGGTAGATGTTTTCGAACGATTGCACCAGGTCCTCGACCTTGAACGGGAAAAACGCCTGGCCGCCGGTCTCCGAGGTCAGGTATTTCAGGACCTTGTCGCCCTCGGTTTCGTCGCGCGTGATGTTGGTGGAAATGGCGTAGATCACCACATCCGACCGCTGCGCCATTTCGAGCGCCTGGTCGCGGGTGTAGCGGCTCTGGTTATCGTCGCCATCGCTCAGCAGCACCAGGGCGCGGCGGAACTTGTACTTGGGCTGATCCTGCGCCAGTTTGTCGCGGCAGGCGTAGTAAATGGCGTCGTACATGGAGGTGCCGCCGCCCGGCCGCAGGTCGCGCACGGAGCGTTCCAGCTCCGCGAAGTCGTCAATCAGGTCGGTTTCCAGCTCCGGAACGCTATCGAACTTCACCACCATGGCCTTGTCCTGCTTGGCGTGCACCACGTTGCGCAGGAATTCCACGGCGGCTTCCTGCTCAAACTTGAAACGGTCGCGGATGCTGTTGCTGGTGTCGATCAAGACGGCCAGCCGCAGCGGCAGATCGCTTTCGGCGCTGAAGTCCTGGATGGTCTGCTCGCGCCTGTTCTCGATCACCTCGAAATCGGGTTTGGTCAGGTTGGTGACAAAGCGGCCCTTCTTATCGGTCACGGTGAACAGCAGGTTCACGCGGGTGACTTCCACCAGGATGCGGGTTGGATCGTCGGCCTGTTGCGCCGGGGCCGGCTTGGGCAAAGAGAGATCCTGCTGGCCGGCCGCCCACACCGCTAGTGCCAGCACGCTAATCGGCACAATCGCCGCCCAGCTTTTCATAAGGTAATTATGGCACCTGGCGCTCAGGGCTGCTCGTCGAGGGCCGCCAGCCCTGCCAGCCAGCTCTCCAGCTCCGGCGGCAGCGCGGAAACCACTGTGATTTCCTCGCCATCCGAAGGCCGCCGGAAACGGACCCGGTGCGCGTGCAGGAAAAAGCGGCCTGGCGGCGTCTGGCCTTTCGCGGGGGCCGGTGCGCCATACAGCTTGTCGCCCGCCACGGGGTGGCCGATGCTCGAAAGATGCACACGGATCTGGTGGGTGCGGCCTGTCCCAATGCGCACTTCGAGCAAGGTGAAACCCTGGAACCTCCGCAACACGCGATATGCGGACCAGGCGGCGCGCCCTTCGGCCAGGCGGGAGGTCATGCGCGTGCGCCGCACCGGATCGCGGGCGATGGGCCGCTCGATACGCCCGCTCCCGGCGGCCACCCGCCCGTGGACCAGCGCCAGGTACGTCTTTTCCACCTGGCGGCCGGCGAATTGCGCGGCCAGCGCCTGGTGCGCGCGGTCGTTCTTGGCCACCAGCAGCACGCCGCTGGTGAAGCGGTCCAGCCGGTGTACGATGCCCGGCCGCAGCGCGCCGCCCACCCCGGAAAGGGCCCCGAAGCGGTGCAGCAGCGCGTTGACCAGGGTTCCGGAATGGATTCCCGCACCGGCGTGCACCACCATGCCGGCGGGCTTATCGATGGCCACCACGTCGGCATCCTCCCACAGCACCGTGAGAGGGATCTCTTCGGCAACCGCGCGCAGTGGAGGCGCTTCGGCCGGCTCGATCTGGATGGCTTCGCCGGTCCGCACCGTGTGGGAGGGGCGCGCCGGCGCACCGTTCACCAGCACGCGGCGGCTCCGGATCCACTCCTGAATGCGCGAGCGGCTATAGTCCGGCAAGCGTTCGTGCACCAGGTGATCGAGCCGCTTGCCGGCGTCGTCCGGCTCGGCGGTGAGACGCAGAGGGTTCAAAGCGCCGTCAGGACGAGCGCCGGACGCCGCGCGCCGCGTTCTCATCCGCCGCCAGGTGGCACTTCTTGTATTTCTTCCCGCTGCCGCACCAGCAGGGATCGTTGCGTCCGGGCTTGGGAGCCGCGATCACCGGCAAGGGCGCCTCGTCCAGCTCTTCGTCTTCCTCTTCTTCTTCTTCCTCGTCCTCGTCGTCCCGGTCGTCGTCTTCGTCCTCTTCGTCGGAATCCTCGTCCTCGTCTTCGTCGTCCTCGAAGTCTTCGTCGTCTTCGTCGTCGTTTTCGTCGTCCATCAGAGCACGATCGATACAGACGTTCTCGATATCCAACTGGTCAATCTCATGCTGTGCCAGCCGTGGCACGAAGTCCTCGGATTCGATTTGCGGCAACAACCAGTCTTTGCTTTTCCGGGGCAGCATCTCTCCATAGCGGCGGATCAGAGGGGCGCCCTGGCCGGCCTGCCACAACTCCAAGGCAAACGCCAAGGTCAGCAGCAGATACGGCGCGTCCCCCTGCTTGGCAAAGCCGCGGAAGCCGTTGAGCAAGGCGTGAGCCACGGGCGGGATATCCATTTCGGCCGGCGCCAGGGCCAGTTGCTCGGCGATGACGCAGCGCACCGCCAGTGGCGCATCCGCCCGCTTTCGGAATTCCTCCAATACCTCCACGGGAAACCGCTGTCCCAAACGGCAGATCGCCCAGTTGGCGTGCAACAGAATCTCGCGATTCGGATTGATCGCCAGTTCCAGGAGGTCCGGCAGCAGCTCCACGCCTCCGATCTCCCCCAGCATCGCCACAAACATGGCGATGGCCTTGGGTTGCACGGGATGCGGATGCTGGGCCCAATCGCGCACCGCCGCCCACAGAAGCGGGGCGCAGCGCGCCGCATTCTCCTGGATCTGGCGGACCACCCGGTGCTCCACGATTTTGGGCGCCTGGCGCTGCAGATCGTTCAACAGAAGGTACGGCCGCAGGCGTTCGAGTGCCTCGGGCGATTCTTCCAGCCCGGCATCCCCGCCCTTTTTCTTCCGCCGGATCTCCTGCACCGTGGCCAGCATCTGGTACGTTTCGGGATCGCTGTAATCCAGGGCTTGGCCTCCCAGATACTTCCGGAAATGTTCCGCCACCGATTCGCGAATCTCCGGCGCGTCGCCCAGTTTCCATAGTGCCAATTCGAAGAGCAGGGGCGCCAGGGGATCCTGGGGGTCGCGGCGCCTGCGCGTGTCGGCCAGCGACAGGTAAAAAGTGAACTGGCCGGGCTGCAAGTCGAGGCCCTTCCAAAACCAGCCCTCAGCGCCATCCAGGTCGCCGGCCTCCTGGCGGTCGTTACCGCGAGCCAGGCAGATCCAGGGATCCTCGCCGAATTGGCTGTACCTATCCACAGCAACGCCCATATCGATTGTGCCGGCCTCCAGATCCCGTAAAATATTCCGCTTCTGCTGCTGTATTTCTGGCGAAGGAAAAAGCATAGAAAGAGAGGTGCGCTTCTCTGAACCGCTGCCGCCGCGCGCCCGCTGGGGCATCGGCCGTCGCTCCTCAAGCCGATTATACTCCGCTGCCAGGGAACCACCGGCCGGGTGCGCCAGCGCGCCGTGCCTGGCCCGTCAGCCGGACCGCTAGCGGTAGTTCTTGTCGTCCAGCTTGCTCAGGTCCAGGTTATCCGGGAGCACTCCCAGCGTCACCACCGCGAAGGTGAACACGCGGGTTCCCGGCTCCAGGTGGCCGCCGAAGGCCTTCTCCGGGTTGGCCAGGGTGATGTGCGGGTGAAGCCGGCCGTTGAGCACGAAGCCGCTCATGCCGGCGATATCGGCCGGCGCGGTGGGGTCCTGGACGAACATGTTCTTCGAAGGAAACGTCCGGTTGCTGACCTGGTGCACCTGGTAGCCGCGCACCGACCCGAATCCCGAAAGAATCACGGCGTTCTGAATCTTGTTCTCTTTCACCATCTTCTGGAGCCCCGCCAGCAGGTCGGTGTCGTAGCGGAAGCGGAAAATCATCACCCGCTGGAATTGGGCGCCGATGGCATAGACATCCGGCACGGCGGCGCTATTCGGCTTGGCGTCGGCGGCGCCCGACGAGTTGGTGACCTCATGCCGGGTCTGCTGGGCAACCCCAACCAGGCAAAGAAGAGCGGCAATCGCGATAAGCTTGCGCATAATTACCGAGTGTCGCAAACCCAGCCAAGGTTTGGGCCGCCGGCCCACGGGGCAAACGGAGACCACCCATCCCACGCCGGCACGCAATTTATGTCATCGGGCAGTTACCCGCAGCAGTTATAGTAGAACCTATGGCCAAGTGGGTGATTGGCTCCGCGGGAGCGGCATTCCTGCTGGCGGTGGCTGCCGGAAGGGCGCAGGACTCTCCTGGCGACTTGGAGAAACGCGCGGGCCAGGCGTTCGACCAGCGCGACTGCACCACCGCCTCGCAGCTCTACAAAACCGCCCTAGAGACCGTCCGGGCTGCGGAGAACTGGCCGAAAACCGCGCTCTTCGAGCGACGCATCGGCATCTGTGCGTACCGCGCGGGCGATATCGAAGCGGCCTTCCAGGCGTATACTTCCGGCGCCGACGCCGCCACCAAGGCGCACGACCAGGAGATGCTGCGCGAGAATCTCCACGGACTGGCGACGGCGCTCCGTCACCAGGGCCGCCATGCCGAGGCGCTCGCGACGGCTCAGCATGCCTTGGAACTCGCCCGAACCTGCGGCCATCCCGAACACCTGGTCAACGAACTCTCCGAGGTCGGTATTCTCCACAGCGATGTTCGCGAGAACGTCCTGGCGCTGCCGATCTTCGAGGAGATGTTGCAGGTTTCCCGCGCCAACCACTATGCGCTGGGCGAGGCCGGCGCCACTGAGAACCTGGCGATCCTTTACGCGTCCCTGGGCCAGCCGGAAATCGGCATCCGCTACCTCCGCGAGTCCATGGCGGTTGCCTCGCCCAGCGATCACGACGGCAGGGCGCGCCTGTATGCCAACCTGGGCAACCTCGAACAGGTGACTGGGCGGCTGGCGGAAGCGCAGGCCGACGATCAGACCGCGCTGCGGTATATGGACCGCCCGGAAAGCTGGCGCACGCGCATCTCCCTGCTCTATAACATCGCCATGCTCGATCTGGACCAGGGAAAACTGGCCACCGCCCGGGCTGGCTTGGAGCAATCCCTGGCGGGCAGCCCGGCCGGCCGCGACCCGGCCCTGGAAGCGCAAATCCGGGCAACCCTGGCCAACGTGCTGCTCAAACTGGGACAGCCGCAGGAGGCGCGCCAGCAGGCTGAGGAAGCGCTTGGCCTGGCGCGCCGTTCGGAATCGCCCGTCGCCCTGATTCCCGCTCTGGCCGCGGCCGGCGGTGTTTACAACGCGGCCGGGCAGACCCAGGCAGCCGGAGCGGCACTGGAAGAAGCCGAAACGGTGATGGAAGCGCTGCGCAACGCGGCGCCCGGCGATCCCACCGCCCTGGAGACGGTATTGCAGGACGGCTATGTGGTCTACCAGTTGCAGGTGGAGCGGCTGGTTGCCGCGGGCCAAGCCGAAGCCGCCTTGCGGCAGGCCGAGAAATCGAAGGCCCGGGTTTTGAACGACCTGCTGCTCAAAGGCCACCTCGACGAGCACAGCGCGATGAGCGAAGAAGAACGCCAGACCGAGCGTACCCTCTCGGCCAAGGTGGCACGGCTGGCCGCGGCCCGCAACCGCCAATCGCAGGAAGCCATCACCGACCTGGAATTGTTCCGCCGCGGGCTTTACGATCGCCATCCCGAGCTGGGGCTGCAGCGCGCCGATTTCGCGCCCACGGGGCCGGCGGAGTGGCGCAAGCTGCTGCCGTCGCCCGGTTCCGCCCTGCTGGAGTACTTCCAATTGACTGACGGGCTGGTGCTGTTCGTTGTGCGGGAAGACGGCGTCCGAATCGTGCGCCTGCCAGTTCACCCGGACGCCCTGGCCGCCGAAACCGGGCGCTTCCGGGCGCAGCTTGCGGCCCGCGACCTGGACTATGCCGTCACCGCCAGCGCGCTGTACCGGGAACTGCTGGCGCCGGCCGAGAAATGGCTTGGGGGAACCACGCGCTGGATCCTTTCGCCCGATGGGCCGCTATGGGAGCTGCCGTTTCAGGCGCTGATCGATGCCCGCGGCAAGCATGTGCTGGAAACGCGCGCCATCGGTTACACGCCGTCGCTGACGGCGCTCTGGGCCATCCGCCAGCGGCACGCGCAGGAGGGCGGCGCGCCGCTGCGCCTGCTGGCCATGGGCAACCCCACGGGCCCGGGACCTGCGCTCCCCGCCGCCGATGAAGAGGTCCGCGCCATCAGCCGCCTGTATCCCGCCGGTAAGACGCTGGTGCTGACGGCCGCCGACGCCCGCCAGGATCTGTTCCGCCAGCAGGCGCCGCGGGCCGCCGTGATTCACATCGCCACGCACGCCGACCTCAACCCGTTCAACGCCATGTACTCGATGCTGCAATTGAGCGCCGGCAAGGACGCCGCCGACCCCGGTCCCATGGCGGCCGCCGAGATCCTGCGGATTCCGCTGCGTGCCGATCTGGCGGTGCTTTCGGCCTGCGAGACGGCGCGCGGCAAGTCCACGCCGGGCGAGCAACTATTGGGCATGGGATGGGCCTTGACGGGAGCCGGGGCGGCCGCCTCGGTGATCAGCCAGTGGAAGGTGGATTCGGCCGCCACCTCGCGCCTGATGGTGGGCTTTCACCGGAACCTGCTGCGTCCCCTTTCGCCAGCCGACGCCTTACGCGCCGCCGCGCTCGAAGTGCGCAATTCCCCCGGCGACCGCAATCCTTTCTATTGGGCCGCGTTCGTTGTGCTGGGCGACGGCTTCCGGAACTGAGAGATCGGGGGGGCGTGGGTTCACCGCGGAGACGCGGAGAAAACGGAGGAAACGCGGAGAAAACTGAATGCTGGTGCTCGGTGAGTTTCTCAGCGGCTCTGCGCTTCCGGCCTGCGGCAGGGAAGGGGGCGTGGATTCACCGCGGAGACGCGGAGAAAACGGAGGAAACGCGGAGAAAACCGATTGCTGGTGCTCCGCGGGTTTCTCAGCGCCTCCGCGCCTCCGCGTCCGTTCCCTGCCCCATCCATTTCTCTGCCGTCTGCCGGCGCGCGGCTCGGAACGATGGCGAATCTTCGTGGCCCTGCACCACTACCACCTCCACCGCCTCGGCCAGGACCTCCGGCGGGGGCGGAGCGAGCTTGTCGACCCACGTGACCACGATCTGGTCGCAATCCGCCGAGGGGCGCACAGCCGTCAGCGCCGCGGCAATCAGCCTGCGCGGCTTGGCTCCGGGCGCGCGGCCGGGAAATACCGCCAGCGAGCCGTCGGTGAGCGCCAGCAGCATCTCTTCGGAATCGCGCGGGCGCAGGGAGGGGCCGCCACGCAGGGCGATGCCGGCGGCCTTTCGCAAGGCGTTGCGGGGAGCGGCGCCGCGGCCGGCGCGCAGCAGCAGGCGGACCAGCGCCTGCTTCCACAGCCGCCGGAAAACGGACGGGCTGAAGATGGCGCGCGCCAGGAACCGCAGGTAGTTCACCTCCAGGATTTCCTCAAGCTGCTCTTCGGTGAAGTAGCGCGAAGAGGTCGCCCGGTGGCGGTGTTCCAGCACCGCGCCCGCCACGTAGACGCTGGGCCAGCCGCGCTGCCAGCCGCGATAGCCGATGTCCAGATCCTCCACATACACCGGCGCGTAGGCTTCGTCCATGCCGCCGAGCTGCCGCAGCATGGCGGCATGGTAGAGCGAGCAACCGCCGCTGCCGTACAGCACATAGGTAAGATCCTCTCCGGGCAGCGGCTCGTCGCAGCGAACCGGAAAATCGACCGCGGAATCGTAGCGCATGACGGCTTTGCCGGTCTCTTCGCGGCGCACGCCGGGCGGGAAGCGGATTTGCGCCGTGGCGCAGAAGAGCCCCGGAACCCGCTCGAAGGCCTGCCACAGCGCTGCGAAGAAGCCGGGTTCCAGCAGCATGTCATTATTCAGCAGGCAAATGTGCGAGTAGCGCGCCCGGCGGATGCCGCGGTTGACCGCCGCCGCGAAGGACAGCGGCGCGGGCGAAACGTCCACCTGCGCTGCCGGCCAGGCGCTATGCAGCCATGCCTCCGTGGCATCCGTGGAACCGTTATCCACCACCAGAATCTCGTGCGCCAGGGACGCCAGCTCGCGGACGATTCCGGGAAACTGGGCGGCCAGCAGTTCGCGCCCATTGCGCGAAGGGATCACCAGCGAGATGCCCGGAGGAGCCTCGGCCTGGGGCGCCGCGAGGGGCGACGGGCGGCGCCAGCGCGGCCGTACCAGGCCGGCCAAACGTCCGGCTTTATACCAGAAGGCGACCTGGGAATCGGAAAGCAACTTCAGATCAGCAGATGGTGATGCACGGGCGGACCGCCTGCCGCGGCGGTTCGCCACAGCTCGAGAGCCTGTAGCGCAAAAATCGCCGAGACCGGATTCAGGTGGGGCAGCCACTGCCCACCTTTGCGGCCGAAGTAGTAGCCGCCGCCGGGAGCTTCGAATCGGGCCAACTGGCGTGCTTCGGAGTCCGCCGCGTGGCGATCCAAATGGGCCGCGCCGCACCAATCGGCATACAATCGAATGCGCAGAAGCTGGGCATACACATCGGAGCGCGTAAAGCCGGACGCGAGGTCGTTCAGATAGTGCGCCGTGCGGCGAATGCCTTCGGCAAGGACGGCGGCGCATCGCGGATCGCCGGCCACCGGCAGCAGGCCTTCGAGGAAATAAAGGAAGGCATGCAGCCGATCCATCACATGCTGGCCATCGGGGTGTCCGGGCAGGAAACTGTGCCAGGTGCGGAGCGCCTGATCGAGTGTATGCTCATAGGGCTCGCGGAAGGTTTCCTCGCCGGTGGCCTCGGCGAGCTCCCACCAAGCCATGGCGGCCTTCAACTGGTAGCAGCCTTCGGAACGCGACCAGCGCCGCGGGTCCCGCCCCACGGGGTGTTTGGAGGGCAGCGCGAGGATCGGGTGGAGCGTGCCATCGGAGGCCCGGAAATCGGCGGCCATCGCGTGGCCGATGGCAATCGCGGTGGCGAGGCACTCCTCATCGCCGCTGGCGCGCCACGCGGCCAGCAACCCCCGGACGACGATGCCGCAATCGAAGAAATAGGTGAACGCCGGCGGGTCGAGTTCGAACGGCAAGGCGGCGGCCCTCGGATTCCAGGCTGTCCGGGTCAGAAAATGAGCGCTCGCCAAAGCGCGCTCCAGGTAGACTTCCTGACCGGTGACGCCGTGCAGATAGACCAAAGCGCTGGCGGCGTAGCCGGTGATTTCCACCGAAATAGGCAGGTTACGGCCGAGATCGGCGCGGTGGTAGCGCGCGACACCGCCGCCGGGTTCCTGGATTCCGGAGTCTAGCAGCCATTCGCCTACGTCGGAAGTGGGGACAGGCAAACCATAATTGTATCATCGAACACGTGGCGCGCGGCTCAACCCGCACCCGGAAGCCTCAGTTTTGGAACTTTAGCGCCGTCGCCGTGGGGCAGGCATTTTCGCCGCCCCTTGCGGACGGCCGGTTTGCGCACCGTCACAATCCAGTTACAATGAGCGTTCCTGCCGCGGAGGTTGGAGAAGCGGCGTCTTCTCTGGATGCTTCACTGAGGAAAGCCCGGTAACTGGCCGGGCTCTCCAATCGAAGCGGAAAGGAGGACCAGCTTATGGTCCAAGTGCTGGTAAAAGTCGTCCACGCTTTCCTTGGGCGAATCACGGTACTGATCGTGTGGCGCCGTAACGGCCACAAGTAAGTCCCGTGGCGGGGGCTGGACTCGCCTCCAGTCCCCGCTATCAGCATTATATACGAACCGGCAAACCTACTGGATGGGCAGGGTGGCTTGCGCCGAAGTTGCGCCGCCAACCGTGATGCTCACCGGCACGGCGCTGCCCGGGGTAACGCCCGTCGGCACCGTGACGTTGATCTGGTACAGAGCCTGGAAGCCCGGCGCCAGGCCGGCGAAAGACGCTGTGGCGTTCACGCCGCCGAAGTTCACCGTGACCGGTTGGGTGGTTTGGGAAAGCGACGTAGCCGAGGCCGGGTCGCCGCTGGCGGGTTGGTTACTCACCGGCCCCAGCCCATTGGCGTAAAGCGCGATGGACGAACCGCGCTTGGCCGGGTTGCTGGTGGTGATCAGATTGTAATTGGAGTCCAGGGCATCGGCGATGTTCGTGCTGTAGGTGAAGAACGCGGGGGCGTAGTTAGTCAGCGGCACCGTCACCACGTTGCCGAAGAGGTCGCCATCCAGCACCACCTTCATCTCTGCCGAGGACTGGCCCTGCAACTCCCAAGGCACCTGAATATTCACCTGGGCCGGGCTGACGTAGACGATGTGCGCCGGCAGGCTGATGGCCGGCGAGGCCGAGGGCACATCGAAGGTGACGCTCACATAGTCGATTTGCAGCGGCAGAACGGTATAAGTGCCGTTGGCGGCGAGAGCATCGGTGATCGACTCGTTAACGTCCGTGTAATTGCTCAGGCCGGAGCCGTAAATGCTCACGTAAGAACCCGGCGCCACCGGGCTTTTGTTGGATGCGGAATCCACCACGCCACCGGAGGAAACGGCAGGAGGCGTCTGGATGTTATACGAGAAACTGCCGGTTTGTCCCCCGACGCTGAAGTTCACCCCGGGGCAGACGCCTTCGGTGACACACGCGGGTGTAGCCGCCGACCCCGCCACCACGTCCACGTAAGCATTCCCGAACTGGTCGCTGGGGCAACTCACTGACGTGCTGGAACTCGCCGGGGTACAGGCCGGCTCGCCGGAGACGCTTCGCAGCGTCAGCGAGCCGGGCGTCGCGACGGAAAACACCACCGCCGTACCGGTCACGGGAACTCCATAGGGATCCGTAAGCTGCACGGAGGAATCGCCCAGGTCCACGCCCGGAGCTCCTTCGCCGCCGCCCTCCGGCAGCAGGTTGTTAACCAAGCCGCTGCCTTCCAGGGCCATGAACGGAATGCGCAGAGTGGTTGCGGAACCGGAGAGCACCACGTTGCCGGAATATTCGCTGGCGCTGGGCTTCGATCCGGAAAGCGTCACCGTGATGGTGGTGCTCGCGCCGGCGGCCAGGCTCACACTGGTAGGGCTGACGGCCACGGAAATGCCGGTGCCAGGGTTGCCGTTCACTGTGCAGCACGAAACCGAGCCGCTCAGCGTCACCGCACTGGAACTGATGTTCGTCAGGGTGATGGTCTTCGAAATCGGCAGCGTGGCGGAGTTCAGAATGCCGAAGGAAACCGTGGAGGGCACCGCGGTGACCGTGCCGGTGATGGCGCCGTTGGCATCCAGGTCGCCCCCTCCCAGCCACTCGGCGTCGGTGGGATAGCCGAAATCGTCGGTGGTGGTGTTCTGCGCAGCGTAATTCACCAGCAGCGATTTAATCTGGGTGGGCTGCAAGCTGGGATGCGCCTGCTTCAACAGGGCCGCCGCCCCAGCCACCAGGGGAGCCGAAAAGCTGGTGCCATCGCCCGCCGCCCAGCGGTTGGAACTGAAAACATTCACATCATAAGCCTGGTTCGGGTCGTAGTTCTGACTGGCGCTATACATGCCGGCCGGGGCAGGCAGGTATGGGTCGTTCGGATCGGGCCCCAGGCCTACGTCGAAGCCGCCCACCGCCACCATGTCGGGCTTCAACATGCCGTCGGGCGTGGGTCCCATGGAGGAGTAACTGGCGAACTGGTTGGCCGCAACCGTGACCCCCAACCCTGCGCCATAGAGCGATTGCCAGGTGGTGATGTCCTGCTCCATGCCGTTCAAGTCGACAGTGACCACCGTGCCTGGGTTGGCGTCGATGTAACTTTTCAGGGCCAGTCCGGAGGCGTTGGAAATCATCACCGCCGGGCCGTATTCGTTGATGCCTTCCGGGTTGATGGGAGTGGTGGAATCGGCCATGTAGTAGATGAAGCCGATGGCTCCGGCGTTTTGGGCATTGAGCGCCTTGGTATCGAAGGTGCAAGTGCCGCGCAGAATCAGGGCGTAATCGCCGTTCAGGGAATTGGCCGGCAGCGTACCGCAGGCCAGCCCGTCGCTATCGCCAATGGTGGTCACATCCACCAGGGGAGCCGCGCTGGCGCCGAAGCTCGAGGGATAGAAGTAGGAATCACCCACCGCGGCGCTGATCCCCACCACGCTCGAAGGAGCACCCGAGGTGTTCACGCTGACGGTCGGCTGCATGACGTGAGAATTGAGAGTAGCGCCTACCGAAATCACGTCGGGAGCGTTGGAGGGAGTGGAAATCGTGTTGAAGCCGGGGTACGAATAGCCGTCGTAATAGCTGTCGCTGCCATCGTCACCGGCGGAAGCCACTACGACGGCGGACTTGGTGGCGTTCTCGAACGCGGAAGCCAGCGGATCGCTGGCGGCATCCGAATAAGCCAGCCCGCCGATCGAGCAGGTGATCACATCCATGCCGTCGGTAACGGCATCCTCCACGGCCTGGATCAGCGCCTGATCGCTGGCGAATTCGTCCATCCCGGGAGATCCCTCGACCTTGTAATTGCCGAGCCAGGCTTTGGGAGCCATGCCGCTGAGGGTGATGGGGCCGCCGCTGGTAGAGATCGCCGGGGTACTGGTGGATTCGCCCGCGGCCACCACGGCGTTGAACGTGCCGTGTCCGATGCGGTCGCGCGGCGAAGTATCGTCCGGCGTCGAATCGGTAGGATTCGTGTCGCTTAACAGGCTTACATAACTGCGCGCCACGATGACCTTATTGGTGGTGTAAGCAGTCACGCCCTTGGGAAAACCGGAAGGCATCGACAGGGTACTATCCTGAAGCGCCGGATGGGTCTGGTCGATTCCGGTGTCGATCACGGCAATCTTGATTCCCGCACCGGCGTTGGACGCGCCACCCACGGCGGTCCAGGCCTGCGGAGCGTTCGACAGGGCCGTGGCCCGGTTGAGCTGGATCTTCAATTTGCGCGCGGGTTTCACCGCTATCACCCCGGGAATACTCTGCAACTCAGGCACGCTGGAGGCCGGCGCGGCCACGAAGATCAGGTTTTGCAGCACTGACACCGATCCCAATACGCGGATATTCCGGGCGGCAAGCTGGCTCTTCACCTGGGCTTGGGCAGATTCAATCTGATTGCGGTAGCTTTCGGCCGCGGCGCTTCGCAGGGTGTCCCGCGTGGTGAACCGATCCGCCACCGGGGGATCGCTCAACACCAGCGTGTAGCGGTTGGGCACGAATGGAGATTTCGCCTGATCGAAAGGCATCAACTGGGAGTGCCGGTTCTGGCCAAAACCGAGGATGGCGCATCCACAGAGGCAGGCGAGCACGGCGGTGCACTTGCGTGCACGTATGATTGCTCGAAACATATTCATGTTGACGATTGTACTGCCTCCAGGGGTTTCGACGATCTCCGATTCCGCAACGTTAAATATCTTTCGCACTGCGGCGTTACGCCGCCGCGGGAAGTTCCATTATTACTTCTAACCCAGGTTGCGCGTTTTGGGCTCGGATGCTGCCCTTGTGCAGCTCGATGGCCCGGCGGGCGATGGAAAGCCCGAGACCGATGCCGCCGCTGGTGCGGTTGCGGTCGCTATCCACGCGGTAGAAGGCATCGAAGAGGCGCGGAAGGGCCTCGTCCGGCACGCCGGGGCCGTGGTCGCGGATATCCACCACGGCTTTCCCATTGTTGCGCGCCAGGGAAACCTCCACGGCCGATTGCGGCGGCGCGTAGCGAATGGCGTTGCGGATGACGTTTTCCACGGCGCGGCGCAGCAGCTCGGGATCGCCTTCCACGGTGACCGGCTCGCGTTTGGAGTAGGTTACGGCGCAGTCGTGGGCGGCGGCCTCAATGCCGGAATCGTTGACCAGTTGCTCCACCAGCACGTCCAGCCGGACGGGGTGCCGGCGCAGGGAATTGGGGTCGCCTTCGGCGCGCGTCACCTGCAGAAGCTGGCCCACCAGGGCGTTCAGGCGGTCGGATTCCTTCTGGATGCGGTTGAGAGCGGCATTGCGGTCTTCGCCCGAGCGGGCCAGCTCCACGGCCACGCCCAGGCGCGCCAGGGGGGAGCGCAGCTCGTGCGAAATATCCAGCAGCAGGCGGCGCTCGGCGGCCAGCAGGGTTTCGATGCGCCCGGCCATGCGGTCGAAGGCGCCCGAGAGCTGGCCCAGCTCATCGCGGCGGGTGGAATTCACACGCGCCGCAAGATCGCCCTTGCCGAACCGTTCCACGGCCTTTTGCAGCGCCCGCACCGGGCGGGTGAGGTGGTAGGCCAGCCAGTAGCACAAGAGCACCGCCGCACCCATCATGAAGATATGGTCGGGGGTCAGAAACCCGATGCCCACGCTGGCCCGCGGCACGATGAAGAAGAGCCAGTAGCGCCCATCGTCGGCCGCCCGCGCCACCGTGCTTTGCCCGGCGCGGAACACGGCTAAGGGCGAGCGCGTGCGGGCGCGGCGCAGCAGGTCGGAGCGGTCGCGGTCGGTGAGCAGGTCGCGGCCGGATTCGTCGGTGAGGATCCCCTTGGCATCATAGATGCGGTGCAGGTTTTCCATGAAGATCTGCAGCGCCGGCCGGCCGCCGGTTTCGTAAGCCGCGCGCGCCTCTTCCAGGGTGAAGGCGACCAGCCGCGCGGCAGGCGTCTCTTCCTCCGCCGCGCCGGGGTTGAGTCCCAGCTCGGAGAGGAACGCCGACCCCACCAGGGTGATGGCGACGGTGCACCAGAACCACAGCAGGATTTGAGCAAATAGCGTTCTCATGCAGCTTTTCTCAGGCGGCCATCCTCATTCCGCCAAGGCTTCTTCGGGCGTGCGGCAGAACTGGTAACCCACGCCGCGGATGGTCTTGATGAGGTCGTCATCGCGCTCCAGCTTCTTGCGCAGGTGGCTGATGTGCATGTCGATGGAGCGATCGAACGGGGTGGCCTTACGGTTGTAGAAGTTCTCCATGAGCGCGTCGCGGGAGAGCACCCGGCCCGCCGCGCGCATGAGCATTTCGAGGATATCGAATTCGAAGGTGGTGAGTTCCACGCGTTTGCCGTTGGAAGTAACCTGGCGGGTGCCGGGATCGAGCGCGACCCCGTTGACTTCGATGCGGGCCGATGGCGTAGCCGCCGTGCGGGGTTCGTAGCGCCGCAGAATGGCCCGGATGCGGGCGGCCAGCTCGCGCGGATTGAAGGGCTTGGGCAGGTAATCGTCGGCGCCCAGTTCCAGGCCGACAATGCGGTCGACATCTTCGCCGCGGGCGGTGAGCATGATCACCGGAACCTGGCTCTGCTGGCGCAACCGGCGCAGGATTTCGAAACCATCGATGCCCGGCAGCATGACATCCAGAACCACCAGGCCGACACCGGGTTCCAGGGCGCTGGCCAGGCCGCGGTGACCTTCGTGCTCGCAATGTACGGTAAAGCCCTCTCGCGTAAGGAACTCCTTAAGCAACGAACAAAGCTCGCTGTCGTCATCCACCAGCAGTATGTGCACGGTTTAAATTATAAAACCTGGGGTTGGCGAAGACGCGAGCCGCATCCGGCACTGCCAGGATGAAAATGAAGGTGTCGGCATGACTCTGACGATTGACCTCCCGGAAGAGCAGACGGCAGCGCTCGCCGCCAAGGCGCAAGCGCAAGGCCTGTCTCCCGAGGAATACGCCCGCCAGGTGTTGGAGCATGATCTCGAATCCACCGCCCCGCGGCCCATTTGGGAAGTGATTGCCGAAAACATGCGGCGGGTTCCTCCGGAAGATCTTGCCGCCATGCCCAAGGACGGCGCGAGTGAGCATGACCATTACAGCTACGGGTTGCCCAAGAAAAACTCGTGAGGCCAGGACAACTAACTTGACCGGATAAGTGTACCGGGAGTGATGCCCATTCGCCGCCGGTAGGGATTGGCTGACTGGTTTCGATAAATCCAGCCGCCTCAAGCCGTCGCTTGATCTCCCGGAAGGGTTGCGGACTAAGCCGCCCCAACCTCAACCTCGATCGTGCGCACCTTGGGAGGACGCGTAGCTTGCGGAGGTTCGAAGTGAAGCTCAAGAGCTTCCGCGAGGTTGGCCAGAGCCTCTTCCTCAGTTTTCCCCTGGCTGGCGATTGGCATATACACTTCACCGGAAGTTATGCACCTCCGCCGCGGCCCCGGTTGGCAGGCCCTCCAATCGCCCCGCCTTTACCGCCACTACTCCTTCCACATTCTGCAGCACGCCATCGATCAGCAGGAACGGCTCGGTGAGCACCTGGAATTTATACCGGTCGAAGACGGCGGGAGTGACAATGGCGTTGAGCACGCCGGTTTCATCCTCCATGCTCAGGAAGACGAAACCGTTGGCGGTGCCGGGGCGCTGGCGCACAATCACCGAGCCGGCAATGCGCACCAGCCGGCCATTGGGAATGCGCGGCAGGTCGATGGCGCGGGTCACCCCCAGCGCGGTCATCTCCGCGCGGCGGTAGGCCATCGGATGGCGGCCTATGGTGAGGCCGGTGCCGCCGTAATCGGCCCACAGCCGCTCTTCGGTGGTCATGGGCGCGAGCGGCGAAGGCTGGCCCTTTTCTTCCAGCGGTTCCAGCAGCGGCCCCACCGGCAGGATGGCGCGCTGCGCGTGCCAGAGGGCGTCGCGGCGGTGGATTTTGTCGAGCGAGTTCAGCGCGCCGATTTCCGCCAGCCGGCTGATTTCATCCTTGCGCAATTGCGGAACGCGCACCGCCAGGTCGTCGATGCTGCTGAACGGGCGGACCGCGCGAGCGCTCAGAAGGGCGCGGCCGGCTTCCTCGCGCAGGCCCTTGGCGTAGCGCAGGCCCAGGCGCAGAAGCGGCGGGCCGCCCTGGCGTTCCACCGTGCACGCCCACTCCGAGCGCGCCACATCCACCGGCAGCACGCGCAGACCGTGGCGCTGGGCATCCTTGATTAAGACGGCGGGCGCATAAAAGCCCATCGGCTGGTTGTTCAGCATGGCGGCGGTGAAGGCCGCCAGGTAGCGGCACTTCAAATACGCGCTGGCGTAAGCAATCAGGGCGAAGCTGGCGGCGTGCGATTCGGGGAATCCATAGAGCGCGAAGGCCGTGATCGAGTGTACGATAGCCTCCTGCGCCGTCCCGCAGATGCCGTTGCGCTGCATGCCCTCGCGCAGCTTCACTTCGATATCGGCCATGCGCTTTTCGGAGCGTTTGAAGCCCATGGCGCGGCGCAGCTCCTCGGCCTGGCCGCCGGTGAATCCCGCCGCGATCATGGCCATGCGCAGCAACTGCTCCTGAAATAGCGGCACCCCCAGCGTGCGGCGCAGCACCGGCTCCAGCGAAGGGTGCAGGCAATCGGGCCGCTCCTTGCCCATGCGGCGGTTCAGGTACGGGTGCACCATTTTGCCCACGATGGGGCCGGGGCGGATGATGGCCACCTGCACCACGATGTCGTAGAATTTCGCCGGCCGCATGCGCGGCAGGGTGGCCATCTGGGCGCGGCTCTCCACCTGGAACATACCGATGGTGTCGGCTTTTTGCAGCGCCGCGTAAACCGCCGGATCGTCTTGCGGCAGGTGGGCCAGGTCCACCGTTTCGCCGTAGATTTCGGGAATGGTGCGGACGCAATCTTCCAGCACCGCCATCATGCCCAGGCCCAGCAGGTCCACCTTCACGATGCCCAGGTCGGCGCAATCTTCCTTATCCCACTGCACCACCACGCGCCCGGGCATGCTGGCCGGCTCCAGCGGCACCACCGAATCGAGCTGCCCCTGGCAGACCACCATCCCGCCCGAGTGCTGGCCGAGGTGGCGCGGCAGGTCCTGCGCCATGCGGTACAGCTCGAAGAACTTGCGCACGCGCGGATGATGGAGGTCGAAACCGGCCTCGCGGAACTGGCGCTCGGTGGTGTCCTGCGGGTCCTTCCACTCCCAGGCGCGGGCCAGGCTGGAGAGCTTTTCGAGGCTGCTGATTTCGAAGCCCAGCGCCTTGCCCACCTCGCGCGCGGCGGAGCGGCCGCGGTAGGTGATGACGTTGGCGGTCATGGCCGCGCCCAGCTTCCCGTAGCGCTCGTAGACGTATTGGATGGCGCGCTCGCGCTGGTCGCCGCTGGGCAGGTCGATATCGATATCCGGCCACTCGCCGCGCTCTTCGGAGAGGAAGCGCTCGAACAGCAGCTCCATGCCCACGGGATCGACCGCGGTGATTTGAAGCACGTAGCAGACGGCGCTGTTGGCGGCCGATCCGCGCCCCTGCGCCAGGATGCCCTTTTCGCGGCAGAAGCGCACGATGTCCCAGACGATCAGGAAGTAGCCCGGCAGGTGCAGCTTTTCGATGAGCGCCAGCTCGCGCTCAATCTGCCGGTGGGCGCGCTCATCCGAGGGTCCGTAGTGCAGGCGTGCGCCCTCTTCGGCCAGATGCCGCAGGAACGACATCTCGGTGTGGCCTTCGGGAACGGGGTAGCGGGGGAATTCGTAGCCCAGGTCGGCCAGGGTGAATTCCAGCCGCGCGGAAATTTCGAGCGTGTGGGCGAGGGCTTGGGGCAGGTCGGCGAAGAGGCGCGCCATCTCGGCGGGCGATTTGACGTGCCGCTCGGAATTACGCTCCAGCAGCCGCCCGGCCGTGCCCAGGGTGACGTGGCTGCGGATGCAGGTGAAGACATCCAGCAGCTCGCGCTGAGGCGGAGTGGCATAGGCGGGCGCATTGGTGGCCACCAGCGGAATGCCGAGCGCGCGGGCGCGATCGGCAATGGCCTGGTTGTGGGCCTCCTCTTCCCGATGGTAGTGGCGCTGGAGTTCCGCGTAGAGATGGTGGCGGCCGAAAATTTCGAGCAGCCGCTCACCGGGATGGCGCGTCAGGCACACCAGGCCGGGGGAGAACTCGGCGATCTCTTCGAGCGTAGCCGCACCCTCCCCTTTGGGAGCGCGCAGCTTCATGCGGGTGACCAGGCGGCAAAGGTTGCGATACCCCTCGCGGTTTTCCACCAGGAGCGGATAGCTGAGGCCGTTGGTGCAGGTGATCTCCGAACCGATATGCGCGCGGACGCCGGCCTTCTTAGCCGCCATATGAAAGCGCGGAGCGCCGTAAACGCCGTTGCGGTCCATGATGGCCATGGCAGGCATGCCGTAAGCCGCACAGGCCCCCGCCAGTTCCTCAGGCAGGCAGGAGCCTTCGAGGAAGCTGAAAGCCGAGCGGGCGTGAAGTTCGGCGTACATATAGGGGGCCCCGCTTTCACCGCAGAGACACAGAGAGCGCGGAGACTACGCGGAGAAAACCTCTATGCATTTCTCCCCGTTTTCTCCGCGTCTCCGCGCCTCCGCGTCCTGGTTTTCAGTCATACGCACCTTCCACGAACCACCCCGCCGGGCTGCAATACAGCCGGTACAGGATGCCGTCTGAAAGCCGAGCGGGCGTGAAGTTCGGCGTACATATAGGGGGCCCCGCTTTCACCGCAGAGACACAGAGATCGCGGAGACTACGCGGAGAAAACCTCTATGCATTTCTCCTCGTTTTCTCCGCGTCTCCGCGCCTCCGCGTCCTGGTTTTCAGTCATACGCACCCTCCACGAACCACCCCGCCGGGCTGCAATACAGCCGGTACAGGATGCCGTCTGAAAGCGCGATATCCCACTCGTCGCGCGACCAGGCCTCGGCCGTCCACCAGTCCCCCGAGGTGCGCCATGGACCGGCCAGGTCCATTACCTTCCCGCGGATGTTTGGCGCGGCAATAAAGCTGGGGTGCCCCTCGGCCAGCGACACGCGCGCCGGGCGCGGAGGACGGAACAGCCGCAGGGTCAATCTGGGTTGGTGCGTGGCGGCGCGCGCGGCAGTGGGGAGCGACGGCTGCTCCATGCGGAACGCCCCGGGGCGATGCGTATCGACGAGGCGCGGAGACCCGGCGCGGTCTTCGCCCACGATGGCCTTGATGCGCGCCAGGGTCAGCTCCAGGCCCACCGGCTCGGGCGCGGCAGGGACGTACAGGCCGCCTTGCGCGGCTTGCGGCTTCACGGGGTTCACCCCGAACCAGACGTGTACGATGGGCGCCGCCGGCGGATGCGCCGCCAGGTCGAGCTGCAACAGCTTCAGAAACGCCTTGGCGTCGAGCGATGGCACGGGGAGGCGCAGCGTGCGCTGGTGGGTTTCGCGGGTTTCCAGCCTGAGGCGCAGGCGCAGCTCGTCGGTGGCCAGGCCGCGGGTCGCCAGGCGGGTGGCCAGGCCGTTGACGAGGCGGGCCAGCAGGAAGGCCAGCGGCTCCAGCAGCTCGATGGGATATTCCAGCTCGATTTCATCTTCGAAGCGCAGAGGATCGGGAATGGGCCGCAGCTTCCGGATGGCTTCGCCGCGAGCCAGTTCGTGCAGGCGCAGCCCCTCCGGACCGAGCCGTTCGGCAATGCCCAGAGGCGGCAGCGCGGCCAAATCCTGAAAACGGCGGATGCCCCAGCGGCTGAGGGTCTCCAGCAGCTCGGGCGAAGGCCCCAGCAGCGTAAGCGGCAGCGGAGCGAGAAACTTGGCCTCGTCGCCCTGCGGAATCACGCTGGGACCCAGCCGTGCGCTGAATCCGCGGGCGGCGCAGATGGCGGCGTCGGGATTGGCGGCCAGGGCAATGTGGCACCCCAGGCCGGTTTCGGCGGCGCGGCGGGCCATCGCGGCAGCGACCTCCTGGGGCAGGCCGAACAGCCGGTCGAGGCCCGCAACGTCCAGCGCCACGGTATCCGGAGCGGTCTGCTCCACCGTGGGGGAGAATTCGAAGGCCAGCGCGGTCAGATTGCCTGCGCCATGAAGGCAGGCGAACATACCTTGCTCCTTTCGGTGGAAGTGGCGCGCACGGCGATGCCGCGCAGCAGGCGTCCGGGCGCCGCCGCCCCACTCCAGGAGGCGCTTTCGCGGCGGCATTCGATCAGCAGCGAAGCGCAGGTTTTGGCGTTCGGCTGCAGGGACAGGGAAATCAGCACCGTGGGGGTGTGCTCCACGGCACGGCGCAGCCGGAACCAGGAGGTCAGCGAGATGCGGCGGGCGGTGGCGGGCGGTGTATCGCCCAGGTCGAGGGCCACCAGCCCGAACCCGCCGCCCTGGATGAGCAGGTCGGTGGCCTTGAGGGCGTGCTCGGCGTTGTGTGCGGAACGCACCCAGATGAGGCGGTCGAGGGCCACCCCGGCCTGCGCGGCGGAGGCGGGGTCGAAGGCGTCTTCGGCATCCACCAGGGCGCAGATTTCCTGGCGGGCGGTGGCCTCCGCGAGCATCGAAACCAGCAGGCTGGTGCGTCCCGAGGAAGCCGGCCCATAAATTTCGGTGAGGCCGCCGCGCGGAAGCTGGATGCCCGGAATGCCGCTTGAAAGCAGCACCGGCTCAGGCCGGGTTTGCCAGCCGGGGGAAGCGAACTGTGCGAGGGCAGTGGGCATCATTTTCGCTATTTATTCGCCTGTACTTTATTTCTACAGGATGGGGGTCGCGTTGTCAATGGGCAGGCCGCTGGCGCTTCGATGGCTCGGGGCCACCAATACGAACGCCGTCGTAGTACAATCTTCGTATATGCCGCTCCGGACAGTTGTAACTGTTCTGCTCCTCGCCTGTGCCGCCCTGGCCCAGAATGAGCCGGTTCGACCGTCGTTTGAGGCGGCATCGGTGAAGCCGGTGGACCCGCATGGCCCTGGAGCAGGTCCGTTGCGCGGGGGCCCGGGCACCACTTCTCCGGGCCAACTCAGCGGCACGGCTACCTTGAAAAACCTGCTGATGCGGGCCTACGAGCTGAAGAATTACCAGATCGCCGGCCCCGCGTGGCTGGACTCGGAGCGCTACGAAATCGCCGCCAAAATCCCGGCCGGCGCCGGCAAGCGCGAGGTGGCGCTGATGTTGCGCACCCTGCTGGCGGAACGCTTCCGCCTAGTGGCCCACCGCGAGACCAGGGAACTGCCCCTCTACGCCATGGTGGTGGCGAAGAACGGCCCGAAGTTCCAGGAATCCTCCGCCGCGAGCCGGAACGCCGCTTCCGCCGCGGACGATGGCGTCTTGCCGAGGGCTTCCGTGCCCAAACTAACCAGGGGACCCGACGGCTTCCCCGACATCCCCAGCGGGGCGGACCTGCCCCGCAGTTACGAAGTGGTCGTAGGCGGCTCGGATGGCATTATGTATAAGTTATGTATAAGTTATGGGCCCGGCGCGAGACCATGCCACAGCTCGCGGACCGTCTGAGCAGCCAATTGAACCGGGCCGTTGTGGATGAGACGGCGTTGCCGGGGCAATACGATTTCGCGCTCGCATGGACCGTGGAGAGCG
>DATJRE010000476.1:0-3818 GCA_035505095.1 Bryobacteraceae bacterium | reverse complement strand
ACGGCCATCACCGCAGTTCCCGCGCTCTCGATCACAAAGACCAACGCCGCCGCCTTCCACCAGGGGCAGAACGGTGCCACTTACTCCGTCACCGTCAGCAACGCCGCCGCGGCCGCTCCGACATCCGGCACCGACACCGTGACAGACACCGAACCAACCGGCCTCACGCTCGCCTCGATAGCCGGCACCGGCTGGACCTGCTCCGGCGCCGCCTGCACCCGCTCCGACGCACTCAACGCCGGAGCCAGCTACCCCTCTCTCACCGTCACCGTCAACGTCGCCGCCAACGCCGGCGCCAGCGTCACCAGTTCGGCTACCGTTTCCGGCGGTGGGTCCGCATCCGCCACGGCATCCGACGTTACGGCCATCACGCCCGTCTGCGCCTTCACCTCTCCGGCTGCGGTCACCCTGACCAACGCGGTCCCGGCGTCGGGCACTCCGTCCACGCAATCCTTTTCGATTTCCGTCGCCCCGCGAGGCGGCTGCACTCCCGCCACCACGTGGACCGCCTCTTCTACGGCCGGCACCTATTGGCTGACCATCACCTCCGGAACCACTGGCAACGGAGGCAGCACCGCTACCCTGCAAGGCAGCGGACTGAGCAATACCCAGCCAGCCGCCCGTTCGGGGACCATCACGCTCACGCCATCAACCGGGTCCGCCGTAACGGTGGAGGTCACGCAGCCACCGGCGGCGGCCACCGCGCTGATCGACCTGGAGGTTACTGCGCTTTACCAGACCGTGCTGGGCCGCGATCCCGATGCGAGCGGCTACGCCTTCTGGACCGGCAGCGGAGTGACCGGCCTGGGACAAATGCTGGATTCCTTCCTCACCAGCCCGGAGAGCTTCAATACCGATTTCGCGGTGATGGCCGCCTACCAGGCCGCCACCGGCAGCGCGCCCACCTACGCGCAGTATACGGCCACAGTGGCGGGCGTGCGCGCAGGCACCCAGACCATCGGCGGTCTGTTCAGCTCGCTGGCCGGCTCGGGCTACTCGGCCACCAATCTGTATCAAAACCTGCTGGGCCGGGCGCCATCGTCCTCCGAAATCAGCCAGGCGAACGCAGCCGGCCTGGCGTCGTGGTTCCAAACCCTCATCGGCTTCCCCGCCAGCACGACCCCGGTGGCCGCCGCCAACAACGAGTTCCAGAGCACCGGCACTTTCGCCAACGCGAACTCGGTGGCCGGCGATCACACCAATGCGCTGTTCGTACGCCTGCTCTACTTCACCATCCTACTCCGCGACCCCGACCCCGCGGGCTTCGCTTACTGGCTGGGCGTGGCCAATTCGGGCGGCGCCGGCATCCTGTTCCAGGGTTCGGCGGGTCTCGACCTTCGCCTGCAGCTCGAAGGAACCGGCGCGGGCGAAGGCTTCTCCGGCAGTCCCGAGTTCCAGGGGCTGTTTTAGATTCCCGCGGCGGTTCCGCGGCCCGCCCTTACAGCTTCTTGCCCAGCACCGCGTAATCCAGGCTGCCGAAAAAGCTCTCCCGGAAATCCTCCGGCAGCGACGCCAGCGACGGCATGGACTCCACCGCCGGCGAGAGCCGCTTCACCTCGATCCGTCCGATGCCGAACTCCTCCAGGTAAAACGCCAGCAGCGGCGGCGGGATGGGCCGGCTGTGCGTGGGGTCCAGGTAGAAGTGCGTCGAGAAGATGGCCAGGCACTCGGGGTTGGGCGTTTCAATGGCGATGGCGCCCTCGCGCTCCAGGCGGCTGGCGCACAGCCGGATCATTTCCGGCAGCCGCTCGGGAGGCAGGTGCTCCACCACCTGGGAGCAGAAAATGCCGTCGAGCGACGCCTCAGGCAGGCCCTCCAGGTACGCGAACAGGTCGGCGGTTTCGGCAGTGAGACCCTTGTGGCGGCAGGTGGCGACGGCCTCTTCGCTCAGGTCGATGCCGCACGCAGGGACCCCTGCTTCGCGCATCATCTCCAGGAACTCGCCGCGCCCGCAGCCAATGTCCAGCACGTTGTGGCGCCCGGCGAAGTGCGGCAGGTATAGCCTCTGCCCACGCTTGACGTACTCCTCCGGCCCGCGGAACTTCTCGGCAAACTTGCCGTAGTCAAACAGCGCCGCGGCGGAAGCTTCCGGGCGGCCACCGGTGGAATCGGAGCCGGGCAGAGCAGGCAGCCCCGCGCTCTGGCGGATCTCGGCGCGGCGGCGCATGGTGCGCAACTCGGCGTGGATGATCTGCTCATACTGCAGGCGGATGCGCTCCAGGTCGTCCCACAGGCGCTTCTGAATCTCGGTGCCGTAGCGGTCCAGCGCGGCGTGGAAATCGGTGTGCTGCGCGCGCAGGGCGTCGCGGTAATTGGCGTCCATCAGGGTGACGCGGTGCTGGAAGCCGCCTTGCAAATCGGCCACGCTGCGCAGAAACTGCACCTCGTTCTCGGCCAGCTTGCGCTCCCATTCGAAGCGCCAGTCGGCCCAGTGGCTGCGAATGTCTTTGAGGGCCTCGAATTCCTCGCGCAGCTTGCGCTCGGTGGCCAGGCGGCTGGCGAGCGTGGTCAGCGCGCGGTTGTTGTCGTTGAGCACTTCGATGAGGGTGTCCACGCAAGCCACCAGCTTGCGGTTGAACTCCACCTGCTCGCGCACGTGCCAGTCGAGCATACGGGCCACCAGCTTCTTCCAGGTCTGCACGACCCAATTCACCGGCCCACCGCGCCGCGGATTGACCGTTCCAATGGCCGCCACCTTGCCCAGAGCCGCGTCGCGGGCGTGTACCAGTTCCATCAGGTCGGGCAGAGGGATCTCGCCGGCGGCGGAAGTCTCCGGGTTGGCCACCCGTACGCGGTCGCGGACCTCCCGCAGGATGGCGACCAGCTCAGCGCTTTCCACGGGGTTTCCTCCCGCGCGGAGCGGTCCATTCCGCGGTCACCAGGGTGCTCAAACCGCCGCGCGCGGAGAAATCGCCCGACACCTTGGCCCAAACGGGCCTGGCGGCCTTCACCACGTCCTGCAGCACGCGGTTGACTGCGTTCTCCTGAAAGATGCCCAGATCGCGGAAGGCCAGCAAGTACATCTTGTAAGACTTCAACTCCAGGCACAGCTTGCCGGGCACATAAGTCAGCACGATTTTGCCGAAATCCGGCAGGCCGGTCTTGGGGCACACCGCGGTAAACTCCGGCATGACGATTTCGATTTCATAGCCGGCATACTGATTGGGCCAGGTTTCAATTTCGGGCAGCGGAGCGTGTACGCCGCTCCGCGCGTGTTCATCGGTATAAGCGCGTTTCATGCTAAGGCTTTCGAAAGCAGGTCCAGGAACAGGCCGACATCCGCCACCACCCCCACCGCCTGGCCGGTGCCGCGGTCGCTGACCTTGGTGGCCACGGCCGGGTTGATATCCACGCAGACGATTTTGACCCAGCTCGGCAACATGTTGCCGGTAGCGATGGAATGCAGCATCGAGCCCAGGCAGAGCACCAGGCCGGCGCCCTGGAGCTCGCGGGCATAGGCGTCCTGCGCCGCGTTCATGTCGGTGATGGTGTCCGGCAATGGGCCATCGTCGCGCAAGCTGCCGGCCAGCACGAAGGGCACCCCGGCCTTCACGCACTCGTAGAGGATGCCGGACTGGAGGCGCCCCGATTCCACGGCCTGCCGCACGCCGCCGGCGCGGTAGATGGCGTTGATGGCACGCATGTGGTTGCGGTGGCCGTGCTCCTCCTGGCGGCCATCGCTCATGCGCACCCCCAGCGACGTGCCGAACAGCGCCGCCTCCACATCGTGAACGCCCAGGGCATTGCCGCTGAGCACCGCCTGCACGCAGCCGCGGCGGACCAGCGCCGCCAGCCCCGCCACTCCGCCGGTGTGCACC
>DATJRE010000475.1:0-16225 GCA_035505095.1 Bryobacteraceae bacterium | reverse complement strand
CGGGTGATGCCGAAGGCCGCCAGCAGGCCGGCCGCTACGCCAATCAGGGCCAGCTTCAACCCACCCAGAATAATCAGCTTCATGACATCCGGGCGGGCCGCGCCGAGGGCCACGCGGATGCCGATTTCCTGCATGCGCTGCTCCACGGTGTAAGACATCAGGCCGTAAATGCCGATGGCCGCCAGCAGCAGGGCGATGCCCGCGAAAATCGAGAGCAGCAGCATGTTGAAGTTGCGCGAGGCCAGCGATTGGGCAATCACCTGTTGCATGCTGCGCACGTGGGAAACCGGAACCTGGCTATCGACCGCCTGCACCTCCTGCTCGACGGCGGCGCGCAGGCTCATGGGGTCGCCCGCGGTGCGGATGGCCCAGCCCAACGGCAGCACGCTATTGCCGAGCTGCGTCAGGCCCTCGGGCATCTGGGCCTCCGGAATGTACATGACTGGCTCGTCCTTATGTTCCAAGCTGGTTTCGTGGATGTCGCCGGCGATGCCGACCACCTCGCGCGGCGGGTCGTCAAATTGCGGCCCCAGGCCTTTGCCGATGGTCATGACCTGGCCGAGGGCGTCCTGCTTGGGCCAGTATTTTTTGGCCAGCGCGGCGTTGATGATCACCACGCGCGAGGATGACTGGGTATCGGTATCGGTGAATTCGCGCCCGCGCAGGATGGGAACCTTCAACGCGCGGAAGTAGTGCGGGGAAACCGAGCGCCACTGCTCATCGCCTTCGTAGCCGCTCTTGGGCGGCACGCGGCCGGCGATATTGAACGGCAAGTCCACATCCATGCCGCTCTCCGGCAGCGAGATGGTGGCGGCGGCGGCTTCCACGCCGGGCAGAGCTTCCAGGCGCATGGTGACGCGGTTCACGAAGCCGGCAAACTGCGCGGTGGTGTTATAGTTTCCGCCCGCCATGGAGGTCTCCATAGCCAGCGCGTGGCGCGCGTCGAAGCCGGGATCGGTGGAATTCAACGCGGCGAAGGTGCGGATCATCAAGGCGGCGCCGGCGAAGAGCACCAGAGCCAGAGCGATTTCGGACACCACCAGCACGGCGCGCGCGCGATTGTGCATGCTACTGCCGGAGCGGCCGCCTTCTTTGAGCGTGGAAACCAGGTCGGGGTTGGAGGTGTGAAGCGCCGGAAAAATGCCGAACACGATGCCGGTAGCGAGCGCCACTGCGATGGTGAATGCGGCTACGCGCCAGTCCAGAAGAGGGATGGGACGGAGCGCGCCTTCGGCGTCGGTGAGCCGCGGGATGTTGCCGGGCGCCATGGCCAGCAGCAGGCGGACGCCCCAAGCGCCAATTCCGAATCCCAACAGCGCGCCCGCGCCGGCCAGCAGAACGCTTTCGGTAAGGAGCTGGCGGACCATGCGCCAGCGGCTGGCCCCCACGGCCGCACGAATGGCCAGCTCCTTCTGCCGCACCGCGGAGCGCGCCAGCAGCAGGTTGGCCACGTTGGCGCAGGCAATCAATAGCACGAAGCCCACCGCGCCCAGCAGGATCATCAGGGGCAGGCGCACATTCTCCACCATCGATTCACGCATCGGCACCACCGCCACGCTCTCCCTTTTATCCATCCACTGGGGATTGGCCTGGCGGAACTGTTCGCCCTTCACCTTCATTTCGGCGCGTGCCTGCTCGATGGGGATGCCGGGTTTGAGCCGCGCCGCGGCGGCCAGGTAATGGCCCTGGTTGGTGCTTAGGGGATCGGCCTGCAAGGGCAGCCAAAGGTCGGTGCGCGGGTCGGATTCGAAGCCTTTCTGCATGACGCCGATCACGGTATAGGGCTGCCCGTTCAGGAGGATGGTGCGGCCGATGGCGTCGGGTTGGCCGTCCATGCGGCTTTGCCAGAGGCGATAGCTGAGCACGGCGACCCGCGGGCCGTTGGGCGAGTCCTCGGAAGGGTCAAAGGTCCGCCCCAAGGCGGTTTGGCCTCCGAAGACGCGGAAATAGTCTGCCGAGACCTCCTGCCTTTTCACTTGCGGCGGCTTCTCACCGGTGCCCAGGGTGACATCGACGCTGGTCTGGTGGTACAGGGTCATGGCCGAAAAAACGTCGTTGTGGCGCCATACCATGTACTTGGGGATGGAGTTCGACCAACCGTAGCCGCCGGGATACCAGCGGCCGAGCCGCACGATGCGGTCGGGCTGCGGATAGGGCAGCGGCTGCAGCATCACGCTGTTTACCACCGTGAAAATGGCGGTGTTGGCGCCGATGCCCAGCGCCAGTGCGCCAATCGCGGCGGCGGTAAACCCCGGCCCGCTGCGCATCATGCGGAGAGCGTAGCGGAGGTCGGCGGTGAGCGTTCGCATACTGTGTAGTACGACGCGGGGGCGACTGGGGTTCGCAAAAATGTGGCGCCGGAGACAGATGAGGCCGGGGATCTCCCACAAGGCTTTGGTACGATCGCGTGCACTTGTAGATGGCGTTGGAACGGATACGGTGGATGCCCGAGTGCCAGAAAAGGAGGGGGGCGCGGTATGCTACTCTGCGAAAGTATTCATCATGTGTGAGGACGAACATCCCGTTCAGGCACGCATCCCGGCCATTGGGTTCTGCGAAGAGAAACACCGGCTGCGGCAGGTGTTTTTGCAGGCCATTCACGACTTGAATGAGTTACAGAGACAGCAAACCCAGGCAGTGATTGACGGAGACCCCGATTTCAGCCGCTTCGACGTCCTGCTCCACATCGCCCAGGAAAAGAAGGAATGGGCAAAATATGCCTGGATCGCGCACGTCGAGGCCCATCATTGCGAGGAGGTGTAAGACCAATGGCACTGACACGAGCGGAAAAGGAACGCCTCACGGACAGCCGCCTGAAGATTCAATCCGTCACCGGTTCCCTGAACCACGTCGACCCAAAGAAGGTTCCCGATTTCGAAGAGATCCAGGAATGCCTGGAACAGGCCGAGAAAAGTCTCTCGGGGGCGCTCCGCTCCGAACACGACAACTGAGCGGTTGATGTGTCACAGGCGCTTGCGCGCCGCGGCGGCGGCCTCATCGCAGGTCCAGAAAAACCATCATCGAAGGAGTACCGGCGGCGGTGTACCGGCCAGTGAAAGAGAGCCGGCCGGTGCGCGGATCGACGCGGAAGGTGGCGATCGCATCGCCTCGCTGGTTGCACGAGTAGAGGTACCTGCCGGTGGGGTCGATGTTGAAGCTGCGCGGGTAATCGCCGCGGGTCCATTCCTCCGCCACATAGGTCAAATCGCCTGACGGGCCGATGGAGAAAAGCGAGATGGCGTCATGTAGGCGGTTGGCCGCATACAGGAATTTCCCATTAGCCGAGACCATTACCTCAGAAGTGTAATTAGTACCTTGAAAGCCTGGGGGCAGGCTGGAAATGGTCTGCCGGGCGGCGAGAGTTCCGGCGGCGGCATCGTAATCGAACTTCACCAGGGTGGAGGATTCTTCCTGGAGCGAGTACATCCATCGGCCGTTGGGGTGGAAGGCGAAATGGCGCGGCCCGTCGCCTGGGGGCAGCGCCACGGAGGCCGGCTGGTTGGCGGTCAGGGCGCCCTTGGCGGCATCCAGCTTCCAAACGAAGATGCGGTCCAAACCCAGGTCGGTGGAGAGGATAAAGCGGCCCGAAGGATCGGCCTGGATCATGTGGGCGTGCGGCGCCTCGTGGCCGCTGAAGGCAAAACTGCCGGGAGGCGCGGTGGTGGAATGCGTGCGCGAGACGGCGCCCTGGTCCTTTTTGACATCCGTGGCGGGGGCCAGCGAGCCATCCGGCTGGATGGGCAGCACGGCCACCGTGCCACCGGCGTAATTGGCCACCAGGACGTACTTGCCGGAAGGGTGGACGCTGAGGTACGCGGGGCCGGCCCCTTGCGAGCTGACGGTATTGAGCAGGGTGAGGTGGCCGGTGGTCCGGTCGATCGAATAGGCGGTCACGGAGCCGGATCGCGCGCCTTCGAAAGTGGCGGTCTCATTGGCGGAATAGAGATGCATCCTGGAGGGGTCCAGGGCGAGGCAGGAAGGGTTGGACGGGTTGGCGATTACCTCGCGCTGGGCGAGATTTCCGGTTGACGGATCGACCTGGAACACGATGATTCCTTGCCCATTGCCGCGGCTGCCTTCGGGGCCTTGCGGCGAGCTGTAGGTGGCGGCATAAGCCAGCAGTGGGCCTTTCGAAGACCGGTTGGGCTGCGCGGGTGCGGGGTGCGCGGCAGCGGCGGTGAGCAAGAGTGGCAGCAATCGCATGATTGGCTCAGTGTAACCGGGCGCGGCGGCGCGGGCGAAGGCCGGCAGCAGAAGGCGCGCCCCGCTGGTTTCGCCGTGATACTCTCCAAGAAAGCGATGCAAATCCGAACCCGTCTCCTCGCGGCCTTGCTGCTGGCCGCCGCGCCGGCGTGGCCTCAGACCACCAGCCGCGAATGGCCCGTCTACGGCGGCAACACGGAGGGCACCCGCTACTCACCGTTGAAACAGATTGACCGCTCAAACGTCAGCCGTTTGCAGGTGGCATGGACATTTGAGACGGCCGGCGGGCGCACGGGCTTGCAGACCAATCCGATTGTGGTACACGGCATCCTTTACGCCAACACACCCGCCGGGCTGGTGATCGCGCTGGACGGCGCGACCGGAAAGCTGGTCTGGTCGTGGGATTCGCACAACGCCGCCCAGAAGGTGCGCGGCATGACCTACTGGGCCGGCGCAGGCGAGGCTGGCGGCAACGCCCAGGAAGACGCCCGCATTTTCGCCGGCGTGGGGCGCTACGTCTATGCGCTCAACGCCCGGACCGGCGACGTGATCTCCGGCTTTGGCACGGACGGGCGCATCGATCTGCAGCAGGACCTCGGCCGCGACCCGGAAACGCAGTCCGTCACGCTCACCAGCCCCGGCGTGATTTACAAGGATCTGCTGATCGTGGGAGGCCGCGAAAGCGAAGGGCTGCCGGCTTCCTACGGCGACATCCGCGCCTACAACACGCGCACCGGGAAGCTGGTCTGGACGTTCCACACCATCCCGCGCCCCGGAGAGTACGGCTACGAAACCTGGCCCAAAGATGCGTGGACTTACACGGGAGCCGCGAATAATTGGTCCGGCATGACGGTGGACACGCGGCGCGGAATCGTGTATGTGCCGACCGGATCGGCCTCGGCGGATTTCTACGGCGCCAACCGGGTGGGCGACGACCTGTTCGCCAACTGTCTGCTGGCGCTGGATGCGGCCACCGGAAAACGGCTCTGGCACTTTCAGGCGGTACACCACGATATCTGGGACCGCGACTTTCCTTCGCCGCCGGTGCCGGTGACCGTGGAACGCGATGGCAAGCCGGTGGATGCGGTTGCCCAGGCCACCAAGCAGGGCTATGTTTACCTGTTCGACCGGGTGAGCGGGAAGCCGCTGTTTCCGATCGAATATCGCAAGTACCCCGCCAGCACGCTGGAGGGCGAAGTGGCGGCCGAGACCCAACCCCTGCCCACGCGGCCGGCGCCCTACGCACGCCAGTTGCTGACCGCGGACCTGCTCACCAACCGCACTCCCGAAGCGCACCAGTGGGCGCTCGAGCAGTTCCGCACGTTTCGCAGCGAGGGCCAGTTCGTCCCCCTGAGCGAGGGAAAAGAGACGGTGGTTTTTCCGGGCTTCGATGGCGGCGCGGAATGGGGCGGGCAGGCCTTCGATCCGGAATCCGGGCTTCTGTTCGTCAACGCCAACGATCTGGCCTGGACCTCCAGCATGGCGCTGAATAAGCCCGCCGCCAGCGGGCGCGAGATTTACACCGCGCAATGCGCCGCGTGTCATGGCCCGGACCTGGCCGGCAACGGGGGCCAGGCGCCGGCACTAAAGGGCATCGCGGACCGGCGCACGGCCGAGCAGATCACCGGGATTGTGCGCACGGGAGCGGGGCGCATGCCGGGCTTTCCCGCGCTGCGGGGAGCGGCGCTGCGCGCGCTGGTGGATTACCTCATGACCGGCGATTCCAAGGCAACGGTGGCGGCTGCGCCCTCGCCTTTCGACCTGAAATACCGGTTCACCGGTTACAAGCGCTTTCTCGATCCGGACGGCTACCCGGCCACCGCGCCACCGTGGGGCACGCTCAACGCGATCAACCTGAACACCGGAGAATACGCCTGGAAGATTCCGCTGGGCGAATACCCGGAACTGGCGGCGAAGGGGCTGAAGGATACCGGTTCGGAGAACTACGGCGGCCCCATTGTCACCGCGGGCGGGCTGGTTTTCATCGGGGCCACTAACTATGACCGTAAGTTCCGGGCCTTCGACAAAGATACCGGCAAGCTGCTGTGGGAAACCACCTTGATCAATTCGGGCAACGCCACGCCGGCCACTTATGAGGCGAACGGACGGCAGTATGTGGTGATTGCGGCTTTCGGAGGCAAAGGCCGCAACGGCGCTACCGGAAGCGGTTACGTGGCATTTGCGCTCCCCGAGAAGGCGGAGGCGGCGGGAGCCGGCCTTAAATAGCAGGCGGTGGGAGATTGACGCCGAACGCCTGATCCGCCTGGGTGAAACCGCTGATGATGTTATAGCTCCACATATCCGCCAGCAGGTTCACCTGTTGAGCGGTTAACAGCAGCACCTCATCTTCATTCTGGCCGACGGTATCGTAGTTGGGAAAATTCTTCATGTAATTCGAGGGGGCCGTGCTGTTCAAAAGCGCCTGCACGCCCGGCCCGGTAAGTTGATTCTTCCAGGATTGGTTGAGGTCGTTGTACATCCAGAAGATCAGCACTTCACCGTTGCCGGGGTAGGCTTCCAGTCCGAAATTGTTGGGTGTCTGGATGGTAAAGTTGCCGGCGGCGAAGACGACGCCCCCGGCTTTCTTGGTCTGCGTCAGCCCGGTAAGCACGGTTTGAAACTGGGCGCTTGGGAAGATCTGGGTATTTTGGCTATTGCCAAAATCGTTCGCCGGAATATGGCCAAACAGCCGGGTGATCTGGCCGTCGACGCCCTGGTAACAGCCGTCGTCGGTGCTTCCCACCGGGTACGGGCTGTTGACAAACGCAAAGATCACCTGATATTGCCGGCGCAGTAGCGGGACGATGCCCGTGTTTTCCAGAATGCCGCCGTCGCCGAAGCTATAGGTACACGCCGGTTCCTGACCGATTTTGGTAATCGGCCAGTAAGTGAACTCGGGGAATACGGCATCCAATCCGACCTCGTCCAGGTACGCCGCGATGGCGGCGCTGCTGCTGCCCATCACGTCGGACAACAGGAATTGGAATGCCGGCGTTGGCACCTCGACCATGTTGTTCTGTGGGGACGCAGTGGGAGCGGACGAATCGAACCCGAAGCTCTGCAGGAATCCGCCGCCGAAATCGGCGCCTCCGCAACCGGCGCCCGGAAAGAATTGCGACGTTCCCACGTATGCCGGCGAATATTCGAAGTGCCGGTAGGTCTGGCCAGGCAAATTGAGCGTGCCGCGCGCAGCTTTGGATCGGGCCGGAGGCCGGGCGCGAACGAGATCCCCTCGCGGCGCGGCCAATGTGGACGGGTAGATTTGTGTGCCTCCGGCGAAGAGATAAGGTTGGTCATCGCGAAGCGTGAAGAAATTGGTATTGGCTAATCCGGGGTTCGCCGTCACAATCTGGCTGACGGCGCCGGCATTGAGGGAGAAGTAGCTGGAGGTGTCGCTGAGCGCGAACGGAAACAGGATTAAGTCGTTGAGCAAACGCGACCAGATCTTGTCAAAAGGCAGGTTCCCTTCAATATATTGGAATATATAATAAGTCACCAGGGTTTCGAGAGCCCAGTCCGAGAGGTTCAGGAGGGCCGAACCCAGGCATGTGTCCGGTATCGTTTGCAGACCGCCAACGGTAATGTCTGCGGGCGCGGTTACGTCGCCCAGTAACTCCGCCACGGTGAAGGAATCGGGCGCGAAACTAAATGGCACTCCGAACCACGAACCGCCGGATACACACGAAATCGCGCCAAAGAACGGGAGCACTCCCACGGCATTGAGGCCGCGCATCTGGCCCAGGGAGGCAGCGAAGGAGCGCGGCCCGCCGCCGGAAAAACACGCCCCCCACAGACCGGACGATGCGGAGTAGCGCGGGTTAGTTTGTTCCGGAAACGGTCCGCCAGGGAGTGCCGGGAACGTTTCCACATTGAGAGTTGTTGGCAAGAGGGCAGGTTTCGGCATAGTTTCTCCTGTGCAAGACAAGTCTATACCACGCAGCCGGCGGATTGAGAGCAGCCCGAGCTTAGACCCACTTACGCAATTACGCCTTTGCGCACAGCATATAGAATCAGCTCCGGCACGGTGTGCAGGTTGAGCTTCTCCATCAGATTGCCGCGGTGAGTTTCGATGGTATATAGGCTGACGTTGAGCTGGTTGGCGATTTCCTTATTACTGCGGCCCTCGGCAATCAGTTGCAGCACTTCGCGCTCGCGCGTGGTGAGCAATTCGTAACTGTCCTCTATCTCGCGGTCCTGCAATTGCCGGACATAGTCCTCTACCAGCATGCGGCTGACGGCCGGGCTGAAATAGGCCTTACCGGCCACCACCGCGCGGATGGCGGCGATCAGGTCGCTTTCGGCGGATTCCTTGAGCAGGTAACCTTTGGCGCCGGCCTTGAGGGCACGCAGCACGTAGCCTTCGTCGGAGTGCATGCTCAGAATCACCACCGCGCAATCGGGCACGGTGGCGGAAACCTGGCGCGTGGCTTCGATGCCGTTGAGGTTCGGCATGCCGATATCCATGACTACCACGTTGGGGCGCTCTTTTTGGGCCTGCGCCAGGGCTTCGCGGCCGTCGGAAGCTTCGCCGATGACCTGAAAATCCGCCTGCCGCTCCAGGACCAGCCGGAGGCCGGTACGCATAATGGCGTGATCTTCCGCCAGCAGAATGCGGATAACGCTCATGCCGGTTGCACCGGAACGGGCTGTTCGAGCGGAAGCTCAAAGGAAAGCCGGGCGCCTCGGCCGGGCGCGGACTCGATATGCAACTTGCCACCGAGGTTGCGGACACGCTCCTCCATTCCGAGAATCCCAACGCCTTTTTCCAGGCGCGGCTCGAAACCGGTTCCATCGTCTGATATTTGCACGTGAATTTGGGTGGCCTCCTGGCGGACCTGGATGCGCACGTGGCTGGCGCCGGCGTGGCGGGTGGCGTTGTGCAGGGCTTCCTGCACTACCCGGAAAATGCAGGTGCGGTGCTCGTCCGGCAGATCGTCAGAAACCTCCTCGGCCTCCACACGGATTTTGATGCCGGTGCGCCGCGCCACTTCGCGGGCCTTCCATTTCAACGCCGGCACCAGGCCCAGATCGTCCAGCATGGGCGGGCGGAGCAGCAGCGAGAGGTTGCGCACCAGGCCCACGTTGTTTTCAGCCAGCTTGCGAACCGCCTGGACGCGCTCGTGCAGGGCCGTGTCGCCGGGCGGCAGCGCCGAATCCAGGCTGCCCATCTCCATCAACAGGGCCGACATGGCGGCGCCGATCTCGTCGTGCAGCTCGCGCGACAGTTTGCGGCGCTCCTCCTCCTGGGCGGCCACCAGGCGGGACGAGAGGCGGTGCAACTCCTCGCGGGCGGTGACCACCTCGCGATAGCGGCAGTCGGATTCGCGCTCCAGGGCCTCCACGCGCGCGATACTGAGCCATGCGAGCGCGGCCCCGAAAAGGAGGATGGCCAGCGCGGTGAGCATCAGCTCGCGCCGGAAGCCGGCGAATACGCTGGCCACGTGCGCTTCCCCCACCAACAGTTGGCGGCTGTCCATGGCGCTGATGCGCTCGGCCATACGGACGAGCTGTTCGTGCCGCGGAAGCATTTGGGTGCTGATGAATTCATTGCCGCGGGCGTCCCGCGTCGGGGCGTCCCAGTGGAGCACCGGCTCAATGGTGGCGTAGTACAGTTGCAGATCGCGCTGTAGTTCTTTAACGGCCGCAGTCTCGGGGCGAGGCAGATTCTGGCCGTATTTCTGCAGCGCGGTATCCATTTCGGTTTCGGTTTTGAGCACCTCGGTGCGGCGTTGTTCGGCCACCCGCGGGTCGGTATTGAGCAGATAATCGCGAACGCCGAGGCTGTATTGGTAAAGGTCGCTACGCAGGCGATGGAGCAGGTGGTCGCGGTCCAGAAACTCTCGCCGGATCCCGACATTTCCGGCTTCGATACGGGCCACCGCGCGATTGGCGCTGATGGCGATTACGATCATGAGGATGAGCAGGCCTCCGAAGCCGATCGACAGGACCGCGCGGCTGGAGGTGAGCAGGCCTTTGTAGGCGCGGGTTAGCGAAGCGCGCACTGGCATTTGCCTAAATTATAGCCGCCGGCGCGACGCCTGGCGCCGCCGGCACTCACGCGGCAGGCGGATCCGCCAGCGTGGAGCGCCGAACACGCCAGGCTCCGCGCGGCCGGGAAGCACCCCGGCGCTCTTCAGTCCCGTAAGGGCAACCGGTAACCTGGCGGTGTGTCGGCCACGCGGCGCAACCGCTACACGGCTGCCGGGCGGGGCGCCATCCCCTGCCCTGGCAGCCGGACCAGGTCCCGACCATCCTCAAAATGGCGCGCGAGGTTCGCTCCTCACTTGCGTGGCTCCGATTCGATGTTGAGCCGTGTTTCGGCAGGCAGACGAACCGAATCACGCGGCTGGAGACCCAGGTGCGGTTCCCGGGCCGTTACCGCTGGATCTTCTCCAGGTAGGCCAACAGGGCTTGCACTCTCATTTCTACATACACCTGGCTGGTGCTGATGGAGCGAAAGAGGTTCCCCCAAATTGGCATTTCCGTGCTCCCATGGGCCGGGACGGGACTCTGGCCCAGGATCACGGACCGCATGGCTAATACCGGGAATTTGCCTTGATTGTGGCGGCTAATCAGGGTCAGATCGGAGGGCCACTCCTTCAGGGCTTCGGCCGCCGGTCCGCCGCCTCTTCCGTCCACACCGTGGCAGACGGCGCAATACTGATGGTAAAGATCGGCGCCGTTCAAAGTGGCCGTCGGTTGCACGGGGACCACCTTTACAGTCTTGTTCTGGGCAAATGCCAGACCCAGGGTTCCTGTCAGGGCCAGTGCCAGGAACAAATTCAGATAACAAGGTCTGCTGCTATACTTCATACCCCGATAGTAATTCCATTCACCGCCGGAGGGAAGAGAAATCGTCCGGCGCACTCATCAGAACGCGCAGCACCGCGGGAGAAAGGTTCCGCCCGCACAGGATCACCGCGGCGTTCCGGCCCTGATACCGCCCGGCCTCTTTGAGGAAGGCGGCCAGGGCCACCGCTGCCGCGCCCTCGATCAGCCAGTGCTCGGAAGCAAGCGCGCGCCGCATGGCTTCCAAAATCTCTGCCTCGGAAACCAGCACGCAGCGGTCGATCACGCCGCGGCACAAGTCCAGCGTCACTGTGCCTGGCTCCAGACCGCCGGCGGTGCTTTCGGAAAGCGTAGGCTGCTCCGCCACGTCGATCACGCTCCCGGCTTCCAGGCACTGGAAGAGCACCGGCGAGTTGGCGGCCCAGCAGCCGACGATTTCGGTGGCGGGCGAGACTTGCTTGAGATAGCCGCCGATGCCGGCGATCAGACCGCCGCCGCCGACCGCTACGAAAACCGCATCGAGCGGCGCTACCTGGCGATGCAGTTCCAGCCCGATGGTGCCTTGTCCGGCGACCACGTCGAGGTCGTTGTACGGGGAGAGGAAGACGCGGCCGGAGCGTTCCGCGGCGCGCCGGGCGGCCAGTTCGGCGGAGAGGGGGTCCGGGCCGCCGATGCGGATGCGCGCGCCGAGCGCTTCGATGCGCCGCGCTTTGGCCGGGGCGACCTGCTCGGATACGTAGACTTCGGCCGCGATGCCGCGCGCCCGCGCCGCAGCCGCCACGCCCAATCCGTGGTTGCCGTTGGAAGCCGCCACCACGCCGGCCGCCGCTTCGGCTGGAGTCAGCAGCGCGATACGGTTCGAAGCGCCGCGGAATTTGAAGCTCCCGGTGTGCTGCAAATGCTCCAGCTTCAGCCAGGCGCCCAGATCGGCCGACCATTCGACGGGGGTTTCACGCACGTAGGGGCCGATGCGCGCCCAGGCTTCTTCGGCGGCCTGCTGCATGGAAGGCGCGCTCAGTGCTTTACCTCGACGATGCGGATATTGCGGAACATGATGATCGAAAACTGGTCGTGCATCTGCAAGCCGATGGGGCCGGTCTTGGAGCGCTTGGGATCGCCCGGGTGTTCAGCCACCACGCGGCCGTTCAGGCGGACGCGAATCAGATTGTTGCGCGAGGTGATGTCCATGGCGTTCCAATCGTCATCATGTTGCGCGTCCTTGGGCGCGTCCACGAAGCCGTAGATGCTGCCCGAGGGATGCGGGTCCGGAAAGCGGTTGTTGATCTGGATCTCGTAGCCGATTTTGGACGGTGTACGGGTGTAATCGGGCGGGGTGATGATGGCCCAACGGGCACGCGAGGTGTCGCGGAGGGAGACGCCGCTATTGCCGGTGGTCTTGGTCCAGTATTCCAGGTGCAGATCGAACTCGCCGAAATCGTTGCGCCGGGTGTAGAGCCAGGACTGCGTGTCGACCCAGCTTTTGAAATCGTGCGCGGTCGAGAGCGGCCCGCCCGGGACCAGTTGCTTACGGAGGTCTCCGATGCGCTGGCCGAGCAGGGTGCCGTCGGCCATGACGGTCCATTGGCCGTCGCCGATGACTTCCCATCCGTCCAGGTTTTTCCCGTTGAAGAGGGGCACTCCCTCAGCGGCGGCCAGGCAGCCAGCCAGGCAGAGCGCAGAAAAGGCGGCAAGTGGAATTGGGAGCTGCATGCCTTTTACGGTACTATAGGCCGCGGCGCGCGGGGCGGTGCGGTTTGGTTGTGGCGCGGCACGCGGAACACCTGGCGGGCGGTTTGTTGAAGGCACGCGCGTCAAACGCGGCGGCTTCGGCCTAGTGGCAGCCCGCGGCTGGATGGAGCTTTGGTCTTGCGGCGGCACGGGGCAGCCACGGTTTGAGGCCGGCGGCGCGCCGAATGAGCAGCCATGGCGGTCTGGTTTGGTGCCGGTGCGCGCCATGCCTGACGGTTGGCGGCGGCGCGAGCAGACCGGCCCGGAAATGCCGCGCCTTGGGCCAAGCCATTCGGTTCCTGCTACGCTGGACGTTAAGATGCGATTTTTGATCGTTGCCGCTGCCCTGGCCGTTGCCGCCTGCGGCCCTTCCACTGAAGCCCGCTCCATTCCGGAATACGGCTATGAAGTGATTCACACCTATCACCACGATCCGCTGGCGTTCACGCAGGGGCTTTTTTACCTGAATGGATTCCTCTATGAGGGCACCGGCCTGGAAGAACAGTCGTCGATTCGCAAGGTCAAACTGGAGACTGGGGAAGTGCTGGAGAAGCGCGATATACCGGGCCAGTACTTCGGAGAGGGCATTGTCAACTGGAAAAACCGGTTGCTGGAACTCACCTGGACCACGCACGTGGGATTCATCTACGACCTGCTGAGCTTCGCACCGAAAAGCCAGTTCCAATATCCCGGCGAAGGCTGGGGACTCACCCAGGACGGCAAACGCATCATCATGAGTGACGGCACCGCCGATCTGCGCTTCTGGGACCCCGAGACGCTCAAGGAAATCGGGCGGGTGCACGTGACGGCCGACGGCGAACCGGTGAAGGACCTCAACGAGTTGGAGTGGGTGAAGGGCGAAGTGTACGCCAACGTGTGGCAGACCGACCGGATCGCGCGGATCGACCCGGCCAATGGCAAGGTCGTGGGCTGGATTGATTGCACCAACCTCCTGACTCCCGAGGACCGTACGCCGGAAACCGACGTGCTCAACGGCATCGCCTACGACGCCAAAGGCGATCGCCTGTTCGTGACCGGCAAGCGCTGGCCCAAACTCTTCGAAATCAGGTTGGTGAAGAAGACCGCGCAGTAACGGGCAGGCAGAATGCGCTTCCTGCTGGTTGCCGCCTGGCTGGCCGTGGCCGCTTGCGGCCCCTCGACCGAAGCCCGCGCCATTCCGGAATACAGTTATGCAGTGGTCCACACCTATCCGCACGACCCGCTGGCATTCACGGAGGGCCTGTTTTACCTGGATGGCTTCCTGTACGAGAGCACCGGGATCAACGACCAATCGTCGGTTCGCAAGGTCCGCCTGGAGACCGGCGAAGTGATCGAGAAACACGACGTGCCGGGACAGTATTTCGGAGAAGGCATCGTGAACTGGAAGGACCGGCTGGTGCAGCTTACCTGGACCACGCAAGTTGGCTTCATCTACGACCTGCGGAGCTTCGCGCCCAGAAGCCAGTTCGCGTATCCCGGGGAAGGCTGGGCACTGACTCAGGATGGCAAGCGGATCATCATGAGCGACGGCACTCCCGAACTGCGCTTTTGGAACCCTGAGACGCTGCAGGAGCTGGGGCGCCTGCGAGTGACCGCCGATGGCCAGCCGGTAGAGCACCTCAACGAGCTGGAATGGGTCAAGGGCGAGGTGTACGCCAACATCTGGCAGACCGACCGGATCGCGCGGATCGATCCGGCAAGCGGAAAGGTAGTGGGGTGGATCGATCTGACGGGCCTGCTGAAACCGTCCGAACGAACCGACGAAGACAACGTGCTCAACGGCATCGCCTACGACGCCAGGCGCGACCGCCTGTTCGTGACCGGAAAACGCTGGCCCAAGCTCTTCGAAATCCGGCTGGTGAAAAAGCCGGCGCCGTAGGGCGGGCTTTTACAATGGCCGGAACCGGGCGCTGAAGTGCCGCAGGAAGGGCGGCTCTTCGACGATTTCCATGCCGCGGATTTGGTCCTTCCGCGCGTTCACCTCCAGAATGGCCTCCACCACATAATCGATGTGGCTCTGGGTGTAGACGCGGCGCGGGATGGCGAGGCGCAGCAGCTCGTGGCGGGCGGCGGCGCCGAACATCACCGAACCGATTTCCACCGAGCGGATGCCGGCATGGCGGTACAGTTCGACCGCCAGCGCCTGCCCGGGGAACTGGTGCGGCGGGATGTGCGGAAGCATGCGGGCGGCATCGATATAAATAGCGTGGCCGCCGGGCGGTTCGACGATGGGTACGCCGCGTTCGGCAATGTGATTGCCCAGATAGCCGGTGGAGATGATGCGGTAGCGCAAGTAGTCGGGGTCGAGCACCTCTTTCAGGCCAACGGCGATGGCTTCCAGGTCGCGGCCGGCGAGTCCTCCGTAGGTGGGGAAGCCTTCGGTCAGGATCAGGAGGTTGGTCTCCTGCTGCGCTACGCGGTCGTCGTTGGAGCACAGGAGGCCGCCGATATTGGCGAAGGCGTCCTTCTTGGCGGAGAAAGTGCAGCCGTCGGCCAGCGAGAACATTTTCTGGGCGATGCGTTTGGGCGTCCAATCGGCATAGCCGGGCTCCCGCTCGCGGATGAACCAGGCGTTTTCGGCGAACCGGCAGGCGTCCAGGTAGAAGGGGATACCGTGGCGCGCGCAGACGCCCTTGACGGCCTCGATGTTGGCCATGGACACGGGCTGGCCGCCGCCGGAATTGTTGGTCACGGTGAGCATCGCCAGCGGAACGTGGTCCGCGCCTTCGGCGGCGATCAGCGATTCCAGCGCGGCAACGTCCATGTTGCCCTTGAAATCCATGCGGAGCTGGGTGTCGGCGGCTTCGGGGATGGGCAGGTCGACGGCCCGCGCGCCGGTGAATTCGATGTTCGCGCGGGTGGTATCGAAGTGGGTGTTCGAAGGAATTACGTGGCCGGGTTTGGCGACCACGCTGAAGAGGATCCGTTCGGCCGCGCGACCCTGGTGGCAGGGGATCACGTGGCGGAAACCGGTGAGTTCGTCGACCACCCGCTTGAGGCGGAAGAAGCTCTCGCTGCCGGCGTAGGACTCGTCCCCGCGCATCACCGCGGCCCATTGCTCGGTGGACATGGCGCTGGTGCCGGAGTCGGTGAGGAGATCGATCAGGATGTTGCGGGCTTCAATGAGAAAGAGGTTATAGCCGGCCTGCTCCAGATAGCGTTGGCGTTCCGCGGGGGTGGTCTGGCGCAGGGGTTCCACGCTCTTGATGCGGAAAGGCTCGATGATCGTGCGCACAACGTCGAGGGTAACTCGATTTGCGGGCGCGGGGCTGGGGCGTGGGCCAGGCGGTCAGGCGGCCAACTGGCGAATGTAGGCCAGGTTCCGGCGCATATCGGCCTCGACGGTGGAGCCCGGATGAGTGTCGGTTTCGAGATTTGCGGCACCGGCGAAGCCAATATCGCGAATGGCCTCCATTACGCGCGGAAAAGGAATGGTTCCCTCCCCCAAGTAGTGCGGGTTGTCCTTCAAATGGATCTGGCAGATGCGGTCTTTGCCCAGCCAGCG
>DATJRE010000474.1:0-4257 GCA_035505095.1 Bryobacteraceae bacterium | reverse complement strand
CTGCCGTGGTCGTACACTCTTCGGAAATCTTTGGAGCGCAGCAGACGTACACGTTTCGGAAAACCTGAGATGAAATCTACCTCTCGGAGCTGACCGTGAGCTTTTTGCGCCCGCGCGCCCGGCGGCGGGCCAGTACCGCCCGTCCGTTCTTGGTTTCCATGCGGGAGCGGAATCCGTGCGTTTTGGCGCGATGACGATTATTCGGTTGAAAGGTGCGTTTGGGCATGATCGTTCAACCTCTTATTATAGTGCAAGCGGGGGATGCGCGTCTTGGTGGCTGAGCAGGCCGCATTTTTTATGCCCTGGTCCCGCCTGAGCGCTCGCCGCCAATCCTTAAAGTATAATCGGTGCTATGGCTACCACGACGGTGCTCACGTGGGACGAATTCCTGCGCTTGCCCGACCAGCCGGGTAAGCAGGAGTTGGTGAAGGGAGAGTTAATCGAGTTGCCCCCCGCGAAAGACCGTCACAATACGCTCGGTCACCGGATATTCTTCTGCCTCCACACCGCTCTCGAGCAAGCGCACGCGCATGGAGAGGCAAGCGGCCTCGGCGAGGTACGCATGGAGGCGGGCTATCGGCTCGGGGGCCAAACCTGCCTGCAGCCGGATGTGAGTGTCACGCACGCCGGGCAGAGGATTCAAGATTACCTGCAAGGCTCTCCGGCCATCGCTATCGAAGTGGTCTCACCAGGCAACACGCCGCGGGCGCTGGCGGCGAAAACTGCCCTCTATTTCGAGTACGGCGCCCTGGAAGTCTGGCACTTTTACCCGGAAGAAGGCCACGCGGTGGTGCAGATTGCCGGAGCGGAACCGGCCACCGTGCGCGACTTCGTCACTACACCGCTGCTCCCCGGCTTCGCGCTCCACGTGCAGGAAATCCTGCGCGGCTGAACTCGGCCGATCTACTTCCGGCCGGTCGCCAGGGTGCTGTGGTGGCGGCTCCAGGACACGTAGATCACCAGGCCGATCACCAGCCACAGGAAAAAGCGAATCCACGTCAGGATGGGCAGGCCCGCCATCAGCAGCAGGCAGAAGACCAGGCTCAGCACCGGCGCGGAGATTCCCAAAGGCGCCCGGAAGCCGCGCCGGCGCTGGGGCTCGCGGTAGCGCAGAATGATCACCCCGGCCGAGACCAGCACAAACGCAAACAGCGTCCCGATGTTGGAAAGATCGGCCAGCGTTCCAATGTCCAGAATACCCGCCGGAACGCCCACCACGAAGCCCGCGATCCAGGTGGCTACCGACGGTGTGCGGAAACGCGGATGTACCCTGCCGAACAGGCGCGGCAGCAAGCCATCGCGCGACATCGCGAACCACACCCGCGCCTGGCCCAATTGGAACACCAGCAGCGACGAGATCATCCCCATCATGGCGCCGAACAGCACCGCCAGGCGCGCCCAGTGCAGCGTCAGCGAATGCGTCACCATGGTCAGTTTCTTCATGGTGTTGACCACCGGCGCCGGGTCGTCCATGAAGCCGCGCCAGGAGGCCATCCCCGTCAGCACCACCGCCACCGCGATATACAGCACCGTGCAAATCACCAGCGTGGCGATGATGCCGATGGGCAGATCGCGCTGCGGATTACGGGCTTCCTCGGCGGCCGTCGAAATAGAATCGAATCCGATGTAGGTGAAGAAGATGATCGACCCGCCGGTGAGCACGCCGGACCAGCCCTCCGGCACGAATGGATGGTAGTTGGAGGGATGGATGAAGTGGATGCCCACGAAGACGAACGCCAGGATGGCGGCAATCTTCAGCAGCACCATGACGTTGTTGGCGTCGGCCGATTCCTGGATGCCGCGCACCAGCACCATGGTCAGCAGCATCACCACCAGGAAGGCGGGGATGTTGAACCCGGCGTGCCAGCCGGGGTTGTAGAGGGTGGCACCTTTCAAGTCGGTCATGCCGCCGGGCAGATAGGCGGGCGAAATCCAGCGTGGGTCGGGATGCCAGCCGAACCAGTCGAAGAGGTCCACCAGGTGGGCGGCGAATCCCACGCTGACGGCCATGTTGCTGACGGCGTATTCCAGGATCAGATCCCAGCCGATGATCCAGGCGATCAGTTCGCCCATGGTGGCGTAGGTATAGGTGTACGCGCTGCCGGCGATGGGAATCATGGAGGCCAGCTCGGCATAGCAGAGGCCCGTAAACGCGCACACAATGGCTACCAGGACGAGCGAAATGGCGATAGCGGGCCCGGCGCCGGGGCGCCCCATGGTGGCCGTGTGGCGGATGAGGTAATCGGCCAGGGGCGCGTTGAGGATCGACGAAGTATCGAACTTCTGGCCCGCGATGGCCGTGCCGATCACCGTGAAAATGCCGCTGCCGATGACTGCCCCGATGCCCAGCGAAGTCAGGCTCCAGGGTCCCAGGGTGCGTTTGAGCTTGCGTTCCGGATCTTCGGAATCGGCGATTAACAGGTCGATGCTTTTTTTCCGGAGTAGGCTCAAGCGGGATCTCCCGGGGGGCTTGGATTCACCGCGGAGACGGGGAGGCTACGCGGAGAAACACGCGGAGAGGAACAGGAGGCTTCCTCCGCGTAGCCTCCGCGAACTCTGAGGCTCTGCGGTGAACACAGGATCGCAAGATTAACGCTTCCGCTGCCCTTGCGCCTGGTGCCGGATCTTTTTCTTTTGGGATCCGCGGGCCACGCCGGCGGCTCGCTTGGCCTTCGGAGCAGCCTTCTTACGCGCGGCGCGCTTCAGCTTCTTACGCTCTACTTTGTCGGTAACGGTCTTAGTATTCATCAGCCTCTTTTCAGTCCCGCGTATTTTTCGACGAGCTTCTTGAGCCCGAAACGAGGAAAGTTAACTGTGATCTTAGCATTATCGCCCTCGCCTTCGCGCCGTACCACTGTGCCGGTGCCGTACTTAGGGTGTTCCACGGTCATTCCGGTGCGGGCGCCGCGGCGCACCGGCGGAGCGGCGGCGGGTAGCGGCTTGGAAGGCGGAGGGCTGGCGGCGGGAGGCTGCGGGTGCGGCGGAGCCAATGCGCCCGGGCGCGCCTTGGGGTCGAACGGCTTGCCGCGCTCGCCGAAGAACTGGGTAATGTTCTCCAGCGAATTGTACGTCTTGCCTGTGAAAGTATTGCGGCGGGCCGCCTGGCGGGCATCCTGGCGTTCCCCGTAGAGATCGATTTCGCCGGGGTCGTCGCGCACGCCCAAATCCACAATCAGGTGCTGCGGGACCTCGCCCAGAAACCATGACGGCGTAGAACGTTCCTGCTCGCCTCCGCCAAAGCGCCGGCGGTACTTGGCCCAGGTCAGGATCAGCCGCTTGCGTGCCCGCGTCATCCCCACGTAGCAGAGGCGGCGCTCTTCTTCCAGGGCCGTCTCGGAATCCATCGAGCGGCTGTGCGGGAACAGCCCCAGTTCCATGCCGGAGAGGAACACCACCGGAAACTCCAGCCCCTTGGCGTTGTGGAGGGTCATCAGGGTGACCGGGGCGGTTTCGTCGAGCGCATCCACCTCGGCCACCAGGGCCGCATGGTCCAGGAAATCGGCCATGGTTTCGCCGCGCTCGGCCGCCTCCTGGGCGGCATTCAGAAGTTCTTCGAGGTTTTCCAGGCGGGTCTCCGCTTCCGGCGTGTGCTCCAGTTCCAGCATATGCCGGTAACCCGTGCGGTCCAGAATGTGGCGCAGCAACTCGGGCAGCGAAGAGGAGTTGGCCACCAGCGAAAGCTCCTGGATGAGGTTGCGGAAGGCCACCAGTGACGATTGCGAGCGGGTCGAGAGCGACTGGTCATCAATCATCCGCTCGATGGCGTCCCACAGCCCCAGGCCCTGCTCGCGGGCGAAGCGCTCGATCTGCTCCACGGTGGTGCGCCCGATGCCGCGCGCCGGGGTGTTGATGACGCGCAACAGGCTGACGGAATCGGTGTTGGACGAGGCCAGCTTCAAATAAGCCACCGTGTCCTTGATTTCGCTGCGCTGATAGAAGCTGAATCCGCCCACCACGCTGTACTTGCGCCCGTAGCGCCGCAGCGCTTCTTCAATCTGCCGGGATTGCGAATTGGTGCGATAGAGTACAGCCACGTGGTCGCCGGGGTTGGCTACCAGGTGCTTTTCGATGGTGTCGGCGATAAACAGGGCTTCATTTTCGGAGTCGTGCGCGGCGTATAAGCCGACTAACTCGCCGGTGCCGGCCTCGGTCCACAGTTTCTTGCCTTTGCGCGCCTTGTTGTTCTCCACCACCGCGCCGGCGGCCGCCAGAATGGTCTTGGTGGAGCGGTAATTCTGTTCCAGCCGGATGGTGCGC
>DATJRE010000473.1:0-7654 GCA_035505095.1 Bryobacteraceae bacterium | reverse complement strand
GCCGATGGCGCCGATTTGCCAATCGCGGCGGGCTGGCGGGGGCGGCATGTGGTGGAGGGCGAAGTCGAGCACGGGGGCCTTTGCCGTTGTATCACCGAGGGGCCCGGTGCGGCAAGGGTGGGCTGGGCCGGGGCGGAAGCGACGCGTGACGGCCGGGACTTGGGTGCGGTCCGGGGATGGTCGGCGGCGAGGGGAAGCTGCTCGGGTTGCAGGACGGCGGGCGGCGGGGTGGCGGGCGGAGCCGGCTGCGGGGGACCGGCGGAGAGGGTGAGATGGCCGGGTTGCGGGGCGGCGGGCGGAGCCGGTCGGGGGTGATCGGCGAGCGGCGGCGTGGCGGGCGGAGCCGGTGGCGGAGGGTCGGCGGCGACGGCGGGCGGAGCCGGCGGCTTGGGATCGGCGGCGAGTGGCGGGGCGGGGGGCGGAGTTGGTTTCTGGTGACCGGCGGACGTGGGGGTGGGTTGCGGGGCGGCGGGTGGGGTCGGCTGAGTGCTCCCGGGTCGGTTTTCGGGTTCGCTGGGAGGGGGTGTAAGTCGTTCGGGTGGTTGGGGTTGGGTGTCCAAAATGGGTTCGTTCGGTAATTCTTCGGGGAGCTCGCCACGGAGCGACCGGAGGCGCTCGAACTCTTCGACCGCGCGGCGGAAAAAGCGCTCCGACTGGCCCTGGTGACGGAGAAAGGCGAGGTACAGCTTGGGGTCCATGCGGCGAAGGCCTTCGCCCAGAAAATAATTCTGGCTCTGGAAACGGTTGATGCCGTCGTCAATCAAGTCGGAGCAGGGGCCGGGGCGGGCGTCGCGGTCGAGGGAGACGGCCTGGTCGAGGAGGCTGGTGAAGAGAGCGGCTTCCAGGCGCCAGAGGCGATCGATGGAGTGCTGGGCGAGGGCGATGCGCTCGACGGCGTGGCGCTCCTGGGTGTTGACGGGCCGGTAGCAGGCCATGGCAGCGGCGGTGAGTTCGGCGACGGCTTGGAGGTCTTCGACGCGGATGACGGTGAAGGCTTCGGCGCGGAAGCCGTGTTTGCGGGCGTTGAGCGCGGCACGAGCCTTGCCTTCGGCGGTACGAGGACCGGTGGAGCGCTGAGCATTGCGGCGATTGGCGGCAAGCTGCTTTTCCGAGAGTGATTTGGGGGAATCCGGCAAAATGAAAATGTCCTCCTGATTCGAGGCATAGCACGGCGACAGGGAGCGGGCGGCGGAGAGAAACGGGAAGTGAAGGGAAAGAAAGAAGATCGAGGTGAGGGAAGTCTGGGAACGGAAAAAGGGCGACGCTAGCCGACCATTTCCGGGGGGATGAAGATCATGCGAAGATCCCTCAAGAGCCGCCGGCCCAACCACAGATCATTTTCGAGAGTTTCGTCGATTTCCTCGGGGGAGCCATGTACGAGGAGCAGCGCTCTGGCAAGCCAGTAGGCGAGCAAGCCGGGGCAGAGCACAAGAACAATGGCCGACATGTTAATCCAGAATACAACTTTTCCGACTGTCCGGAATAGTGAAAGCGGGTTAGAGTTAACAAACTCTCAGTAGGTTGCCATTAAGTGGGTATTACTTGGTGCGATTTCGTTCGGGACGGCGATAATCAGGCGGCGAACTCGTACGAAGTTACAGGCTGCCGGGTGCGGCACCAGGTGGTGGAAGAGTTATCACTACACTTTGCCGGCATGCCGCAAGCATTTGACTTTCGGCCAGCCGGAGACGTATGGGGCTGGCGGCTCGCCAGGATTGCGACCGCGGGGTCCGCGCTCCACGGTCGCGGCTGGGGCCAGGCTAGCCGCGGCGGGATTGACTGAGGACAAGATTCGACGGCTCATGGAGGACGAACTCGCGCAGTTGAGAGCGGGAGAAGCTACCGGGAGGAAAGAAAGAGGGAATTTGCCGCTCGGCGGCCTGGACCTGACTGTTCCGCAGGGCAGCATCTCTGGCTTTTTGGGACGAAACAGCGCCGGTGAGGCGACGATCAGAATCCCGATGGGCTTGGCTAAGGCCGATCATGGCTCGGCGCGGATCTTTGGAATTCCGCCTGGCGACGGAAATTCGGGGCAGCGGCCGGGAAGGGCCAGCGCTCCGTGGATCCCAACCTTTGGACCACCTGAGCGCGGCGTGGTCTACTTCGTTACGGGGCGCGGAGTGGCGTCGCCCTGGGTCATCCCCAAGCCCCACTTGACCGCTTCGATCCACATTTTTTGAATGTCCGGCAGGTCCCAGACCTCATCGCGGTGGCCCAACGAGGAATAGAAGACCCGGCCTTTGCCGTAATTCTTCACCCAGGTCACGGCGAAATCCTTATCCGTGCGGTGGACGCGCGGATTGGTGAGATCCAGCGAAGAAGGGTCCACACTCATCAGCACCCGCACCTTATCGCGCGAGTAGGGGTCCCGGAACTGGTAGATTTCGTCGTAGAAAGGAAACTCGGCCGGGAAGTGGGCGGTGGCGGGGAAATTGCGGTCTTCGACGCGGATTTTGCAATGAACCTGGCCCCAGGGATGTTCGTTGAAGTAGGCGCCGACGAGGTCGCCGTACTCGGGCCAGCTATAGTAAGTGTCGGTGGCGCTGTGGGCGCCCAGGAATGCCTTGCCATCGTCGCGCACGAACGAGAGCAGGTCCTTTTTCTGCTGATCGGTCAGGCCCAGGTCGCCGAGGGTATAAAAGAACACTGCGTCGAAGTAATCCAGATTCCTGGCATTGTTGGCCAACTTAGCCTTGGTGATTAACTCGGGGTCGGTACGGATATAAGTATCCCAGAGTCCGGTCTGCCGGCCGAGCTTTTCCAGCGTGGCCAAGGCGTGGGAGACGGAATCGTGCTCGAAGCCCTTGACCTCGCCGATAGCGAGCAGTTTCTTCTTGGGCGGCTGAACCTGAGCCTGAAGCTGGGCCAGGAGGGCGCAGCAGGCCAACAGGGCCCCCAACAGGCGAATGATCTTCATGAACAGGATCATCGCACATCGCGCGGGGTTTGTTCTCCTCCGGCAATATGCTTTGCGTTGCGCCCGGAGACGGCGGGCGACCGGCTGCACTGTGCGGGCGGCACACGTGGTTTTGAGCGGGTGCGTCGCGGCTCGGATTCGAGGTTGAGCCGCGCGCGTTCGTTCAGCAGGAGGGCGAACTGAATCACGCGGCGACCTGGCGGGAGCCGGCGCGCGCGAGGTGGGCGCGGCTATTCGATAATCTTCTTTTTGCGGAACCAGTCGATCAGCAGGTCGCGCATCAGGCCTACTTCGTGGGGGAACTGGAGGCCGGTGGTTTGCAGGTTCTCGCGGGTCCCCTGGTTGGCGGCGGTGTAGTCGCTGACGGCGAGCGTGTATTCGCGGTTGGGATCGATCTGGCGATCGCCGACCACGACTTTCGGCAGATCCTTGCCTTTGAAGGTACCCACCACCACGGTGTTATCGAAAGGCATGATGTTCCAGATGTTGCGTTCCAGTAATTGGCCCTGGGGGACGAGGTCGCGGACGCCGCCCAGGTTCATCCAGGAAAAATCGGCGCCGGTTTCGTCGCGCAGGGCCTGCTCAATGAGGTGCTTGGTCTCGACCTTGGTGAAGGCGTGTTTGGAGAAGGCCAGCGGCCGGTCCACGCGCGCGGTGACTTCGCTCTCCCAGTGTTGGACCTGGGCCGCTACATCGGGGGCGGGTTGGATGGTGGCGGGATCGACGGTGATGCGCGTCCACTTCCATTCGATGGGGGCTTTCTTTTCGGTATCGACCTTGAGGTCGAGGCGGCCGACTTCCTCGCCGTAGGCCTTGGCACGCACCATGATGCGGCCATCGACCACGAGGGGCTGCTCGATGCCGCGGTGGATGTGGCCGGTGACGAGCACGGGAATTTCGGGAACGTTCTTCAGTACCTCCAGCTCTTCGCCGTCGGTGATGTGGGCCAGCAGGACGATCAGGTCCGAGCGGCTCTTCAGCTCACGGGCCCACTGGCGCACGGTTTCGATGAGGGGGGTGGTGTGCCAGTCTCCGAGCAGTTTGGGGGTGGTGAGGGAGGGCAGGGTGCCGGTCATGGCGCCGATCACGGCGACCCGCAGGCCGTTGGCCTTGAGCATGACGTACGGCGCGCGGGTGAAGAGCTGGCCGCGGGAATTGACCAGGTTGGCGGTGACGGTGGGGAAGTCGGCGATCTGCATGAACGTGCGCGCCTGGGGCCAGCCGTAATCGAACTCGTGGTTGCCGAGGGTGGCGGCATCGAAGCCGAAGAGGTTGGCGATTTGGTATACCGGCAGGCCATGGAAGATGGTGGAGACGGGCGATCCCTGGACGAGGTCGCCGGCGAAGAGCACCAGGCAATCGGTGCAGTGGGCGCGCTCACGGCGGATGACCGCGGCGACGTAGGCGAAGCCGCCGTGGTGATCTTCGAGGGGAGTGAGGCGCGCGTGGAGGTCGTTGGTGTGGATGATGGTGAGGGAGCGGACCTCGGCGGGGAGACTTGCGCACAGGAGGAGCGAGAGAGCCAGGGCGCGCCGCATCCAATGGGTCATATGCTTCGATTGTAGCGGGTGAGGGCGGGCGGGGTGGGCGGGGCGGGGTGGGCGGGGTGGGCGCGTGTTCACCGCGGAGACGCGGAGGGCGCGGAGGAAGCGCGGAGAAAACCAGGAGGCGGGGGCAGGAGGGTGCGCCACGTTGCTCCGGATCATGGCGCGGCCCGATTCGGCAGGCGTTCTTGCGGATTGCGTGGCGGCGGATGTCGTCGTGCAGCAAGCCGAGGGCTTGGAAGCCACGGCCTTACCGGCGCAGCTTTGCGCTATTTGCACCCGGCGTTAAGCTGTAATCGAGCGAATCCGTAGGTTGAGTTTCGACTCACCATGGTGGCTCGCGGTGGTGATCTTCGCCGGAGTGATTCTCGGGACGTTGGTGTCACTCGACAGGATGGCTCGCCGGGGTGGCCCGCAGCAGGCGATCCAGCGTATTACCAGCAGCTCCAAACAACCCGTTCATCGCGACAATCGCGAAATGGCGTACATCATGTCGCAGACATTTATTGAGAGGCAATCAATAGTTTCTTCCATAGCCGAGTTCCCTTCCCCCGTCTGGAGCACCGATGAAGTGCGTGTGATCGAACTTTCCGACGGGAGCTGCCGTGTTAGAGCCTGGGTGGTTCTTCGGCAGTTCTTCGGCTCCAAGAAGCCGATATCCCCGTGTTTTGTCCAGAACTGCGATGTATGGCCCTTGCGGCTTCCGCGGTAAGCTGGAAGAGGTAATTGTGATGAGCCGAGTTGAGCGAGTGGAGGATGAGGTTCAGAACCTCAGCGCGGAGGAATTAAAGGCCTTTCGCGACTGGTTCGGGCGTTTTGACGCCGCCGCTTGGGACCAGCAGATCGAGGCGGACGCAGACAACGGCAAGCTCCGTTCGCTCGCCGAGCGAGCGCTCAAGGACCACCAAGCAGGCCGGTCGACCGTACTGTGATCCACTACGCCGCGCCAGATTTCTGGGTCTGCTACCGCGGTCTGCCGCCCAGACGCTTACCGATATCCCCGTTTTCTTGGAGTTATCGGAAAGAGGAACGCTTGGCCACCACCTATAAACCCGAATCGCTGGGGGTGCTTCCGAGTGGTGCGTCCGCCCGGCACAGTCACTTCGGTGAGATGGCGACAACCGGTCAAGTTGAATTGCCTGACCGCCTGCTCGTGCCGCCAGCCAGTTGGCTGTGCGAATCCGGAGTCTACCTTCCTCCGAGTGGCGCGTGATCCGACCGGAGCTGCGCGAACCAAGCGTCCTGCCGAACCGCCGTCAACGACTCGGACGGCACCAAAGCCAGCCTCAGAGGCCGATGGTGCCCAAGTTTCGCGGACCAATCTGGCGGCGTCCGGGACTCCGGAGGACGCCCCTGAGCCGCCTGATCGCCGCCCTCGCCGGGGCTGTATCCTCCCGTTTGGGCGCCTGGGCCGCGCTATTATCATGGGAGCTATGCCGCAACTCAGCACATTCCTCGATACGAACACATTTTTGCACTTCCCGAAACTCGACCAGATTGACTGGCCGGCGCTGCTCGGCTCCGCGGACGTACGCCTAATAGTTGCTCCCGTCGTTATTCGCGAATTAAATCGACACAAGGACTTTCCTACATCCTCGAAGACGCGCGAACGAGCCGCCGCAGCCCTTAGGGCATTAAACGAATGGTCCGAGCGACCCATGCCGGTAGTCATTCGGAAATCTGTCGAACTCCAGTTCCGGGTCCAAGATCCGCTGGTTGATTTCGCTGGATTCAATCTTTCGCGCGACGTCGCAGACGATCACCTCGTCGCGAGTATTCTTGAGTACAACATCGAGGCAGGATCAGGCGCGGCCCGGTTGGTTACGGCGGACTTGGGATTGAAACTTAAAGCGAAATCGCACGGGATTTACGTTGATCAACTGCCCCCGGGCCTGCGCTTACCTGACGACCTTCTCCCCGAGGAAAAGAAGCGAAGCGAACTTGAGTCCGAGGTGAGGCGACTACGCGATCGCTTGCCTAAACTGAAACTGCTCTTCAATTCCAATGAGCCACATTTGCGGGTACAGCGATCGGCTTTCGCCCGGCCAAAATCGGAAGTGCTCACCGATGTTGACCTTCGGACCGAATACCCGAAGGTAGAGGCGTCTAGGGCTGCGCTACCACGAGCATCGGCCCAGTCCCTAGAGTCCTTACATCGAATTCCGGCCGAAGATGTTAGGAAGTACAACGACCAACTCGAACTGTTTTACGCCGCGCACGCGGAGTATGTCGCCAAATTGAACCGCTTCGATGAGCTTCGAGCCACAACCCTGCGTCTGGACATATCGGCAGTGAATGAGGGGACCTGCCCAGCCCAAGATCTCGACGTTTTCCTGCACTTCCCTGACGGCTTTGCCTTAGTCTCCGAGAGCAATAAGCCCAAGAAACCCCGGACGCCTGATCCCCCCGATAGGCCGAGAACGCTCGCCGAAACACTGGCGTCGGGATTTCAAATCCCCGATATCCTTGCGCGCTCGCCTCCCATCAATTTTCCAGATATCCCGGGGCCCAGTAATGTCGGCAAGCCATTGATACGACGGACAAGAAGCTACGACGTGGAAGTGTCGATTGTAATGCTGAAGCATGGATTCGTACAGCCACTTGAGCCGTTCTACGCGATCTTCGAGTCTAGTCAATGTATCAGGTCTTTCACCATCGACTACAGCATCCACGCATCGAACCTACCAGATCCGGCTCAGGGGCAATTGCACGTCATCGTTGATGGTGTCCAGTAAGCCATCCTAACGGTTGGCGGTTTGCGCCGAGCGGTAACAAGGCGATGGCGCGAACCGCCGTGCTCTGGAGCGTGGCCGCCGATGGCCATCGGGTGAATAGTCGGCCACTCGGAGAAAGGGTCTGCCCAAATCCCTATGCCGTGCTCCGGTCACTTGGCCGTCTAACGCCCGATCCGTCGAAGTGCTCAAGCCGGATCGTCGTCCAATCCAAAACAGGCATAGTGGACGAAGAGTTGGCTTAGCGAACTTCATTTTGCAAAGAGCTTTGCTGACAACCTGAGTAGCACGCTGGATCGATGGCAAGGAGGTGCCACTTGCTCCACGGCAGACGATCTAGTCGGGCCGGAATGTTGGTGGTGACAAACTCTTCCGGGTCACGCCGTCTGCCATCGCCGGAAATCTTACGGTTGCGTCGGTCCCGTTTTGCGGGTCTTCAGACCGCCGCCGCGGGAGACGGC